>JALOOJ010000038.1 GCA_025454475.1 Anaerolineae bacterium
GGTACCGGTGTGGATGCGCTCAGCCTCCTCGCGACACAGCAGGAGCGAACGTTCACTCGACTCTATGGCCGCCTCAGGCGCCACGCTCGCCGGATCCGCGTGAAGCTCCTAGATGGCTACACGCCCTTTGAGATGTCCCACGCGTTCGGAGAGCGTGTCAAGGCGATCAGCGCCACGCACGGGTTCACGGGCGTTGAGCTGGTGGAGCCCGCATCGGAGGAGATCCAGTCCCTCGTCGAGTTATACGCCCAGGTGTGGTATGGTCCTGAGCTTGGCGTCAGCCCCGAACAGCGTCGGGAGGCGGTCTGGTTGTGGTGGCGCCTGAGGTGGCGTTTGTGGTTAGCCTGGTGGTGGCGGCGATCCGGTGAGAAGGGCCGCGGCGAGGCGACCTGAGTGCGGAGCCGCTCGATGATCGCACGGGTGTCGTGGATGGAGGCCTTGATCACTCCACAACACAGAAGAGGCGCACTGCAGACCGCAGTGCGCCTCTCATCTGAGCGGGTGAAGGGATTCGAACCCTTGACATTCAGCTTGGGAAGCTGACGTTCTACCACTGAACTACACCCGCGCTATCCTGTACACCCGACATTATAGCATAGCAGCGCGATTGCGCAAGAGGCCCGCCCACCGACTTGCCGTGCCTGGGGAGGAGGGCCCTGGGCGCGGGATCTGTCTTGACGGATAGGTGATTTGGCATATAATGCGGCGTGTGAGTGGCCTTGGCGAGGTAGCTCAATGGCAGAGCAGGGGACTCATAAGCCCTTGGTTGGCAGTTCAAATCTGCCCCTCGCTACAGAGAACAGCCCGGGATCTCCCGGGCTGTTCTTGCGTCTGAATAGGGTGATCCCGAGGCAGCCTACTCGTACCGTAGGGCGTCAATCGGGTTGAGGGCAGCCGCCCGCTGTGCGGGGTAGATGCCGAAGAAGAGCCCGACTGCCGCCGAGAAAAGCGTCGCCAGTGCCACCGCACCTGCGGTGAAGGCAGCCGAGAACCCATCGTCTCTCAGGAAATACGTGATCGTCGCGGCCCCGATTGCACCCAGGAGGATGCCAACGCCTCCACCAAACGTGGACAGCATCATCGCCTCCGTCAGGAACTGCCAGAGGATGTCGCGCTTCCGCGCTCCCACTGCTTTGCGCAGCCCGATTTCCCTCGTCCGCTCCGTAACTGACACTAGCATGATGTTCATGATGCCGATGCCGCCGACCAACAGACTGATGCCCGCGATCGCGCCAAGGAATACGGTCAGAACGCTGGTGATCTGCTGGAATGTGCCGATGATGTCTGATTGGCTGATCGCCGTGAAATCGTCGGGCTCGCCGATACCGATCCGGTGACGCTGTCTCAGGATGAGCGAGACCTCTTCGATGGCCGCGTTCATGCGGTCCTCCGATACGGCCTGCACGTAGACCAACGAGAGCCGCGGTTCGCCGGTGCTTGTGCGCCGTGGAAAGGTGCGGCTCAGGGCGGTGTTGAGGGGAATGAGGACCACGTCGTCCTCGTTGCGGAAGCTACTACCGCCTCGCTCGTTCAGCACACCTATGACGCGGTACGGCGATCCGTTGATGCGAATGACCTCGCCGGTCGGGTCAGGGCGGTCCGGGAAGAAGTACGAGGCTGTACTGGCGCCGAGGACGGCGACCCGGCCGCGGGCTTGGTTGTCCGCCGGCGTGAAGAACTGGCCGAAAACCGTGGGCCAATCGCGCACCAGCGTGTACTCCGGGGTAACGCCGCTGACCTCGACGGTGCGGTCGTATCCGGGCGTGGTGACCGATGCCGAGCCCTGGACCGTAGGAGCGACACGCAGGACGCTCGGGGCCTCGACGGGGTTCGCGATCGCCTCAGCGTCGCGAAGGGTGATGTAGGCCGGCCGCCTGAGCTCTTCCTGGAACGATCCCGGGATCAGGAAGAACAGGTTTGTGCCGATCGCTTCGAACTGAGTCGTGATGTAGTTCTGAACACCCTCTCCCACGGACATGAGGGTGATCACGGCCCCTACGCCGATGATGATACCCAGCATAGTTAGCGCGGAGCGCAGCTTGTTCGTGGTCAGGGCACGCAGTGCAAGGCGGACGCCTTCGAGCAGCTTCATGGTGTGGACCTTTCGAGCTCGTCGGCCTCGGTGGCGGCGTCGATCGGATTCGGCACGGTTTCCTCTCTGACGATCTTGCCGTCGAAGATACTCACCACACGCTGCGCGTAGCGCCCGATGTTTGGGTCGTGCGTGACCAGCATCACTGTGATGCCCATCTGGCGATTGAGTCGCTGTAGTATCCCCATCACCTCGCGTCCGGACTTGCTGTCGAGGTTACCGGTCGGCTCATCGGCGAGGATGATACTCGGCTCGTTGACAAGCGCCCGCGCGATTGCCACGCGCTGCTGTTGGCCGCCTGACAGCTCATTGGGCGTGTGGTGCGTCCGGTCGGCCAGCCCGACGGCCCCAAGAACCTCCAAGGCGCGCTCGCGGCGCTCCTTGCGCGGCGCACCCGCATAGACGAGAGGAAGCAGCACGTTATCGAGCGCTGATGTCCGGGGCAGCAGGTTGAAGCTCTGGAAAACGAAACCAACCAAGCGGTTGCGAGCCTCAGCCAGCTCGTCGTCGCTCATACGGCTCACGTCCTTGCCGCCCAGCACGTAGGTGCCCCACGTCGGCTGATCGAGGCAGCCCAGAATGTTCATCAGCGTGGACTTCCCAGAACCGGAGGGTCCCATCAGAGCCGTGATCTCGCCGCGCTGCACGGCCAGCGATACGCCACGGAGTGCGTGGACCTCGTTCTCGCCCATCTTGTAGATCTTGTGCAGATCCTGGACCCAGATGACGGTGTTGCTGTCAGCCATACCGGTTCGCCTCTTGGTGAGCTACGACATCCACGGCTATCGTTGGGGCTGCAGGTCGAAGAGACTGCGAGACTCCGCGACAAGCGCTACGGTCGCGCCCTGCTCAAGGCCGGAGATGATCTCGGTCATGGTTTCGGTGGTCGCGCCGATCTCTACATCCACGCGTTGCACGGTGCCACCAGCAGCTAACCTGTACGTGAACGTGCTGCCTGTAGCAGGATCCGTGCGGATGGCCCACGTCGGAGCTGTGAGCACGTCCTCGACGGCGCCGACGACGATGACACCGTTGGCAGTCATGCCCTCGCGCACCGCCGCGAGCTCGGCGGAATGCAGGCGAACGCGCACCGGGTACACGCTGACACCTCCAGCGTTCTGTGGCAGGAGCGCAATGCTCTCGACGACTCCATCGATCGTGAGATCCGGAAGGGCATCGACGTTGACGCTAACGGGCTGATCCTCGTGAATGGCCCCGACGTCGATCTCATCAACCGACAGGTCGACGTACAGAATCGAGTCGTCGATCAGAGTGACTACAGGCACGCCCATGGCGGCGGTGTCACCCGCCTGAACGGTGACAACAGCAACGATGCCAGCAATCGGTGCTCTCAGCGTCGTCGAGTCCAGATTCGCCTGGGCTTGCGCGACGTTGAGTCGGGCGAGCTCCAGTGCGAGCTCCAGGTTCTCAACCTGGTCTGCATCTGCGCCCTCCCGCAAAGTAGCCAGAGTCTGTGTAGACCTCTGGTAGCGCTCGTAAGCCGACTGCCAGTTGCTTTGGGCGCGTTGCAGCGCTTGGTCGCTCCTGAGCTGCGTGATTCCCACGTTGCCTTCGGCCTCCATCATTGCGGCGGTCGCCGGCGCCGCGTAGGCTTCGGGCAGGCCAAACTGGTCGAGGCGGTCGAGGACTGACTGCTGAGCGTCGGCTGCGCGGCTAGCGAAGTCCCGCGCGCGCTCCTGGTCGTAACCAGCCTGGGCCTGGGCGACCTGCTGGCTTATCTTCGCTGTCGCCATCGCTGCAAGGCTCTCTTGGATCGACAACTCGGCCAACCGGACCTGTCCCGAGTCAACCGGCCTCAGGAGCCGGCTTAGGTTGAGTTCAGCCTGTGCTACAGCAATCTGAGCCTGTCTGAGCGACTCCTCAGCTGTGGCCCGTTCGAGGCTTGCGAGCCGCTGCCCTGGCTCCACACGATCGCCGACCTCGACGTCGACGGCGGTCACGGCGCCGGGGAACTCGAAGGCAACGTCAAGCTTTCGGTGGACTGCAACACTGCCACTGGACGCGATGGTCAGATCGATCGTGTTGCGCTCGATGACCGCCGTCCGGAGGATTTCGGGCTGCGCCGACTGGCCGCGCCGTTGATCCCAGAACCAGTAGCCTCCAACGCCTAGGACCGCAATCGCGGCGGCTGCAATGATCCAGAGCATCGTACGCTTCATCGTGTCATCCTGTGCGACCGTGACCGCAAGCCGTTACTGGTTGGCCCACGGAGGACCTCCCTGGGGTGCGGCATCAAAGAAACTGCGCTCCTGAGCAACGAGCGCCACAGTATCGCCGACCGTGAGGCCGTTCGTCACTTCGGCATAGAGCTCATTGCTTCGACCGATCTCGACCGTCGTCCGCTGCAGGCCCTCTTCTCGTACGGTCAGGCAGTAGGTCTCGTAGGTCTCCTGGTCGCGGCGAACGGCCCAGGAAGGGACCAGAGTCCGATCCCCCAGAACCTCGGTGATGATCTGAGCGCCGACTGCCATACCGTCGAGAAGGCGGGCTTCCTCGGTTGGGAGAAGCTCGATCCGGACGCGGTACGCGACTAGGCCTCCGACGTTGGTCGATGCCGGCGCGATGGACTCAACGACACCCGCCAACGTCACATCAGGATAGGCGTCAGGAACCAACGTGGCCTCCTGTCCGACTTCAACGGCGCCTATGTCGATCTCGTCGATTGTGGCGTCAACGTAGATAGCGCTATCGTCCACGATCGTGAATGCTTGTTGTCCTGCTCTAAGGACGGCGCCTTCGCTGGCGTCGATTGAGGCGACGAGTCCGGAGTGGGGAGCTATCAGCTCCGCATCCCTAAGGGCTCGCTTTGCCTGCTGAAGGCGGAGGCGTGCTTGCTCCACATCGAGGGCCCGTTGTTCGATGGTATCCTCGTCTGGGGGTTTCCTGAGCGTGTCGAGAGCATTCTGGGCTTGGACAAGATTGAGTAGCGCGGCCTTGTACTGAGCATCGGCTGAAGCCCGCGTGAGGTCAGCGTTTAGGCGCGCGATGTGTTCCTGGGTTTCGGACTGCTCAAAGGCCGTCTGAGCACGGCTCTTCTCATCGCCGTCAGGCGCATCTCTATACCGGATGTAGGCCTGTTCGCGCTGACGCTGCGCCTGAACAATGAGCGTTTCTGCATCGACACGCGCCGTCTCGGTCCCGATCCGGGCGAGTTCCAGCGCTTCGGCGGCTGTCGACACCGTCAACTCGGCGAGACGCACTTGCTCTGAGTCTGTCGATCGTTGTGCCACATCGAGCGCAAGCTCAGCCTGCCGGACCGCGATCTCAGCTTGCTCTATCGTGCGCAGCAAGTCCACGTCGTCCAACGTACCCAGAATCTGGCCCTCGACGACCCGCTGTTGCAGCGATACGAGAACACGAGCGACCTTCGCTGTGGTTGTGGGCACGACGCGACTGACTCTCCGCATCGACACGGTGCCGCTCGTGGATACCGATATCACGAGATCGCCACGGACCACCGCGCCCGTCCTGAGGATCTCGTCCGTGGGTGCCTTGTTCGGCTGTCGGCGGACCCAGTAGAAACCGGCAACCAGGCCAGCCAGACCGATGAGCAATAGTGGCCAGAACAGATGCTTGCGCATAGGAGTACCCCGAAGATTGACCGCGGTCATTTATGACCGCGGTCATTATACCACGAAGGATGGGGGTGAGCAATGCGGCGTTTGCGTGAACAGGGGTGCCCGAAAAGAGCCACCATGGAGCTTCCCGGTCGAGTCGCCGGCCGCAGGCTCTGGAAGGATCGCGTGCTAGATCTCGGGCAGCGTGCGGTGCAGATAGGGTAAGAGCGCGTGGCTCTTGCCGGCGCCGATCGCAACACAGGCCATGGGCGCGTCAGCGACGTACACAGGCACGCCCGTCTCCTGCGTGAGCAACTGGTCGATGTTCCGGAGGAGGGCACCGCCCCCAATCATCGTCATACCGCGGTCAATGATGTCCGAGGCGAGCTCAGGCGGCGTGCGCTCAAGCACCGATTTCACCATGTTGACGATCAGAGCGATCGGCTCCTCAAGGGCCTCGACGATATCGTCGCTGCTGATCTCAACGCTTCGGGGTAAGCCTGTCACCTGGTCGCGCCCCTGGACATCCATACGCAGAGCCGATTCCAGCGCCACCGCGGCCCCGACACGGATCTTGGCTTCCTCGGCGGTGGGGCCTCCCACCATAAGGTTGTACTTGCGTCGGACGTAGCTGGCGATGGCCTCATCCATCCGAACGCCGCCCTCGCGGATCGCCGATGATGTGACTACGCCATACACCGACAGGACCGCGGCCTGGCTAGCGCCGCCGCCCAGATCGACCACCATATGACCGCCAGGTGTATGGATGGGCAGTCCTGCGCCTATGGCGCCCGCGATTGGCTCAGGGATTCTGTAGGCGCGGCTTGCACCCGCCTCGAGTGCTGCCTCCTGAACTGCGCGGCGCTCGACTTGGGTCGCCCCGAAGGGCACGGTCACGCACACGCGGGGCTTGAGCAGGCGCACCTTGCCGATGGCGCGGTTGATGAAGTAGAAGAGCATCTTCTGCGTGACCCGGTAGTCAGCAATAACACCGGCACGCAGAGGGCGGCGCACAATGATCGTCTCGGGTGCACGGCCCATCATCGCGCGCGCCTCCTCGCCGACAGCCACAACCTCGCCACTCTCGCGCTCCTGCGCGACCACGGATGGTTCCTGGAGCACTATCCCGCGCCCGCGTACATATACCAGTACGTTGACGGTCCCCAGATCGATACCCAACTCCTCAACAAGTGGCATCTGTTGTCGTATCCCCCAAAGCGGCCGATGTCGTAGGCGACACCGATATCTTGTCCCGATCATACACGAATTCCAGGCTTTGTCCACAGCCCTATGACTTGTGCTCGTTGGTGGGCTTGGTATACTATGCGTCGCGGCAAACCGGCCTGCACAGCGGACGGTGCATTTCGGCGTTGACTACCGAGTACTCTGCGGAGACCGGTTGAACCCACGGAGCCCGGCGGGCGCTCCTGGTGGCGGGTTGATAGAGGTGGGCTTGGCTACACCCGGGCTATTAGCGCGCATCGTGGGTGTTGTCGTCGACGCGGTTTTCCCGTCGGGCGAACTCCCCAGCATACACAATGCCCTGACCGTGCAACGAGATGACGGGATTGAGCTCGTTGTCGAGGTTCAGGAGCACATCGATCCCCATGCCGTTCGCTGTATTGCCATGGGTAGCACGGCGGGACTGCGCCGTGGTCTCCCCGTGATCGACACTGGGGGGCCGATCGCTGTGCCTGTGGGCCCCCTGACGCTTGGGAGGATGTTCAGTGTACTCGGACAGCCGATCGATGGTGGGCCGGAGGTCGTCGCTGAGCGCCGCCCGATCCACGTTCGGAGTCCGCTGCTAACCGAAAACCGCGTCGCCGGTGAAGTCTTCGTCACAGGGATTAAGGCCATCGACCTTCTGACACCCTATCCACGTGGGGGCAAGATCGGGCTCTTCGGTGGCGCTGGGGTTGGCAAGACGCTGCTGATGATCGAGCTGATGGGCAACACCATCCGCGAGCACTCGGGGATTGCGCTCTTCGCCGGCGTAGGCGAGCGCAGTCGCGAGGGCAACGACCTGTGGCTAGAGCTACAGCGTACCGGCGTGTTGGAGAACACGGTGCTGGTGTTCGGGCAGATGAACGAACCTCCGGGGGCGCGGCTTCGGGCGCCATTCACCGCGCTCACAATGGCGGAGTATTTCCGAGATACTGAACGCCGGCAAGTGCTGTTGTTCATTGACAACGTGTTCCGCTATATCCAAGCAGGATCCGAGGTCTCTGCGCTTCTGGGGCGTCTGCCAAGTGAGGTCGGCTACCAGCCCACGCTCCAGAGTGAGATGGGCGAGCTACAGGAGCGCATCGCCACCACGAGCCGGGGTAGCGTTACATCGATCCAGGCGGTGTACATCCCTGCTGATGATCTGACGGATCCGGCGGTCGTCGCGACATTTGCCCACCTCGACGCGACTACCGTCCTCTCGCGCGAACAGGTGAGCCGCGGGCTGTACCCGGCGATCGATCCTTTGGCCTCGCGCAGCTCTCTGCTCACGCCCGAAGGAGTTGGAAACGAGCACTACGATATCGCGATGGGTGTACGTGAGCTGCTCGCGAGGTACGAGGAGTTGCAGGATGTCATCGCGATCCTCGGAATGGAGGAGCTCAGCGATGCGGACCGCATCGCGGTACACCGAGCTCGGCGCATCCAGAGGTTCCTGACCCAGCCGCTGACCGTGGCGGAGGCCTTCACCGGCATCCCTGGCGCCCACGTGTCGCTCTCTCAGACGCTACAGGGGTTCCGTGAGATTGTGGCCGGGGACCACGACAATGTTCCCGAACAGGCCTTCTACATGGTGGGGTCACTCGATGCGGTTCTGCAGCGTGAGCGCATGGTGGGGTAGGGACACGTGCAGTGGATGCGATGCTGGACCTGACGATCCTCACGCCGGAGAAGACGCTTCTGCAGGTGGATGACGTACGCAAGGTGCGGCTGCGACTGGCCGACGGCGCCTGGCTGAGCATACTACCGCGTCACGCCCCGCTCCTTGCAGAGACTGCGTCGGGCGTGGTGCAGTACGTCACCGACGGGGGCGAAGCCGCGCTCGCGATCAGCCCGGGTGTTGTGCGCGTCTCAAAGGGCCGCGTGCTGATTCTGACCGAGCAGCCCGAAGAGGCTGCCGTCCCGGACGACGTCCCGGTCGAGGCGGAAGCGCTGCGGTTTGAGCGTCTGGCAGAGGTGCTCGTCACGACGCTGCACGCTCAACGCGAGCCGGGGGCGGCACGAGACGAAGTCGGCGATGTCGCGCGCGGCGCTCTGCACGATGTCGCCGAGGAGGTCTGAGTGTTACTGGTTGCCGTGCCGTGGCTGATCGTCGGCGTATGCGTCAGCCTGCTCCAGGCGACGATGATCGTTCGTATGGTCGAGCATGTGGAGCATGTGGGATCCCGCACGTGTAGGATGTATGTCCTTGCCGGATCCTCCCTGCGCACGTTGATGACCGGAGGAGTGCTGACCATGGCCATGCTTGGTGGTGCCAGCTCCGGTGTAGCGGCTGGTCTGGGCATGCTCCTCGGTCGATGGTTGTTTGTGCTGCGGGCTCAGGGCGCGAGGGATGGCACGCGTGGGCGGGCGAAGAGGTAGGAGGGCTGCGCAATGGAAGAGGTGTTCCCCAAGTCGATTCTGGTCTTTGGACTGACAGTCAGAGATACCGTGTTATCCGCCTGGGTCACGATGGCGTTGATCATCATTGGTGCATGGCTCCTGAGCCGATATGCTCCTTCAGTTCTGGAGGTGGCCTACGCCTTCCTGAGAGACATGGTTGCCAGCTCCATTGGCGCTCTCGACCCGGAGCCCTATGTTCCGTTTCTTGGTACGTTGGCGATCTACCTACTGGTGGCGAATAACATCAGCATCGTGCCTGTGCTCCAGTCACCGACCAAGGACATCAACACGACGGTGGCGCTTGCCCTTGTCGTCCTGGTCGCTGTCTACTACTTTGGCTTCCGGCGAAAGGGCGTGGTAGGGTACTTGAGGGAGTTGGCATCGCCGATGTTCGTCCTGGATGTCATCGGCCAAGCCAGTCGCACCCTCTCCCTGTCGCTGCGTCTGTTCGGGAATATCATCGCAGGAGAGATCATCGTGGCCGTGATCTACCGGTTGGCAAAACCAGTTGCGCCGCTGCCTATGGTGGCGCTGGGTTTGGTCACGGGCGTGCTTCAGGCCTACGTTTTTGTGATCCTGGCCACGGGCGCAATCGCCTCGGCGGTGCGGCCGACCGATACTTAGCGTGACAGCGGCAGAAACACACGGCAAAGGAGTGGCGTACTATGGCTGAGATGGACCCTGGGACACTGGTTACCGTGGTTACGATCCTGGTTGCGGGCATTGGGATGGTGCTGGGAGCGATCGCGCCGGCGCTCGTTGAGGGAAGGGCGGTGCTGAAGGCAATCGATGGCATGGTCCGCCAACCCGAGCTTGCCGGCGAGATCCGGAGCACTTTGATCATATCGCTGGCGCTTCTTGAGACCACCGCGATCTATGTTCTGCTGGTCATACTGATCCTCCTATTCGCTAACCCACTGCTCGACCGCTTCTTCGTTGTGGGGTGAGGGCGCGGACAAAGATGACCTATGCTTGATCTCAACCTTGAGACAGTCGCCTGGCAGACGTTTAACTTCCTCGTGTTGTTCGCGGCGCTGTACTTCGTGCTCTTCCGGCCCACGATGGCCCGGGTGCGGGAGACCGCCGAGGCGCAACGGCAGCGGGAACTCCGGCTTGAGCAGAGCATAGCAGAAGCGGAGAAGCTCAGGAAGGAGCTCGAACGCCGTTTGGCATCGGCTGAGGAGGAGGCAGATGGCATTGTGGGCAGTGCCAGGGATCAGGCCGAGGTTGAGCGCGCGACGCTGATCAGCGTGGCCAGAGGCGAGGTCGAGCGGGTTCTCGCCGAGGCTCACGTCGACGCCTATCGAGTCAAGGAGCAGGCGCTCGCCGAGTTCCGAGATGAGCTGCTGAGCACGGTGCTCGATGTGGCCGGACTCACCATAGGCCGAGTGGCGCCTGACTCCTTGCATGACGAGCTTGTCCAGCAGCTCTGTGACACAGTGTGGGATATGGGGCAGTCGGATATGCGTCGGGTGGAGCTCCTGCGCCAGTCGCTCGGCGATCGTACGCCGACAGTGGTGGTGCGGAGCGCACAGCCTCTCACGAATGAGCAGCAGGGCCTGATCGCTCGCACGTTCGCGGCCCTGGCGGATCGTAATGTGAACATCGAGCTGGCGGTGGAGCCACCGCTAGGCCTTGGACTTGAGGTCCGTCTGGGCGACGTTGTCCTTGATAACACGATCGCGGGACGGTTTGATGTGTTGAGAGGTACGGTGGTGAATGCCCTGAAGGAGCGTCTGCCAGATGGTTGAGCAACGGCGGGGCGCCCCCGAGGTGGTCGGCGTCCTGCGCGCGCTGCGTGGCGTTGCCCCGGACGGGCCGGGCGATCACACGTCCGAAGGCGGCATGTGCACCGGTGACGTTCGGCATGTCAGCCAGACCATTGAGCGGCTGGTCGGCACCGATGGGTTGGCGCCACGACTCGCGAGTCTGGTCGGTGAGCTGAAGCGTCAGGTCGGTGCGTTGGCACATGACGTTCGGTCGCGTGAGGTCGGCACAGTGCAACACGTGGGTAGCGGTGTGGCCACGCTATCGGGTCTGTCCCAGACAAGGACCAACGAACTTGTGCGGTTCTCGACGGGCATCGACGGCATGGTGCTGAACTTGGAGCGCCGATCCCTCGACGTAATCCTACTTGGATCCAGCGAGGGCATCCAAGGAGGTGACCTGGTGACTGCGACGGGACGCACTCTGCAGGTTCCCGTCGGTCACGACATGCTTGGTCGCGTTGTAGATCCGCTTGGGCGACCGCTCGATGCTCGGCGTCCCGTCGAGGCCACCCAGTCGTGGAATATCGAGCGGGAAGCAGCGAGCATTGTCGATCGGGCCCCTGTGGGCCAACCGCTGCTGACAGGCTGGAAGATGATCGACGCGCTGGTCCCGATTGGTAGAGGCCAGCGGGAGCTCATACTGGGCGACCGACAGACCGGAAAGACGACCCTGGTCCTGGATACGATATTGAACCAGAGGGACCACGACGTCATCTGCTTCTACGTAGCCATCGGTCAGAAGAAGTCCTCGACACTGGCAACCGTGGAGGCATTGCGGGCCGCGGGCGCGCTTGCCCACACGACTGTGGTGATCTCAAGCGCGGACGATCCCCCGGCGCTCAGATACCTGGCCCCATTCGCGGCCTGCACAATGGCCGAGTTCCACATGCTGGAGGGGCGCGACGTCCTGATTGTCTATGACGATCTGACCCGTCACGCGGACGCCTATCGCGAACTGAGCCTATTGTTGCGCCGTGCGCCAGGCCGAGAGGCCTATCCTGGCGATGTGTTCTACCTGCACTCACGCCTGCTCGAGCGAGCGTGCAAGCTAAGCGAAGCTGCAGGCGGAGGGTCGCTGACGGCACTGCCGGTGGCTGAGACTCAACAGGGGAACCTGTCGTCCTATATCCCTACCAACCTCGTCTCGATCACAGATGGGCAAATCATCCTCGACACCGATCTGTTTAACCAGGGTGTGAAGCCCGCGATCGACGCTGGAACTTCCGTGTCTCGTGTCGGTGGCGCCGCTCAGGTGCCCGCTATGCGCCGGCAGGTGTCGAGCCTGCGGCTTGAGCTCGCCCAGTTCGAGGAGGTGCGGCGCTTCGCCCGGTTTGGGACCGAGGTTGATGAGGCCACTCAGCAGCAGATCCGCCGGGGAGAGCGCTGGCAAGCCCTGCTGACTCAGGCGCCCCACGACCCGTTGTCCCAGGGCGAGACGCTGCTGATGCTCCAGGCGGCCAACCAGGGCTATCTCGACGCAGTCCCGATCCAGGAGATCCCGGCCTTTGAGCGCGGCTTCACGGCGATGTTCAGGACTCAGCATCCGGCTATGATGGCTGCGTTGGATCGGTCCGGCGATGCCGGTGCGGAGTTTCCCGAGGCCTTTGAAGCGGCGGCTACCAGGTATCGGGGGTCCTTTCTTAAGGGAGAAGCGAGATGACACGGAAAATGGTGATGGCTGTCGTGTCGCGTGATCAGGCCGATCGTGTCCTAGAGAGGCTAGTTGCGGCTGGATTCGGCGCCACGTTCACCGAAAGCCGCGGGGGGATGCTGCGGCAAGCCCAGAAGATGCTGTTCGTGGCGGCGCCGGCGGAGAGCGTGGATGATGTTCTTGGCATAATCAAGAGCGCCTGCCGAACGAGCGTCGCGGTCACGAGCCACCCATCCCCAGTCTCCGGGGGGCAAGCCTCCGATGTGAGAACTGGCGCGGCATCGGTCACTGAGGTGGGCTATGCGGTCGTGTTTGTATGGGATCTCGATCGCTTTGAGACCTACTAGCGTGCGAGTAGCCAACCAGACCTGGCTGTGTTGCGAGGCGAGCTGTGACGGTTGATGTCGAACGTGCTGAGAGCCGCTTGCGCAACATCCAGAAGGTCAGGCCCATACTGGCGGCGTTGCGGACGATCTCATTGAGCAGCTGGCAGATGGCGCGCAACAGGCAGGCGGCACCCAGACTCTATGGCAACGTTCTATTGGAGATGCTGCGCGCTGCGCTGGCGCCTTCGGCAGAGGTTGATCGCGGGATGGCGGGTAGCTGGCAGCGCGCCAGGCGTGGCGTCCAGTCCCACTCCGGAGACGACACACGTCGTCAGCGTGTCGTCGTGATGGTGGTTGGCAGCGAGCGCGGCCTCTGCGGTCGCTACAACAGGGCGCTTCTCGAGCGTCTGGCACGGGCGCTTGATGACGACTACGGGGGGGCAGAGGTCGAGTTGATGGGTATGGGGACGCGTATGATCCGCGATCTACGCGCCGCCGGCCACGATCTGTCCTGGACGAGAGGACTCTCCGTGACGGCGCTGCCCTCATTTTCCCTGGCTCGGGAGTCTGCGGCTGTATGGCTGCGCAGGTTTGAGCTGCACGACCTGGATGCTGTCGATATCCTGCACAACGCTGACCTGGGTGCTGGAATCTATCATCCAAATCTGGCGCGCATCATCCCTGTCGTGCTGCCGACGTCTGGCGATCACGGATCTGCCAATGAGACGCCTGATTCGCAGGGGAATCAGGTGATTCTCGAGACTGACGTTCCGAGCCTGTGCGCGCGGATCGTCGCGCAGGCTGCAGCCAACACCTACTACCAGATTCTGCTCGACGCCGCATCGACTGAGCACGCAGCGCGATTCCAGTTAATGGAGTCAGCTACACAGAACGCTGATGACCTGAGCGAGGAACTGACCTTGGCGGTGCAGGCGGCTCGACGGCAGGCGATTACGAGGCAGATGCAGGAGCTGGCGGTCGGCGCAGGACTCCTTAACGAGCGGTCAGCGTGATACCGTACAGCACATCGGAGGAGAGCTGTGAAACGACTCTGGGCACCGTGGCGGATGTCGTATCTGCGAGGTGAGGCCGAACCAGTGGGTCGGTGCGTTTTCTGCCGCAAGATCGAGGCGGTGGACGCCGCGGAACACGTGCTATATCGTGGGCCGCACTGCTTTGTAGTGCTGAACCGGTACCCCTATAGCAACGGCCATCTGCTGGTGGTGCCCTATTCGCACGTTGGTGCACTGGCTCAACTTGCCGATGAGGTACTGCTGGATCTCATCCAGACCGTGTGTGCGGCTCAGTCCGTGCTGAGGAAAGCCTCAGGGCCGCAGGGGTTCAACGTGGGCATCAACGAGGGGCATGCGGCGGGCGCCGGAATCGAGGCGCATATCCACGTTCACATCGTGCCTCGGTGGGAGGGTGATGCGAACTATCTGACAGTCATCGGTGAGACTCGCGTGATCCCTCAGATGCTCGACCAAACCTATGCGCTGTTGCGTCCGCTGTTCGACGCACTGCGGGATGAGTAGGCAGACGGCACTACGAGACGGCCTGCGCTGCTCAATCCGAGGAGCGTCTCAGGAATCCGACGGCGCTGGAGAGCCCAATCGCCGCGAGCACGATCAGGGCGGCGACGATTGCGGTGTGCGTCGCGATCTGGACCCACAGCCCCACGAGGCCCATAGTGAGTCCCAGACCCAGCGTTAGACCCAGTCGGCGGAGGTGCTGGCGGGTGTGGCTACCGGCCTCAGCGATCCTGTCTACGCTTGTCAGGCGCTCGCGGAACGCGTGCAGATCCCAAGAGGCGAGCGCGAAGGTCGTCGCGAGCAGGGCGAGGGGGGCCGATGCAGCGCGCCAGACGAGTAACATCGCCATGCTGACGAGACCCGAAAATGCCACGGCGCTCATACTATGGGCTTTGGGCTTTTCCTCGGCAAGGACGCTCAGGCCCACCAGAAGGACGCACAGGCCTGCGCGTACCCATTGGGATGTCGTGGCATAGCCAATCACGAGCATTGCACCGCTGATCGCTGCTGCGGCATAGATCAGGAGCGTTACGCGCTGCACCCAGAGAGCTTCCTCACGATGACGATGCTCGTGTTCATCGGGATCACGTGGCACGGGATCATCCCTCTGATCCGGTGAGTCGCGGCGGATCACTGGCGCCATGGTCTGGGGGCGTCCTTCTTGAGGCCGGCCTGGATGGTGGCGTCAAGGGATTGGCCGACATCCCAGCTGATGACGGGGACGCCGATACGCTGTAGCTGGCGGATCCAGAGCTGCCTCTCACCGGCTGCGAGGCGCGTGGCCAGGTCGCGAGCCGGGCTGGGCGCAATGCCGCGCGCCTCGAACTGCACAGGGTCCGGGCTGACCACAAGCACCTGGTACTCCCGCGACCGCAACCTTACGAGTACGGGCGGATCCTCCGCACACAGTGGGCTGATGAGTACCAACTGTGACTTGGCTGGGAAGAACCGCGTCGGTAGATAGTCGAGACTGTCAAACACGAGACTGTCCCCGACTTGTGCGCGCGACAGCGCACGCAGGATGCGCTGCCGCTGCTGTTTCCCAAAGTCCGGGAAGGTGCGCTCAAGCCCGCGTCCGTACACCAATAGCCCTACCCGATTTCCGTCGTGCAGAAAGGCCTCAGCAAGCGCGGCCGTCACCTCAATGGAGTGCTCGAACAGCGAGTCACCATTCGCCACGACATTGCTCCGATCGCGAGCGTCCAAGATCAGCCCGACATCGGCGATGCGTTCCTGCTCAAAGACATTGGTGTAGACCTCCGTTTGGTGGCGCGCACTCAGCCGCCAGTTTATCCACTGAGGAGGGTCCCCCGGCTCGTACGCGCGCACTCCAAAGAAATCGGTCCCAGATCCTCCCTGCCGTGATGGGATTGGCCCGGCGAAGCCGCGCGTCCGAACGGGGCGGATCTTGAGGCTCTGGAGTTGGGGGCAGTCGGGGATAACCGAGAGCTTCGAGGCGATGTTGTAGGGGCGACTACGCCGAAACAGGGCGAAGTGCTCGCGTGCAGTGATGGTAACGGCGCCGAACGTGTAGGTCCCACGCGACCCGCTCACAGAATAACTGAGTGTGCGGGTCTGGTTAGCGGGTAGGGATGCCAACTGACTGGCGTCTCCGTCCAGCGCCAGACCTGCGGGGACGTTATCCTCGATAGCGATCTCGTCAAGATCCGGTCCGCCGTTGGTGACGGTCACGGTGACCGTCACCTCGGTACCAGGCCTGACGTAGTCCTTCGAGAGCACCCGGGTCACCTTCAGGCGGATGTCCGATGGCTGGTAGAAGATGACGGCAGCCAGGTAGACAACGAGAGGCAGCGCCACAGCGATGAACGCACCGTTGAGCGAGACAAGCCCAGCGAGCAAGAGTGCGTAGATCAGCACTGCGATGAGCAGCGTCCGACGAACAGTCAACGGCGACCTGCCTCAATCACCGGAACTGGGGTCATCCGTTCCAGTTCAGTCACGACATCATCTGCAGCCCGACGGTCCGTCCACAGGTCGGGTTCCAGGATCAGCCGGTGTGCCAACGCGGCATGGGAAAACACCTTCACATCATCGGGCAGCACAAAGTCGCGCCCGTTCATCGCCGCCCACGTACGTGCGAGCTTCAGCAACGCAAGCGCGCCACGAGGGCTGCTGCCAACGGCGACGTGCCGATGGTGCCGCGTCGCGCGAACGAGGTCCACCATGTAACGCTCGACATCGGTGTCCACGTGCACTCGCTCGATGACGCTTCGCATGGCAAGCACCCCGGCGGCATCGATGACTCGCCTCAGTGAGAACTCGTCCTGTCTGCGCTCGCGCCTGCGCCTCAGGATCTCCTGTTCGGCATCGGCCGATGGATACCCAACGGCGAGCTTCACCATAAAGCGGTCCAGCTGGGCTTCGGGCAGGGGAAAGGTTCCCTCGTACTCGATCGGGTTCTGCGTGGCGATCACGATGAACGGGTCGGGTAGCTCGAGGGTCTCTCCCTCAAGCGTGACCTGGTACTCCTGCATCGCCTCGAGCAGCGCAGACTGCGTCTTCGGCGAAGCTCGGTTGATCTCATCGGCCAGAATGATGTTGGCGAACAGTGGCCCCTCACGCAACTGAAACGCGCCGCTGGTCCGATCGTATATGTAGCCGCCTGTAATGTCACTGGGGAGCAGGTCGGGCGTGAACTGTATGCGCTTGAAAGTGAGGCCGAGAACCGTCGCGAAGCTGTTCGCGATGAGTGTCTTGGCCAGCCCTGGGTAGTCCTCCAAGAGGACGTGCCCACCTGTCGAGAGGCAGGCGGCTAGAATCATCCGCAGCACGTCGGTCTTGCCCACGATGGCATGCTCTACCTCCTGGATGATCTGCCTCGCCAGGGCGCCAACGTCGTTGACGGTGGTCTGACGGTAGTCTGCAGGAGTCAGGTCACTGCTCATCCTTCGCCTCCAAGTGTGTCATTCTCAGTTCCTCCTCGATGTAAGCTAGCGCGGGATTGACGCGCTCGGAGATTTCCGCCATCGACATCCCTACGGCTCTGCGGCCCTGCAACAGCCTGAGCACGCCCTTTACGAACCGCGCCAGCCCACTGCGCTTCGGTGCGGCCCCTCCTCGGAACGCAGCCTCGGCAAACTGCCGGACGTCGCTGGGAACGGCAATGTCCCCACTCTCGATCAACCCGAGGGCCTCGCGCATGGACAGACGATTTTCGTAGCCGATCACGCTCATCACGCACTGGCCTACGTAATGCTCCAGCCTCTCTCTCGAGTAGGTACCAGCTCTCACATGTTCAATGCGCTCATACCACATGCGCGTGGTGCCGACAGAGGCTCGGTGCTGGGTCTTGACGCTGGTGGGCGCCTCCCGCCGACGCGGGAGGCTGCGTACGGCCAAGTAGGCCGCCAGGCCGACCACAGGCATCAGCAGACATCCTTCGGGAAGCGCTCGGACAACGACGCCGACGAGCCAGGCTTGGTATGCCAGGGGCATCACGATTGCCTCGCGCATGAAGTCCTCGAGCAGGAACATCAGGGGCATCGCCAGAGCAACCAGCACACCGGCGATAATCAGTATGCTCCTGGCGCGCGGTCGGTGGAGCATCAGGCCAGGCTCCTGCACGCGTCGGCAATGGCCTGGAGGCTGGCGATAGCGTCAGACTCCTCTTGTGACGTGCTGTCGCCGACGCCGTACCGAGCTCTCTCGAAGAGCCTGGTCAGGCGGTCCACTGGGTCTGCGGGCAACTTGGCTCGGATGAGGGCCTCCTCGAACTCGCGGGCGGTCATCGTCGAGGCACGGCGAATCCCGCGGCTGTCGCCAACGATGCGAATCATCTCGATGTAGCAGCGTAAGATCGATCCTCTTAGGTCATTCCCGAGCCGTATCTCCTCGATTGCTGCCTGCGCCTGGTTCGCTAGCTCGATCCACGGCTCGCCACTTCCGCCTCTACTGCGGCGCACGCGGTTGATAGCCGCAACCACGATAGCGGCAATCACGAGGCCGACCAACAGACTGAGCGACCAGACGATCCATGGTGGCACTCTCGATGCGCTGAACTGTTCGTCGGTGAACGATGTTGCGTCGTCCATCTCGCCTTCGAGCGCATTGCCCGGTATGGCACCTTCCAGCTCCCGGGTCAGTTCGGACTGGCGCTCAATGAACAGGCCCAAGAGCGCAAAGATGATGATCATCCGCAGTAGCGCCCCCAGGACGCGCTTCCGCAGCTCACGATCGATCATGGTCATGATGATAGCTATGGGGAACATCAACAGCACAACAAGGAAAAGCGTTCGCATGACTCTGATCAGCCCCTCAGACGCCGGCTGAGATCCCAGCGTAGGGCCCACAATCCCCTCACGCCGGAACTGATCAATGAGGAACTGCCAGATCTGGGCGAATGGCACGCCCGGGTCCATCGTCAGGCGCGAAAGGCTCATCGCGAGCAGAAGCAGCGCGACAACCGAGACGCCCAACAGCGCTATACGCACGATACTGCCACGTGACACAGAACCACCTTAGCCCATGCCTGCCGAAAACCGAAAGTATAGTTACGACAACCGGGGTGTCAACACACGCGCCTCGGGGAGAGTGCAGTCGCGCCGACCGTTGCGGAGTTTTCGCGTAGTCACAGCCAGCATCCACCCAACCGACACATTCGCGAGCACAACAACTAGCCTATGCGAAGCCTGCCTTCCTGCCAGATGGCACCCTCTGCATGTGCCGCAACCCCGATCAGCTGCTGAACCATGCCCACAAGCCTGGTGGGGGGGCCTGAGGTGAGAAACCTGTGCTCTCCAGGCTCTGAAGCGGAACTGAGCAGACCGCCGCTCGCCAGAACACGCCGTACTTGGCGGGCCACAGCGGGTGCGGGGTCGATGATCGCGACGTCTGGCCCCACAATCCCTGCGATGAGATCGCGTGCGAAGGGGTAGTGGGTGCACCCCAAGACCAGCTCATCAATGCCGAGTGCGAGGAGCGGGTCAAGGCAGTCACGCAACAATGATCTCGTCTCAGTGGTGCCAACTGAACCTGCCTCGATGAGCTCAACCAGCCCCGGGCACGTTCGCGTGTGTATGGACACATCTTGCCCGAACCGATCGGCGAGACGACGGAAGGGCTCGCCCTCAAACGTCGTTGGGGTCGCTATGACACCGACGACGCCCGACTTGGTCTGTTCAGCAGCAGGCTTGACGGCGGGCTCCATGCCAACGAAGGGCACACCGGGGAAAGTGGCCCGAAGTGTCTGCAGCGCAGCCCCTGATGCGGTGTTGCACGCAACGACGATGACCTTCACGTGCAGCTCGATCAACAGAGCGGCGATCGCCACCGCATAACGTCGGATCTCCTCCGGCGGACGAGGCCCATACGGGATGTGCGCCTGATCGGCGACGTAGATCGTGTCCTCTGAAGGTAACTGCGCACGGATCTCGCGCCAGACAGACAGCCCGCCCACACCTGAGTCATAGACCCCGATGGGGGAGTGTGCCGCAGCACGGTCGACGACCAGGGGGCAAGGGCTACGGCTCACTGGACAACGTGTACTCGTACACGGCGGTCTCCGTCGTCACGGGCGCCAGAGCAGAAATGGCGATGACAGCCGTCTGCACGTCGCCGCTGAGGGGCACAACCCAGTTACCGGCTGCCGCGTCCCCGTCGAGGAGACGCGACACGGTCAGCTCGTCGGTGTCGGAATAGGTGACAAGCTGGACGAGCCACTTCTGGGGCAGTACGTTGGCGTGCCGCACGAACCCTTCCGCAATCCAATCGCGGCCGTCGATCTCGGCATCGTCCTCGAAGATCACAGCGCCATCGGCCACGATGACAACGTCATCGACCGCAAACCCAGCCTGGTTGACCGCGGCATCGGTGATATACTCGAAGCGCAGCGCCACCTCCTGCCCAGCGTAGTCGCTGAGATCCGCGGTGAGTCGTTCCCAGCCATCGCTGAGACCCGTAAGCCCACACCCCAGATTCGCGTTGTTAGGATCAGAGGTGACGCAACCCAGCCCGGTATCCCTGAGAATGTGCCAGGTGATACTGGGATCACCTAGATCACTCGGCAACGCGCCGCCAGGGGCAGTACCCACAGCGACATAGGCATAGTCCCATCCATCCTCAATGTGATACCACGACCAGAAATCCAGTCTCGCCGACTGCGCTGACGAGAGATCGATTATGCGGGTGAGTCGAGCGGCCGACTCGTCCTCGCGGTTTGACCACCAGAGGTACTTGCCACTGTGTGCATCCGTGTTCATCAGGCGCACCTGAGTGTTGCCCACGAAGTCGAGTCGCAAGGGTTGGTCGCCTCTAACCTCGATGTAGTCTACGCCATACTGCTGAACTGTACTGCGACGTGTGAGTGGATAGGATGTGTTCCGTGGGTACCTGATGTCGACCGACGGATCTGAGACATCAATCTCGACGTAGCCGTAACGCCCATCGGCGAGCGAGGTGTCGTCGACAAGATTCGCAACGACCCAATCCGCGAAGACATCTTCGTGAGTCAGGTCGAGGCGCAGCTCGTCGCGCAGGATGAGATCGACGCTCTCGAGCCCATTCGCATCGTGAGCCACCAACGCTTTGGTCGCGTCTTCGCCAAAACGGTCCAGGAAGTAGCTCATAAACAAGTAAGATGCGCCGTAGTGGGGGGCAGCGGAGCCAGTCTGGCTTACCTCAGGCCAGTTGTTGAGCTGGGTATCGGGCCTGTCAAGATACGCATACTCGCTGCCGCCGACATCATATACGCTTCCGAGACCGGTATAGCGGCGGTTGTTGAGTTCCATCGCCAACTCGGAGCAGCCCTCGTTCAACCACGTGGCCTCGTTGCGATCGTTGTTCCAGTGGATCATGTGCTGAAACTCGTGGGCCAGAACGCCGTTGTAGAACGCATCCCCGAGCTCCGTCCCCTTGTCGAGGTGGATGTAGAACATCTCAGCCTCGTTCGAGTCAGCACGTACGGCGCGGACGTAGGCATCGGCACTTGAGAAGTACCCAGCGACGGTGCTCCCCAGGTTGGAGGCATGCAGAATGCTCAGATGTGGGTCGCCATCGACGCCCGGCGTCCACTCGGACCCGAAGAACTCACGATTCGTGGGGTAGGTATGCTCCTCAAAGAGATCTGCCGCGTCCTGCACCTCCTGCAGGTCGTAGCTCAGGCCTTCCTCAATCCACATATAGACATGGTCCGTCTTGTAGACCAGCTTAGCCCGTACCTCGAAGTTCTCCTCGTCGTCGAGGTTTGAGGCCTTGAAGACTCTGATCTGGCCGATCGGGTAGTCGGGATCCGTTGTACTCGCAACGCGTGGGGTATCCGCAGGAACGCCCCGGTATCGAATGCCCAGGTCGTGGAGATCCGCGTTGGGAATCACCGCAGACTCAAGCGCCAACAAGGTCTCGAGCGCCTCGTCGGGTGGTGGCAGAAGCATGGGACCCGGGGCCTCAGTCTCAGGCCCCGGGTCCAGGGGATCCTCCTGCCAGAAGAACGGCGTCGGCTGTGGGGTCGACGCGCCACGACTGGGACCAAGGATCAGGTACGCAGCGACCCCAACTACACAGCAGCTGCAGATGACAAAGGCAACCACGACAACGATAGCGATAACGCCACCGACGGTAAGCGACAGGCGACGATTGTCCATATGACGACTCCCAGTACACGGGTTCGGGATACGCAGACCCCGGCCACGAGGTCTCGCCGGATCAGCTCTGCGCCCAGTAGAAAGCTCACGTGATTATAGCCGCGCGGGTGACACGGGCAAGAGCATGTTATAATGACCGAGTGATCCAACCGTTCAAGGAGCGTGTGCCCCTAGGAGTACAGGTGCGCTTGGGTTCGATGCCGAAACCCTCTAGCGTCGGCGCATTCGCGCTGACGCTAGTCGTGTTCTCCGCGTCTGCTGCGCTCTTCGCTGTGACTGCTGCACCTGGCACGCTGTTCGGTGACCCCTCCGAGTACCAGTTTGTGCCGGCTATCTGGGGTATCGCGCACCCGCCGGGGTATGCCTTGTACACGCTGCTGGCGGGCCTCTGGCAGCGAGCGGTGTCCATCGGATCGGTAGCCTACCGGACGAACCTCCTGGCGAGCGTTGCCGGCGCCTGGGCAGCGTCGCGTGTGACGGCCATCGTATTGAGCATAGCCGCACATGGGGTGCCGTCAGAACAGCCGGTCCCCAAGCGGCCACGCGCGGACGACCATGGGCTGTGCATACCCATCTCGGCGGTCGTCGCTGGAATCGCCGTCGCGACCGCGGTTGACGTCTGGCAACACAGCATCCACGCCAACGCCCATATTGTGAGCGCCGCCATCACGATCACGCAGCTCTGGCTCTTGGTCGAATGGTGGCGCACCGATCGGGTTGGCTGGCTCTTCGCGCTAGCGTGCCTCGTAGCCATCGGCGTCACTCACCACCCGATCACGGTGTGGGGAGTGCCCGCATATCTGCTGTTCATAATCCTCCAACGCCCAAGGATCGTGACCGAGTGGCGCACGATTCTCGGGGGCCTAGGGGGCGCGCTCCTGGGTTTTCTGCCCTGGTTGTACTTCCCGCTGCGAAGCGCAAGCGCACCCTTCGGCCCGACCGATATGGGTACCTGGGCAGGCTTCCTTCGCCACGCCACGGCCCAGGGCCTGCGAGTCAACCTGTTTCACTTTGGGCTTGCGGACCAGCCGGACCGATGGCAGGTTTTCCTCTCACTGCTCCGTCTGCAGTATGGGTGGCCACTGCTCGCGCTAATGTTGCTCGGGTTCGTGGGTCTAGCGGTATCGCGGCCCCGGCTCTTCGTGTTGTGGATCACCTATCTCGCGGGCCATCTCCTGTTCACCTTGAACACGGTACAGGACGTGATGGCGTACCTGCTCAATGTGTTTGCGCCGCTTGGCGTGCCGCTGGCGAGTGGACTGGTCTTGGCCCTATCGACCGCGGGCAGACGGTGGCTGCGCCTCATCCTGATCGGAGGCTTCACGCTGCTCGTCGTGGGGAGGATGATGTACACCTTCCCACGGGTTTCACTTCGCGGTTGGCGAGACGCGGATAACTTCGTTGATGCGCTGCAGGCAAGGTTCGAGTATCAGGGTGGGGGCGCTGCGCTCCTATCGGATTGGGAGCACCTGACGCCGTATTACTACAGAGCGCTGGTCGAGGGCGACCCATTAGGCGCGAAGGACCTTCGGCCGGTCTATGTGACGGGCGCGCAACCTTGGGTGGAGAGCGTGTTCGCGAATCTGCCTGTAGGCGAGACCTACCTCACCGGCTATCGCCGCGACGTGCGGGACCTCGGATTCCGGCTGCGACCCGTGGGGACGCTCTGGCAAGTGCTGGAGCCGCCAGCGACCGCGATGGTCGCTCCCGACCACCCGCTGACGGGCGTCATGATCGACGGACGCATCGCGCTTCTTGGCTATGACCTACCCTCCGTTGATGTGCCCCAAGGAGGGTCGATCCCGATTGTGGTCTATGCGCGGGCCGAACAGGCCCTCACCACGATCATCATGCCGTCGGCCTCCCTTGGCGGCATCGAGCAGCGATTCACCACCGACAGCCGCCATCTGACGACGGACTGGCTCCCAGGCGAGGTCATCGTCGAGCGATACGAGGTCTACGTGCCCTTTGCGCTGCCGGCGGGCCAGTATCCCCTGTCGCTGCACTACGATGAGCTGACCGGCGAGAGGCGTACGCTAGAGTATTCGGGCGGCGCGGACGCGCTGGAGCTGACGGAGATCACGGTGCAGCCATCGCCGGGCGCGGCGCGGAGGGCTCGGTCCGTGGACCACGGGCTGGCCAACATCGGCAACGAGGTTCTGTTGAAAACTACGTGGGCGCGCGTTGGGAGCGACGTCAGGCTGGGTATTTGGGACAAGCCGCTGACCGCTCGCCCGGGGCAGGTGCTGCACCTGCGCCTGACATGGCGCGCTCTCGCCCGACCGGCCACAAGCTATACGGTGTTCATCCACCTGATCGACGCACAAGGCCAGGTGTACCTGGGACACGACTACACGCCGTTGGGCGGTGCGTTTCCGTCATATCTCTGGTTCCCGAAGTGGCTGGAAGGGCAATCTGTACAGGACCCGTACCGGCTTGTGCTCCCTCCGAATCTCCCCGCAGGTGAGTTTTGGGTGGAGGTCGGGATGTACGAGATGGGCAGCATACGGCGCATCGCGCAGCTAAGCCCCGATGGCACAATGGTGGGTGATCGTCTGATCCTGGGCGCATTGCAGATCCCAGAATGAACGGCTAGGAGGATGGTATGGATGGAGTACTGATCCCATGGGTAATCGCCACGACGATCCTGCTCTTTGTGGCGGCCTTCTGGATCTACACACTTGAGCAACGTATCAGGGGATTCGCGACCCAGTACCAGTCTCTCTTAAGGATCTCCGAAGCGTTGGCCAAGGCGCCTGACCAGGCGGCGCTGCTTCCACTGGTCACGCGCCTGAACGGTCACGACGCGCGGCTGCACTCTGTCGAAACGGTACAGGGCGAGTTGGCAGCCACACTGGCGCATTCGGTGCAGGGCCTGGGCGTGGTGAGATATTCCGCATTTGAGGGGATTGGGGGCGACCAGAGCTTCTCGGTCGCGCTGGTCGACAGCTCCGGGCGGGGCACCGTCATCACCGGACTGCACGGCGGCGACGCAGTGCGCGTCTGGGCGAAACCCCTGCACAACTGGCGGTCTTCATATAGCCTGAGCGCCGACGAGCAGCGCGCCTTGGGTGAAGCGCGGAGCTTTGTGGATCAGGCGCCTGGCTCTTGAGCTCCGTGTTACGGCAGCGATCGATGCACGCGGAGCTTGACACTGCTTCGATCACCCGTATCATCGGCGGCGTGACATCTCAAAGTGCCCATACCTGGACGAACCGGGGCAGAGCCGGCTGATGAGGACGCGGGGCCGGTACGG
>JALOOJ010000179.1 GCA_025454475.1 Anaerolineae bacterium
CGCCGATGCCTCGGGCGTGGTCCGCGGCACACGCGCCACCACGTTGCCCCGCCCTGGCGCCGACGTGTACACCGTCGGCGCCAGGCCACGGCGCCCCAGTTCCGCGGCAAGGAAGGTAGCTGCCGCCAGCTCATTTCCGGGCGGGTTGGTGGTATCAATCTGCAGATAGCGGCTCAGCAGCGCCGCTGCTTCCTCGGCGACGGCAGGCCAGTCGATCGCCATGCGCACTCCTTGTGATGAACGGTGGCATCCGGAGGCCGGACATCGTATGCCGGCGGGCTAGCCCTCTGAAGTGCCGGGGGCTTCCGAAAGGCCGTGACTTGGAGCGTCGATCCCGCGCTTGCCCAATGTCCGGCTCTAGCCACAGAGCTCGACCCCCAGACCCGCCCCACGCGGCGCCTCAGCCCACCCTGTGCTCGCGTCGACGATGTAGCCCGTGGCAGGATCGCCGCTCACAAACAGCGGCCCGATGAGCTCACACGAGGTGATGCCCACGCGCGAGACCGCCAGGTGCATCCCCGCCGCACTACCAATCGTGCTCTCCACCATCGATCCGAGGATGCACGGCATCCCCGCAGCCTCAGCCACCGCCAGGATGTCCAGCGCGCGGCGGATGCCACCGCACTTCATCAGCTTGATGTTGATCATATCGGCAGCGCTCTGACGCACGATGGCGAGCGCGTCAGCCGCCGTGTGACAGCTCTCATCAGCCATGATCGGCACCTCGGTCGCGGCAGTGACGGCAGCCATCGCCCTGAGATCCGCGGCGGCCACCGGCTGTTCGATGTACTCGACGTTGAATGCCGAAAGCCGCCGGATCGCCTCGATCGCCGTGCCCGCATCGCCCCACCCCTGGTTGGCATCGAGCCGCAACCGCACAGCGTTCCCTGCCACGGCTGCGACGGCTGCGACCCGCGCAACGTCGAGATCGAGGTCCCGCGAGCCCACCTTCAGTTTGAGCACCGGGCTGTCCATCGCCTTGAGGCTCTGCGCCATCGCTGCCATCACCTCAGGCGAATCCATCGGCACGACCGGGTATAGCTGCATTCCCTCGCGGACCGCTCCACCCAGGAGTTTCGACACCGGCACACCCAACGCCTTCCCGGCGAGGTCGTAGAGCGCCATATCCACAGCAGCGAGCGCGGCCGGGAACCCTGGTGCTGCAGCCCGAGCCGCCTCCAGTGCCGCGGTCAACTCCAGCGGGTCGCGCCCGACCAGGCACCGTCCCATCGCCTCAAGCGCCGCCATCACGCCTGCCTGCGTCTCACCGGTGACCGCCGGATCGGGCGATGCCTCCCCCAGCCCTATGTCGCCTGTGTCCGTCCGCAGCACCAGGAGGGCGTACTCGAAGACCGGATAACTCCCATAGGCCACCGTAAGCGCTACCCGCGGCACCAAATCCAGCGGCGTCACCTCATACGAAACGACACGCATCGCCTATATCCCTTCTCCACCCCTTCCGCGTTCGTCCCTCATCCTCTATCCCGCAACCTTTCGGAGCCTGAAGATCCCCCAGACGAGCGGGAGCGACGCTATGTGTACCGCGGCGAAGATCAGGAACATCGTGCGGAAGCCCACGCTATCGACGAGCATTCCCGCGACCGGCTGGCCCGCGCCAATGCCGATGTTACCTACAGCCATGATGAAAGCGAACATGAACGCCGCGATCCGTGGATCGCAGAAATCCATCCCCATCGCCATATACACCGTCTCGTAGTAGCCGAAGGCAATGCCGAACAGCGCCACGACGCCCCATGCTAACCCCGCCGATGGCACAAGCGCCAGGCCAAACGTCGCCACTGCCGTGACCAGCAACGCCAGGACGAGGCCCAGCCGCCGCCCGACCTTCTTCACCAGCAGGCCACCAAGGATGCCGCCCGCGATCGTCCCGATACCGAAGACCGACGTGTAGACACCGACCCGTGCCAGCCCTACGCCCAGCCCTTCGTTGAGAAACGCGTTGATCATCCCGTTGGCGCTGTAGAGCGCAAACGGATAGAGCATACCCAGCACCAGGAAGAGCACGAAGCCCAGGTCCAGAAACGCGCGGAACGCACCGCGTTGCGGCAACGCCTTGGCGCGTTCGCCCATGCCGGGATCTTTCACCATCAGCGCCAGCGGGATCACAAGCAGCGCGAGTGCGCCAAGGATGACGAAGATCCCGGACCACTGCCCATTCTGGGAAAGCACGCCCATCACAAGCGCCATCACGACTCCCGCGAGCGCCCGCCCTCCTACCATCAGCCCCTGCACGAGCCCCCGGTCCGGTGCCGGCGTTGTGTCGACCGACAGCCCATCTGCGGTCGTGTCGTATGTCGACATCCCTAACGCCGTGAGCAAGATCAACACCACGTAGACCCCGAACTGGTCGCGGGGCGACACCACCGCTGCCCCAAACGCGGCAAGGGCCTGCAGCGCAAGCCCCGCGACGATGTACGGCTTGCGGTGCCCCAGCCCCAGCAGCGGCACCCTGTCGCTCAACAGCCCAATGAGCAGCTTGAGGACGAACGGGATCAACGTGATCCCTCCGACGATGCCTATGCGCGTGTACGACACATCAAAGGAGCGCAGGTAGAGCGCGTTGAACGCCGAGAAGAACGTCAACAGCGCCCCCTCCACAAAGTACACTGCGGTGAACAGCGTCATACGAAGCCGACGACCCTCAGTTTCCATTCCCCCTCCATTGACCAGACGTGTGTTCTGCCTCTGCGGACCGTATGCTCAGAACCGGGCACGCCGCACCCATTCCGCCGATCGCCAGGTGCCGCGGACTGCGCCTCAGTGGGCTGGCTCATGTGGGCCGGGTCGCCTGACCCGGCCCAGTGGCCGGCGACCCCTCACCCTGCGGGCCGCGCCGGCGCAACGTCACCGGCAACCGGTGTACGCCAGCGGCGGCATCCCTGCCCGCTTTGCTTCCGGTTCGGAGGGCGCCTGCCGACGCATCGCGTTCGCTGTACCGGACCGCACCTTGTCGCGGGCGAACAAGACAGTTCGCCCCACATACAGAGGGCGCCTGCCTCCGTTGGACCGCGGGCATCCTTGCCCGCTCTGCTTCTGACGCAGCGCCGTGATTGCCACTTCGGGTCGTGCAGGGTTGCACGCGAACGCCCGTTCCGGGTAGTGTACGTCACCGGCAACCGGTGTACGTCACCGGCAGCATCGCTGCCCGCTCTGCTCCCCCTCTACAGCGTATGCGCCAGCCGCTGTACCTTCTGCACCGCCGCAACGATGTCGTCCATGTCGGCGGTTGTCCCGAGCAGCAACTGCTGCATGAACCAGATGCCCTCCTCAGCACACGCGCGCTCCGTCACGGGGCAGTGCGGCGGCTCGGGCTCGGGCGCACCGACTGCGCGGCGCAGCCGGGCCGCGCCATCGCGGATAGCGGGCATCGTGTACAACGGAACATAGCCCTCACTGCACGGCACACCCTCCGCCGATAACGCACGCAGAAACCTGCCTCGGTCCACGCCGGCGAATCCCTCCGGGTCATACCGCGTGATGAACAGGTGGTACCCGTGTTGCGTCACCCGCGGATCGCGGCCCATCGGGCGAAGGGCGGTCTCCTCCGACAGCCGCCGCGCCAGATAGAGGCCGTTCGCCTCGCGCGCGCGGGCCATCTCCTCAAACCGCGTGAGTTGTGCCAGCAGGATCGCCGCTTGCCATTGCGTCATCCTGAAGTTGCTGCCCAGCACTTCGTGCTGGTACCAGCGCCCGTCGCGCACGCGCCCGCAGTTGTGGATCGACCAGCAGCGCTCGGCGAGATCCTGTCGATCGGTCACAATCGCGCCGCCCTCCCCGGCATTGATGTTCTTCGACGACTGGAAGCTGAAGCACCCCAGATCGCCGATCGCGCCCACGCGCCGCCCACGCCACGACGCGCCATGCGCCTGGCACGCGTCCTCCAGCACCGTGAGGCCGTGCCGTCGCGCCACATCCATGATGCGGTCTATGTCCGCGGGCAGTCCCCCGATATGCACCGGGATCACCGCCTTGGTCCGCGGCGTGATCGCCGCCTCCAGCGCCGCTGGGTCCATGTTGTAGGAATCGGGCTCCACATCGACGAACACAGGGATGGCGCCCGACAACAGGCACGACGTCGCCGTCGCCATGAACGTGTACGCCGGAACGATCACCTCATCGCCGTAATCGATGCCGATCGCGTGCAGCGCCACAAACAGCGCCGCCGACCCGTTGAACGTCGTCTGCGCGTAGGCCGCATCGTGCGCCTTGGCAAAAGCCTGCTCAAACTGGGTCACCTTTCCCGGACCGGAGGTGATCCCCCATACGCCCGAGTGCAGCACATCCAGCAGGGCAGCTTCCTCGCGCCCATCAGACACTGGCCATGCGGGAAACGGCGCTGTCCGCACCGGTGACCCGCCCAGAACCGCCAAACGCTCTGTCATAAGCATCACCTCCTGCCTGGGCCTCGGCCCCTCAACCGACCTCGTCTCGCCCTCCGCCGTGGGGCGAACCGTCGTGTTCGCCCACGAGAACGTGCCATCCGGCGTGGCAGCCGCGCTCCGTCGCCAGGCGCCCTCCGCCGTGGGGCCAACCGTCGCGTTCGCCCTACCTTCCGGAGCAGCGGGCCGTTCTCTCACACACCCGCCGGGCCGCGGCCACGACCATCTCCCCCGCCTCAGGCGCCAGCGCCGCCGGGGCGTCGTAGTACTTGAACGCATCCGATACCTCGTACCCTCCCGTGACGTAGGCCTCCCGGTCGGGGATATAGCCCACATCGCCATTCGTGTACCCGACGACGAAGACATTGCCGCTCACCGCCTTGATCTGGGCGCCAAGTCCTGAGAAAAGCTCGCCCGGCACGCCCACGAACACTGCCGGCCCCAACCCGATCGCCTGGATCTCCACCGCGACTGTGCTCGACACCTTGCCGGTTCGGGTTTTCACGGCCAGGCTCTCAGCCCAACCAAGCATCGCCCGAGCGATCCGGATCGCGATCGGCTCGCCCGTCGCCTCGGCCTCGCGTAGGTCGAGCGCGTACGCCTTGATGAGGTCGTCCAGGGCAGCTCCATCGGGCGGGGTTGTGAGCGGCAGATTGAGCACCTCACTCGCGACCGTGATCCGGCCTTCCGCGCCCGCGTCCAGTCGCGCCGCCAAGCGCACGGCCTCCTCTGCAACGCGTTCTCCTAGCCATGCGACGTCTCCGAAGCTCCCCCTTCGTCGCGGGTTCACGTCACCGCTGGCACCGGTGAGGAACAACGCGGCGCCTCCCAGCGCCCTCTCCACCGCTCCGACCGCCGCGCCGGGATAGTCCGCCGACACTAGCAGACTCTCGGGACCCATCACTACCGGATGACAACCATACGTCATCAGTGTGGCGACCGGCGCCCCATCGAGCCCTTTGAGCTGCACGACGCCCACGGAGGTGTCGGGCTCCGGCCCGGCGCCGCGCCGGTTGAACGCACCCTCTGGCAGCGCCCCCCAACCCGCCGCGACTCGCACTGACTGCAGCCGTGCTGCCGCCATCGCGGCCACATCGGCCAGCCTTTCAGGGAGCGCTCCAACATACGTCGGGTCGACCTCGCCACACTGGTGCAGGAAGACCGTCGCGGGGCCCGAGTGCGTGTGGGTGCACGCCAGCATCACGAGTCCAGGCACCGTTCCCAGGGCCGTCGCAATCGCCTCACGCGCCGCCAGGACCGTCGCGTCGCCGAGCGCCAGCAGGTCGCAGGTCACGATCACCGCCCGAGTGTCGTCGTCCTCCAACACCAGCGCCCGCGCGTGGAGCGCATCATGAATCCCCACCGATGAGCCCAGCCGGGCCACATATCCTGTCAGGTCGCTTCCGACCGGCGGCGTGATATCGCCTTGCGCAGCCCCAGCTCGCACGTTCGACCTCCTACCAACCTCGGATCTTCGCAGAGTATAGGCCGATCCACAGCAACGTGTACTCGTGCATGTCGAGAGCGCACCCTGGCATTTCGGCAGTAAAATAGAAGGCAATCTGGCCAATTCGGCGTGGATAGGGAACTCACGGGGCGGCGTCTACGTCCAACGTATGGTATGAGCAATTCGGGCCGGGCCGTCGTCGGAGCGGACCCCTGGTCCGCTCCGTATCCGGCGACTGGAGCCGACCCGATCCAATCAGGAGGTACCTATGAACATCTCTGGCAGCACATTCCCGCGGCGCTCTATCGCGTTCGCCCTGACCGCACTGGTCGCGGCCTTTGCCCTGTCCTGCGCCCTGCTCGACAGGCCCACGCCGATCGCCGTACCCACCGCAACCGCAACGCCCGCGACGGCGTCGCCACCTACGATGACACCAACGGTTGCAGCTCCCACGACCACCGCGCAACCAACGGCTACGACAGAACCGATGGCGTCCCCTGCACCCACCACGGCCACACCTTCTCCAGCGGCGACGACTGCGCCAGCGGCGACCGCCACCGCAGCCGCAATCGAGCGCATCCGCTTCGCGTCCGGCAGCACCTACTTCGACCTGGTGGGCAGGCTGGCGGCAAACGAGGTGCGTCGTTACGCCCTCGGCATCGCCGGCGGCCAGTACGTCGAGCTCAGCGTCACCCCACTGGAGGGCGACGCGCTCTCGTTCGGCCTTGTGGGTGCAGACGGGACGGTGGTCTACCCCGACGGCGACCCCTTCTTCAAGGGAACCGTGCCGACGACGCAGGACTATGTGCTGACGATCACCAACCGCGGCGGCGCCGTCGACTTCGGTCTGAGCATGATGATTCCCGTGCGGATCACGTTCGATCCCGGCGAAACGATGGCCGACCTCGAGACTACGCAGGCCGCCAACAGCGTGCGCGCCTACGTCATCCGGGCTCTCGGTGGCCAGGTAATGACCGCGCGCGCGACCGCCACGCAGGGCAGGGTCATCCTGATGGTGGTCGGCGTCGATGGCACCGTCCTGCAGAGCGACGGGCCGCAGAGTCCCCTGTTCTCGAGCAACCTCAACACAACGCAGGACTACCTGATCCTCGTCCGTGCCGCTCCGGGCGCCGATGCCCGGTATAAGCTGGAGGTCTCGATCCCGCCGCTCGGCGGCCCAACCGCCACGCCCGAACCCGTTACCGCCACCCGGATCACCTTCGCAGCCGGAGCGACCGAGCATACGGTCAGCGGACAGGTCCCCGCCGGAAGCACCGTCGCCTATGTCTTGCGCGCCCTCGAGGGTCAACTCATGGAGGTCACGCTCTGGCCTGCAAGCGGCATCGTGATGAGCATCGTCGGCGCAGACGGTCAGGTCCTGATGGCGTCCGGCACAGGGTTCTACCGGGGCGTCCTGCCCAAGACGCAGGACTACACGGTGCGCCTGACGAGCGGCGCTGGGTCCGTGACCTATAACGTGACTGTGATGCTTCCGGTCCGAGTCACCTTTGCATCCGGTGCCACGTCGGCTGAGGCGACCGCCAGCCTGGCCCCGTTCACCACCGGGCACTACGTCATCCGCGCGCTCGCGGGCCAGACGATGACCGTCGAGGCCACGACGACCCAGGGCCAGGTGATCCTGATCGTCTACGGCGCCGATGGCACCGTGTTGCAGACCGACCATTCGGGTTCCGCGACCTTCAGCGGCGCGCTCCCATCAACACAGGACTACCTGATCGACGTGCGCTCTGTGGGCAGCGTCACCGCATCTGTGACCCTCCGCTTCATCATCCCGCCCCCCTGAGCCGACTGGGCCGGGTCTGACGACCCGATCTACACGGACAACGAGCCCTTCGGGACGCGGTGCGGCGCGGGCGGTCACGATACCGCCCGCGCCGCACCTTATGGTTGCCACCCGGAGGGGATCAACCTTCCGGTCCCGTGCGGCCAGACCTGTCCCACAAGGACCTGCTGCGCAATCATCCGCCCCAGCGCCATCCGCGATTCCCCGTGACCCCACATCGTGACCTCCGGCACTCCTTCCTGTGACCCTGTCGCGCGTATCATCAGGGTGATCGGGTGGCGTCTTGGCGCCCGTTTTTCAGTGACAAGGAGGACACGATGTCTGAGCCGATCCTAGTTGCGCAGGACCTGCGGAAATCATTCGGGGACCACGAGGCCGTCAAGGGCATCTCGCTCCAGGTAGCGCGGGGCGAGGTGTTCGGTCTGCTCGGACCCAACGGGGCGGGCAAGACGACCACAATCTCGATGCTCACCGCGCTGCTGGAGCCCACCGCCGGAAGCGTCACTGTCGATGGCCTTGACCTCAAGTCGCACACGCACGAGGTCAAGGCCAAGATGGGCCTCGTCCCC
>JALOOJ010000180.1 GCA_025454475.1 Anaerolineae bacterium
TGCCTCGACCCTGGCCTCGCCGTCAGTCAAGTCTCGCATCAGTGGTGGGATGTGGACAATGGGCATAGGGGTGTTTGGTGATCGGGGACAGGACACCAAGAGATGCGGGAGAAGGGAGAGGGTCGGAAACCTTCCATTTCCCTTCTCCCTTGGTGCCTTGTCGCCAAGCTAGATCACGCCCAACGCTTCCAGTATGCGCGCGGGCGTCATAGGCAGGCTGCAGACGCGGGCACCTACGGCCTGGTAGATCGCCTCAGCAATCGCCGCAGGCGGTGGCATAATTGGCACTTCGCCGACACCGCGCGCGCCGAAGGGATGGCCTGGGTAGGGCACCTCCACGAGAACGGTCTCGATAAGCGGCAGATCCAACGATGTGGGCAGTTTGTAGTCCAATAGGTTAGCGTTGCGCATCAGGCCCTCATTGCTGTAGTCATAGCCTTCGTAGAGCGCCCAGCCGATGCCCTGGGTCGCCCCGCCCTGGAGCTGGCCTTCCACCTGGACCGGATTAACCGCCTTGCCGACATCCTGCACCACCGTATAGCGCAGGAGCGTCACCTTGCCGGTCTCGGGGTCTACCTCGACATCGGCGATATGGGTGCCGAAAGAGGCGCCCCAGTCCTGGATATCGACGTTGCCGACACCGATCACGGTGTTACCCGTCTCGGCGAGGAGCGCAGCCAGCGCCTCGAAAGTCAGCACCTTGTCTGAGTCTCCTACGACCCGGAAGGTCGCGTCGGCGAAGGTAACCACCTCCGGATCGACCTCCCATACCGCGGCGGCGCGCGCCCGCATCTTGTCGATCACATCATGCGCCGCTTTCACAGCGGCATGGCCGGAGGCAACGGTCGTTCGGCTTCCGGCGCTGACGTCAGCATAGCCGATCGAATCGGTATCCCCGACCGTGGCTTTCACCCGATCCAGGGGCAAGCCCAGGATCTCAGCGGCCTGCATCGCGGTGCTGGTGCGCGTGCCGGTGATGTCGACGGAGGCCGTGACCAGGGCTACGGTGCCATCGGGATTGACAGTGATGGTGACGCTAGATCGTGCTCCCCAGTTGCCCCAGAAGGCGTGGGCCACGCCACGCCCAAGGTTGGGTCCGTCCAGCGGTGTGGTGTAGTGGGGATGCGCCCGCGCAGCCTCCAGACACTCGGTGGCGCCGATATCACGATGCACTGTGCCATCTAGCGCCTCAGCCCCGTTTCGGACGCTGTTGCGCAGCCGGAAATCCAATGGGTCTACCCTCAGCATATCAGCCAGCTCATTTACCACTTGCTCGACCGCGAAGCATGCCGGCGTTGCGCCGGGCGCGCGATAGGAATCGACCTTGGGCTTGTTGACCAACACGTCATACCCTTCGATCGAGCCGTTGGGGATGTCGTAAGGGCCAAACATCACGTGAGCCCCCGAGCCGACGGGCGATCCCGGGTAGGCGCCCGCTTCGTAGAAGAGGGTCGCCGTCGCTGCCGTGATCTTCCCGGCCTTTGTGGCCCCCATCTTGACACGAATGACCGAGCCGGAAGAGGGCCCCGTGCCCAAGAAGGTCTCGTAGCGCGACATCACGATCTTGACCGGACGCCGGGCCTTGCGCGCCAGGAGCGCCGCGACCGTGTCGACAAAGCTGCTGTTCTTGCCCCCAAAGGCTCCGCCGACTTCCATTGGGACGACCCTCACCTTTGACATCGGCAGCTTCAGCAGCTCAACGAGGTGATCGCGCACGGCGAAGGAGCCCTGCGTCGTCGCATAGACGGTAAGGCTGCCGTCATCGGCGCGCTGCGCGGCATCGGCCCAGACGGCTGTTGAGGCGTGAGGCTCGATGTACCCCTGGTGGACCATCGTGGTGCGGAACTCCCGCTCGACGATCACATCAGCAGCAGCGAACCCGGCCTCTGGGTTGCCTTTGAGCTCTTGGAAGTGGCTCGCCACGTTGGTTGGGACATCCCCGGTTCCGGCAAGCGAGCGCGTGCGGAGATGGGCGTGCAAGATGGGAGCGTCGGGCTGCATGCTCTCCAGGACATCCACGACCGGCGGCAACACCTCGTAGACGACATCGATCAGGCCAAGTGCAGCTTCAGCGATGGCTTGTGTACGGGCCGCGACGGCAGCAACCGGGTGCCCCACAAACAGCACCTTGTCGCTGGCCAGGACGCGGTCTCGGACCTGCTTCTCGCCGGCAGAGCTCTCTGCAGACGTCTCCGGAAGGTCAGCCGCCGTGACGACGGCAAAGACACCGGCCAAGGCTTCCGCGCGGCTGGTGTCCAGCGACACGATACGGGCATGGGCGTGCGGGCTGCGCAACACTTTGCCGACAAGCATGCCCTGCAAATAGACATCGGCCCCGAAGCGCGCGCGTCCCACCACCTTCTCTGCGGCATCCACGCGCGTCGCGCGCGTCCCAACGACCTGGAGATCCGGCGCGGCGGATGAGGTTGTTGTGCCTTTCATCATACTACCTCCGTCATTCGCTTCGACGCACTCCGGACGGCCCGCACGATTTTGTCGTACCCCGTACAGCGGCAGAGATTGCCCGAGAGCCACGTGCGGATCTCGGCCTCCGTCGGATTCGGGTTTCGGTCCAGCAGCGCCTTGCCAGCCATCAGCATCCCCGGTGTGCAGTAGCCGCACTGGAGCGCATCCTCCGCGATGAAGGCCTGCTGCAGTGGATGGAGTCCCTGCCAGCCCGCGAGCCCCTCAATCGTCGTGACCTCACGACCTTCGATCTCGACGCCAAGCACGAGGCAGGAGTTCACCAGGCGTCCATCCAGAAGCACACTGCAGGCGCCGCAGTTCCCATCATTACAACCCTCCTTGGCGCCCGTCAGTCCCAAGATATCGCGTAAGCACTCAAGTAGGCTTTGGTGAGGTTCGCAAAGGAACTCCGCGAGCTCGCCATTGATGATCGCCGAGACCTTCTGTTTTCCTGTCATCGCTGTGCCTCCTGTCCGGGGGCTTCGTTAGCCATAGCTCGTTTCACGGCCCCTTGTAGTGCACGCCTAACAAGCACAGCTACCAGATGGCGGCGCTGTGGAGTCGTCCCGCGAGTGTCGTGGATGGGAGTCGCCGCCTCGGAAGCGAGCGCTGCGGCTTGGGCAAACACATCCTCTCCCGGAGCATGGCCGACCAATGCCGCTGACGCCTCAGGTACATTGAGCGGCGTCGGCGCCACCGCGGCGAGCGCGATGCGTGCGTTCGTGATCCGTGTGGCATCCGCTGTCAGCGCCACCCAGGCACCGGCGCCCGCTACGGCGATATCCATCTCTCCGCGAGGGATGAAGCGCAGGTAGCGGGCGCCCGTGTGGGGCTGGGGCGCGGGGATCTTGAGCGCTACGACCAACTCGCCTTTCTGCAGCACTGTCTTGCCCGGCGCCGTGCAGAATGACGCAACTGGTACCTCGCGCCGCCCACTGGGCCCCGCCACCACAGCCCTGGCCCCCAACACCATCATTGCAGCAATTGAGTCGCCGCTGGGCGCGGCGTTGCAGAGGTTGCCCCCCAGGGTGGCGCGTCCCTGGATCGCGGTGCCGCCTATGATCGAGGCTGCATCCAGGAGCCCGGGATAATGCGTCCGCACGTCGGGATGCTCCGCGAGAACCGCGCAGCTCACCGCTGCGCCGATCGTCAGTCCCGTGTCGGGATCGTAGCCGATCGCCAACAGCTCTGGAATGCGTTTGAGGTCCACCAGGAGATCCAGTTCAAAGCGTCCCTGGCGCAGCTGGACCAAGATGTCAGTTCCCCCAGCCAAAGGCCGCGCACGCTCGCCCTTTGCAGCGAGCGCCGCGATAGCCTCATCCACTGTGGCTGGCGCTTGATAGTCGAAAGGTCTCATCGAAGATCCTCCTTCGTGAGGTGATTAGCCCTATCCTATACCGATAACAGCCCGGGCGCCAGCTACGACTCCCATGCCGACCAGTACCGCAGCGAACAGACTCTTGGTCCTCCAGGCAACAATGAACGTGGGGAACGCGGCCCAGAAGAAGAGATTGTCCCCGCCAAGCGTGATTCTGTCCTCGGCAAGAACGAGCGACGGGAGTACCATGGCGGCGAGCACTGCTACGGGTACGTAGCGCAGCCAGGCGATCACCAGCGGCGGCAGCGATCGCGACGAGAAGAGCCAGAGCGGCAGCACCCGTGGAAGATAGGTGACGGCGAGCATTCCAACAATCGTCAGGAAGACCGTTGTTTGATCAGTCATGCGGTTGGACCTGATATCGTTTCACCCACCTTAGGATCAGCGGGAGCGTGCTCAGAGCGACGCGCCAGATTCTGAGCCGCCTGTTCGTCAGCAATCAGCCTCTGAGCGGTCGGCTCATGAGCAGCCCGCTTCTGAGCAGCCCGCGTCTGAGCGGCATGCTCCCGCGTCGCGCGCCTCCGGGAAGCTTCCCTTCGCGCCGTCTGCTTGCGAGCGGCCTCCTTCTTCTTGGCACGGGTGCCCGAAGCCTGCTCAAGGGCGACACCTGCGGTTGCACCTACCAAGGTCGCCAGGATCACGCTCCACTGACCCATACCTGACAGCGTCAGGGCTGCGGCCAGGATGCCCGTCAGGATGGCGATGATAATCTCAAGCCGGCGTTTGATCTGCATCACCAGTAGCACGATGAACATCGCGGGCAGCGTGTAGTCAAGCGCAAGTGGTCTGACGTCATCGATCCGCCCACCTACGACCGCGCCCAGCCAGGTCCCAAAGATCCACGACACCTGAGCAGTCAGATTGAGTGCTCCTGCCTCGATCTTGCTCGACGCTCCCCTGGGGAACTCGACGCTGTGGAGCGCGAAGGATTCATCAGTGAGCTCATAGGCAAAAACAGCCAACTCCCACTTTCGCCAGCCCTTCAGGTAGGGCGAGAGCGCGGCCGAGAAGAGCATATGGCGCAGGTTTACTATGAAGGTCGTGGCGACGATCGACAGGGCGGGTGCGGCCGCGGCAAAGAGGCCGGCGGCGATGAGCTGCGATGACCCGGCATAGACCAGAGTCGACATCGCCAGTGTATTGAGCAGCGACAGCCCAGCCTGTTGCGCCAACACACCGTAGGCAAAGCCAATGGGGATGTAGCCCATCACGATTGGTAGCGCGCGCGTGAAGCCGCGAAGCCACGCGGCGCTGACCGCAGGCTTGGCGGAGGTGGGAATCTCGTTCATCGGGGACAAGTGTACATGAATCGGCGAAAAGGCGAGTAGGTGAATCACGGAATCTAGAGGGACTGAACGCTCCTTGTTCTGCGGACCGCGAGCGACTCGCCCGCCTCCGGGGCCCACGAGTTGCCACCGACGTACGCCATAGGCCCGGTCCGCAAAGGGGATGGGGGTCAGAGCGGGCGACCAGCCTGAAGGCCACTCGCGATCGCCCGCGGTCCGGCACAGTGAAGCGACTCGGCGGCGGTTGGTCGCGATCGCGCGGCTACCCGCCGCCACCCCGCACAGTCGCTAAGCTCCACCCATCAGCGCGGCGCGCGCCGACGCCCGCCACGCCGCGGTCTTTGGGAAGTCGGCGAAGCTGTGGATCGGCTTGAAAAGTGGATGGTCGCGTGCGATAGCGAGTGTCTGCAACAACCGGTAGTCCTGCAGGCTCTCGCCAAATACCTCCCAGCGCAGTGAGTCCACGGGTCCATCGGATCCCGGATAGACCATGAAGGGATCGCCATAGGCCCAGCCGCGCAGCCAGGCTTTCCCATCCTGCACAGTGTAGGGGTCGATCAGAGTGCGGGTCTGGGACTCATACCAGTAGTTGTAGCCCCAGTGCAAGAACCCCTGGAAGGGCCAACGATAGAACAGGAACCCGTGCATAGCGATCTTGGGGAGCGGCGTGTCCAGTAGCCGGTTGAGGTAGAGCCCCCGCGGGCCACAGCAGTAGTAGCACCAGCTTGGGATTCCTGCGGCCTCGAAGTCCAGCGCCTTCGTAATGCTCGGGATCGGCATGTCCGTCAACCCCTCGCGGCCGAAGTCGACGTCGCTCAACGCATCCATCACGCTCATCCACGGCGCAAGCTCGCGCAGCAGCTCGCGGTCGTCGCGATACTGTGGCAGATGCTCGACGTGCGGCTCATCCGAGACGTGGAATAACGATCGGTCGAGGATTTCCTCCTGCTGCAGGAACCGGTAGAGCGCCGGCAGGTACTGCCCTAGGAAGGCACGATAGGTGACCGACGTCGCGCCCGTCTCTGGGTCCCAGAGCAGATGCTCGCTGCGGCCCTGTCCTTCATAGATACGGAGCGCGTGCCTGGCGCCCCACTGGGTGAAGAAGTGCGTCCACTCAAATTGAGCTACCCCCTCCGCCTTCGCCAGATCGACGTAGCGTTTGACGTCCCGCCAGTCGAAGGCGTAGGTATCCGCGCCTGTGCGCTTGACGTCGAGTAACTGGCTTGGACGCTTCACACCGTCCAGTGGCGGGGTGAACACGGGGACGTAGAGCGTGTCCTGCCCGTGTGTCACGACGTCGCGGGCGTAGGCTGAGAAGATGCGCCAGAAGCGATCGTCGAAGAGGTTGGTCTTATACCAGTCGATCAGCGCATCCGCGTAGAACCAATGCGTGATCGCGAAGCCCTTCCGCGGCTCGAGAACCAGACCGTGCAGTCGCACCATCACCGTGCGCGTGATCGGCTCGCCATTCTCAAGTATCACACGCAGCCGGAGCCGGTGCTCTCCTGGGACTCCTTTGCCGGGCTGCACCGTGATCCAGAACGCGTGTGTCTCGCCCTGCGGCAGCAGCATCTCAGTCTCATCAAACAGAGGATCCGGCACATAGCCCGGGATCTGGGCCACACCATCCGTATCAACGTCGTTCGGTGTGTTATGGTGGCGCACAGGCACGTAGCCCACCCGCCGGATGCGCACCGACCAGCCCTGTGGCCCCTCCGCCTCGACACGGACGACTCTGCGCTCCTCATCCTCCAGCCGAAGCACCAACTGGAAGCTCATCTGTTCATTGAGCGCCCCCCTCAACACCAGCGGGTCGCTTGGTCCCGGCAGTGTCTGTGGGTAGTTCCGAACCATGGATGAAGTCAGCCATACATGAAGCGCCATGGGATGCCTCCAGCAAGCTAGAAAGTGAACAAGGCAAGGTCGAATCAGCGAATCGGAGAATCGAGAGTCAGCATAGTCGCTACATCCTCGCAGCCAATGGTCTTGAGGCCACTGAATACTGCGTCATCGAAGGGTGCGGTCCCCACCTCGTGCACGGCCCACTCCGCGTTGTACAGATCCATGTGCAGCGCCACATAGACCAACTCGAGTGTTGCGCCCGGCGGCTCCTGTGTCAGAAGCAGGCACCACACCTCGTCGGGAGGATAGGGCAACGGGCGTCCCCCAATTGGCGGGAACAAGCCGCCCCCTGTTGAGGTAGATACTGCACCGGCACTGACCACCCTGGTATCACTCGGTATAGGTGTCATGGTCTGGTATACCACTTGCGGCTGGTAGTGTGTCCCTGTTCCGTAGCTGACCCGGCTCATCTTGCGGTCAAAGTGCACCGATGAGGTTGCGTATTCCGACATCGCGACCTGCCAGGACTCACCGCTTCCCGATGCCTTGAATGCCAGGTGCCGCTGCAGCGCAGTCTCCCAGGTCTCGGGCCGGCGCCCCGGCCCGAGCGTCACGCCGACCAGGAGACTTCCAACGAGCATGGCCGACAGCCCTGCCACCACGATCACCAGACCATAGCGTGGCATTTCGCACCTGCGCATACATCAGCGAGAAGGCGAGTGAGCGTAAAGGCGAATGAGCGAATCGCGGAATCAGCATATCGGAGAACCAGAGTAGCGATGGCCTCTATTCCGCGCCGGCTTCCACTAACCGACATCCATCGTCCAG
>JALOOJ010000181.1 GCA_025454475.1 Anaerolineae bacterium
CCAGGTATGCCAGCACATCGCGCTCGATGACGCGCCCACCTGGTCCGGTCCCCGACACGGCACCAACCTCGACGCCGCGCTCGGTGGCGGTTTTCCGCGCCCGGGGCGACGAGAAGACTCTTCCTGCCGGTCCTGCCTTCGGCGCTTCCATCGCTTCTGCTCCAGCCGGCCCTGCCTCGACCGGGACGGGCGCTGACGTGGCCGTCGCTGCGGCAGGCGCGATCTCGGCGCCCTCGGCCTCAAGCGGCTCATCCGGCGTGCGCGTGATAAGCCCAACAACGGCGAGCACAGGCAGCATCTCACCGGCGTGAGCAAGGATCCTGCGTAGGTATCCCTTGCGCGTGGCCTCAACATCGAGCACGGCCTTATCGGTTTCGACCGTGAAGAGGACTTCGCCACGTTCCACAGGATCGCCCTCAGCCTTGAGCCATTCGACGATGCGGCTTTCCTCCACTGTCTGCCCAAGCTTGGGCAGCAAGACCTCGTATGCCATGGTTGCCTCCTCTACAGAATCCTGCGGATTCCGGCAACGATCGCATCAACATTGGGAATGTCGGCATCCTCGAGTGTCTCAGCCATCGGCACCGGCACGTCCTTCGCGGACACACGGATCACCGGCGCGTCGAGCCAGTCAAACAGCTCCTCCTGAATGCGCGCCGCTATCTCGCTGATGAACGAGTTCGTCGGATAGGACTCGGTCACACCGACCACTCGCCCTGTCTTCTTGACGGAAGCGGCGATCGTCTCCATGTCCAGGGGCTTGAGCGTACGGAGGTCGATTACCTCAACACTGATACCTTCCTTCGCCAGAAGCTCCGCGGCCTCTAGCGAACGGTGAACCATCCGCGAGTAGGTGATGACCGTCACGTCAGTCCCCTCGCGCTTCACATCAGCCACGCCGTAGGGGATGATGTAGTCCTCGTCCGGAACGTTGCCCTTGACGCCGTAGAGCATCTTATGCTCGATGAACATCACCGGGTTGTCATCGCGGAACGCGGCCTTGAGCAGTCCCTTGGCGTCGTAGGGGGTGCTCGGCATCACGACATAGATGCCGGGGAAGTGCGTCCAGAGCGCCTCGAGGGACTGTGAGTGATGCGCCGCGATGCTGCGCCCGGCCCCGCCCTCGGTGCGCACCACGACCGGCACCGTCGTCTTCCCGCCGAACATGAACCGGTTCTTCGCAGCCTGGTTTGCCAGTTGGTCCATCGCCAGCGGTGTGAAGTCCACATACATGATCTCGACCATCGGGCGCATCCCGGCCATCGCCGCACCCGTGGCGACGCCGGCGATGCTTGCCTCCGAAATCGGTGTATCCAGGACGCGTTCGCCACCGAACTCCTGGAACAGGCCCTTCGTAGCGGTGTAGGCCCCGCCATACAGCCCGATATCCTCCCCCATCAGGAAGACACGTTCATCCCGCAACATCTCCTCACGCATCGCCTCTTGTAGCGCCTGCCGATACTCCGCGGGATGGGTCCCCGGCCCGCCCTTTCGCGCGAGCTCTCGCAGCTCCTTCTCCCGATCGACTTCCGCTTGGGTCCACTGGAACGGCGCGTAGACGAAGTACTCGAGTTCTTCTGCAGGTGGCATCGGTGAGTTGAGCGCGAAGTCGGTCGCGACCTCGATTGCCTTCTCAGCCCACGCCTCAACCACGTCGATTTCGTCCTGCGTGGCCATCCCACTACTCACCAACAGGTTGGCGAAATTGGGGATGGGGTCCCGCGCTTTCCACTCGGCCTCCTCCGCCTTCGTACGATAGGCACGGGGATCCGAGCGCGAGTGACCGTACCAACGGTAGGTCTGGGCCTCCAGGAGGTAGGGTCCCTTGCCGCTGCGGGCATGATCCACCGCCCGGCCCACAGCCTCGCGCACGGCCAGGACATCCATGCCATCGACAACCTCGTGCTCAATGCCGTAGGCGCACCCGCGGTCGGCAAGGTCCAGCCTGGCCGCCGCGTTCTTGATTGGGACCGACATGCCGTAGAGATTGTTCTCGATGATATAGACCACCGGGAGGTCCCATAGCGCCGCCATGTTCAGCGACTCATGGAAGTTGCCGGTGTTAGCGGCGCCATCGCCGAAGAAACAGAGCACCACATCGCCCGTGCCCTTCATCTTCTGAGCCAGCGCGGCACCTGTGGCGACCGGTATGTTACCGCCCACGATGCCGGTAGCGCCGAGGTTGCCCTTCTCGACGTCAGCGATGTGCATCGAGCCGCCGCGACCGGCCGAATAGCCTGTCGTCCGCCCGCACAACTCGGCGAGCATCTTGTTGTAGTGCTCCTGATGCGCCTCCTCGGTCTTCGCGGCGACCGCGCCCCGCGCATAGCAGTGACCGTGTCCACGGTGCGTTGATGTGATCATGTCACTGTCCCGAATCACCGACATGGCGCCGACGGCAACGGCTTCCTCACCTGCGTAGAGGTGCGACGCTCCCTTGATCTTGTTCTGCCCGAGGAGGTCAGAGACCTGATCCTCGAACATACGGATTGCCCACATCTGCCTCAGCAATTCGAGGGCATTCTCCTTACCCATCTCCAAAACCTTGCTCTTGTCCATCAGCACTCCTTTTACCAGAGGTTTCCGCAACCCATGCAGAGACAACGCTTGCCGACGCGCCCTACATCGTTCAGAAGTCCCGATCCGAAACTAGCGCTTCGTAGTGCGCCAGCACAAGCTTGCCCAGGTCCTCACCGGCACTGATACCCGACACCTCGCTGAGCACGCGCGCGGCTCCCTCAGCCTGAACGCGAGCCTGCATTGCAACCGCGTGAGGGTCCTCGGGATCGCTGTACGTTAGCGCGCCGGCAATCCCCCACGCCAGGCCTTGCGACTCGACGCCATACCGTTCGGCCAACCGCGCGGCGCCGACCAACCGATCATTGGGCGCAAGCTTGCGAAGGGGGTCGCGCGCCAGACGACTGACAGGATCGCCCAGGGCACGGTTCGAGAAGCGCAGGAGAAGGTAGTCTATATGCTCCTGCAGCGCGACAGGCTCAAACCCAAAGGCAGAGACCAACGCACGCGACGATTCCTTCAGGGCCTGGCCAACGCGCCGGTGCACCCAGGCATCATCCAGCGCCTCATAGCCGTAGCGATGGCCTCGATAGGCACCAAGGTAACCAAGCATTGCGTGTGCGGCGTTATGAATGAACAGCTTTCGCGCCGTGTAAGCCTCAAAGGGCGCGACCGGGAATAGACCTGCAACGTCAGGTACCTCGCCCACGAACGCATCACGGCTGACGGGCAGGACCTTGTACGGTTCTGCGACGACGAGCGTGATGTCGGCAGCCCGTTGCTCGGGCGTCGGCACCGGCGCCATCCTGGCGATGACGGCAGGCACGAAGCCTACACGAGACGTCAGCTGCATGCGCTCAGCCTGCGGCAGTGCATCGACCACGAAACCGCTGAGCTGCTCCGGCGCGTCGTGGAGATTCTCGCAGACGATGATGTTAAGCGACTGAGCGTGACTTGCCTGCCACCGAAGCAGCAGTCCCTGGGCGATCGGCCGCGCAATCGCCGGCAGAGCGCGTGCGCCGACCGCGGTTGCAACTAGCGCTGCGTGGGCGACCTCGCGAGCCACTGCGGCGGTCTCGCGCCCATCCACTGCTCGCACCGGCGCAATGACGAGATCCTCAGTCTTGTCGATTCCCGACAACCTCAGCGTATACGCAGCGCGTGACGTTAGGGCTGCAACCAACGCCGCGTCGACGTCCACGAAGACGACCTGATAGCCGGACTCAGTGAACAGCTGACCGAGGAAGCCGCGTCCCACGCTGCCGGCGCCAAAGACTACAGCAGTTGGTCGCTCGGACACCTTGCCTGACACGGTCATCGCGAGCACTCCCAGATGCCGTTCTCAGGGTCAAGATGCCAGCCCAGGGCATCGAGCGACAGGCGGTGCTGCGCCCATCCTCCCGCCACACGCGCGACCGTCTCATCCCACGAGCGAAGACCACTCAACGCATCCGCCGCCTCGACATTGCAGGCTCCCACCGCTACCGCCATCCGCGCCGCTTCCTTGACCGATAGGCGCCGCAGCAGCCCAGCCAGGAATCCGGCGATCGTGGCGTCACCCGCGCCGGTGGTGCCGACGAGGCGAGCCTCGAAGCACGGGATCCAGAGCTCACGGTCTGCCCAGTCCCTCAGATCGGCTGGTGCAGCGGTCCCCATCTCCATCAGCTTGGCCTCTTCGGCAGTCCTGAGATAGAGACCGCGATCGCCCAGCTTGATTCCCACCACGTGCCCTCCCTTGGCCAGAAGCTCATCGCTGAGATCGGTCAGCAGATCGGCCGTGACCAGAGGCAGCAGACTCCCCGCCCCTGCCTGCCGCAGCAGCGCGTCGTATTCCGGGCGGCGAGCCATGAACAGCAGCTCCTCGACGCTGGGCAGGAAGACATCGACAAAGGGCATCACGTTCGCGAGGATGCGAGCCCAGTCGGCACTGCCTGCCTCGGAGGCCGGATCGGGAAGCGCCATGTCGAGCGAGGTCGTCACGCCAAGAGCATGTACGCGACGGAAAACCTCTACCAGCTCGGCGCCGTCGTTCACGAAGGTCCGGCGCATAAGCGGCGGGTACCCAAAGTGGAATAGCCGCGCCTGGGCAGCTTCGTCATATCGCACATCTGCCGCGCCAAACGAGCTGTTGGCCGCGGGCGCGTGCAGGAACATCCGGTCAATGCCTGGAGGATTGATGATCACCGTGTACGAGGTGTCTGAAGCAGGATCAACAACCATACCATCCGACAACCCAGGGCCGTGGGCCTCGACGACCTGCTCGACAACGCGCCCGAGCATGTCGTCACCAATCTTGCCCATCAGGCGAGTGCGGATTCCGAGCTTGTGCAGGGCCAAGCCCGTGTTGGAGACGGCGCCTCCCGTGGAGATGCTCGCCGCGCCGACCTCGACCAACTGGCCGGGTCGGAGCAGCGCACTCAAGGACTCGCCCTCGATACGCGACAGGTCCGGAATCAGGTCGAGACAGATATGCCCCGCAACGACGGCATCCCACTGTTGGCTCAACCTATCCTCCCTTGCCTGGCTACAGGCCGGCTGGCTGCTGATCGCTTCACGCCGCCTCCACCCATGGTGCCTAGACCAAGGCTACTTCTACGCCGAGGTCACGAACGCTCTGCACCATCTCGATAGGCGCATCGACATCCGTGATGACCTTGTGGACGTCCTGCACCCGAGCAAACGACGCGACGCCAGTCCGCCCCCACTTGGTCGCATCCACCACAGCGATTACCTGCCGGCACATCTCTACCAGCGCGCGCTTGACCCGGGCTTCCGACTCGCTCACGTCAGTCAGGCCATCCGCAGGCGTAAGACCGTGGGCGCCGAAGAACCCCTTGGCGATGTGGTAGCGCTGAAGGACCGCCAACCCGCCGACGTCAATTAGCGATACCGTGTCGTGGTGCAGAGTCCCTCCGGGCATGACAACAGTCACATTGGGCTGCCCCAGCAGCTCCTGTGCAACAACGAGGCTGTTGGTGACAACCGTCAGATCGCGCCGTTGCCTGACGTGCTCGACAACCGCCAGTGCCGTGCTGCTGCTGTCGATGAAAACCGCCTCGCCGTCCTCGATGAGCGCCGAGGAAGCTCGGGCAATCCGAGCCTTCTGGACCCCGTGCTGTTGTCGACGTTTTACCAGGGACAACTCATGGAGGCCGGCGCCCACGGGAATCGCCCCGCCATGGGTCCGCACCAGCACACCTTGGTCAGCAAGGAGCTGTAGATCCGCCCGAATCGTGGCCCCAGTGACATCAAAGCGCTGACTCAGAGCGGCGACTTCCACCCGTCCATGCCGCTGCACCAGGTCGACGATGGCCTGTCGACGCTCCTCAGGGAACACAATTTGCTCCATTTACTTTCATTTGCTTTCATTATACAGCGCATTGGTAGCGCTGTCAATGACCTGGACCTCGCAGGCACTAGATCATCGGCGCCTCCGGACTCGGCCCGAAATGCTTGAGCATCACGATGGGATCGGTCGTGCTGGGGTTCCGGACGAGAACCCCCTCGCTTGCCGCCGCGTGGGACACGAAGAACTCGTCGTGGGTAAGCTGTCCGAAGCGGATTATCGCGGGCGCCTCGATCGGCCATGGACCGAGCGTCCCGTGGCCCTGCAACACGATCAAGCCATAGGGACCCGGATCGCGAACAACCACCTCACGACCGGGCAGCACCGTCAACTCCTTGGCTGAGACAAACGCGCTCCCGTAGACGACCCACATCTCGGAGTACCCCGCCTCGGCCATCTCCTCCACAGGGTACACGGGCCGCGGAGAGCGAAAGTGCGCCTTCGCCAGGTCGGGGTTGGTGTTCATCGGCCAATCGACCATCGACACGATATAGTCGAGGTCATCTTTCTTGTCGTTGGGCACGTCCTTCACGAGCAGATCCCGTCCGATTGGCACATCGCTCACCAGCGACTGGAACATCGCGAAAACATCGCTTGCCCATTGCGGCTCGTAGGTGCAGAGGCTGCCTGGGGCGTGCAGCAACCCTGCCGGGACGTACCAGCCCGTGCCGGGGCGCAGGCGGTAGGCCCTGGAAAGCTCAGTGATGTGGTTGTCGCCCTTCTCCCAATCCGCAAGACACCGCCGTACCTGCTCCTTGGTTGTCCCGGGCTCGAGCCCGAAAAACGTGTAGGGGAATGTGCCGCCGTGGTTGTTCATCTGAACGGGAAAGAAGTAGCCCTCAGGCTTGGACTCCGCACCGACTGCGGCTGCATGCTCGGGCATCTGATGGAGATGGTGAGGCAACGGTCCTTGGTTGTCGAAGAACTTCGAGTACATCGGCCACGTGTGGTACGTGTCCCAGAGCACATCACCCAGCAGCGCTGCGCCCAGCTCCTGAACCATGTCCCTGAAGAGCACCCGCTTCGGGTCTCGCGAGTCGCCGTGGACCACGTAGCTGAGGCCTTCATCGGGCGTTGTCAGCGGACCATTGTCCGCTTTGGTTGTCGACGAGAGCCAACGCTCGTCGATGCCCCCACGGCTTGCCCCGAAGGCGTAGTAGTCATCAGGATGGAGCTTGATGCGCCTCCCGGGAATGCAAAACGCTCGCGGCACCCACGCCGGCGCCAGTCGCAGGATGCCCTCACCAGCATCAAGAATCGCTCGTGTCACTGTGTCCTCCTTGGATGTTCAACCTCACTCGGGGAATCGCCCACTGGCCTCTCCGCTTTCTCGCCAACTCGGATTATAGGGCCTACGGCCTGCGCTGCAATGCTAAGAGCTTTGACTTTGGTCCCTGCCTACTGTAGAATGGCTTTCCAGATCCCTGACAGACGGAGTGCTAGATGAATGACATTCTGAAGCAGCTCGTCGCGATGTCCAAGAGTCTGGGCGACCCGACGAACGATTACGTGATCCTTGGCGAAGGAAACACGTCGGCGCGCAATGCCGACGATACCTTCTGGGTGAAGGCAAGTGGCTACCAGCTCCGGACGATCGACGAGAAGGGCTTCGTTCGCGTCTCGATGGCGCGCGCGCTCAGTATCTTGGAGGAGGGCGACCTCTCCGATAGCGCAATCAAGCAGGCTCTGCTTGATGCCCGCGTCGAGCCTGAGACCGGCCGCTGGCCCGCGCCCAACAGCGACATTCGACCTTCTACCGAGACGGTCTTTCACGCCCTGTGCCTTAGCCTCGACGACGTAACCTTTGTCGGGCATACGCACGCCACTGCGGTCAATGCCCTCACCTGCTCAAAGGCCTTCCCAGGCGCCTTTGAGGGCAGGCTCTTTCCAGACGAGATTGTGATGTGCGGTCCCGCACCCTACACCGATCCGGGCATCCCCCTGGCACGCGAGATTCGCAAGCGCATCGACGCCTATCTCGACACATACGGAGAGCGACCCCGCGTGATCCTCATGCAGAATCACGGGCTAGTTGCGCTGGGGCACTCGGTTGAGCAGGTAGAGAATATCACGGCAATGATGGTGAAAACCGCCCGCGTGCTTCTCGGCGCCTATGCTGCAGGGGGACCCCAGGCGCTCACGCCGGAGAATGTGGACCGCATTCACACACGACCGGATGAAGCCTATCGCCGCAGACTATTGGGTGAGGCATAGGGTCAACACCCCAAGGGATGAGACCCAGCCTTCGGCCAATGTAGCTGATGTTGGAACAGGAGACTGACAGAATGACGATCCCCGAAACGATGCATGTGTCACGCCTACATGGCACCCGCGACCTCAGGCTGGAGACGAGTTCCGTGCCGCAACCGGGCGCCGGCGAGGTACTCCTGCGAATCGCCTCCGTCGGCATCTGCGGCTCCGATGTGCACTACTACGTCGAGGGTGCGATCGGCGATCAGGTCGTGACGGCCCCGATCCGGATGGGTCACGAGTTCTCAGCCTGGGTGCCCGCCATCCCCTGCGGCGTCTGCGAGTCGTGCCAGCACGGTCACCCCAACCTATGCCCCAAGGTGCGCTTCTGCGGCACGCCCCCGATTGACGGTGTCTTCGCCGAGTACGCGGTGATGCCTGCGGAGAACTGCTTCGCGCTCCCGGACGGGTTTTCAGCCGACGATGGCGCACTGCTGGAGCCGCTGGGTATCGCCATCCACACCGTGGACTTGGCCCATCTCAGGGTGGGTCAGTCCATCGCGGTTCTTGGCGCCGGGCCCATCGGGCTGCTTACTGCAGCGGTGGCGCGCGCAGCGGGCGCCGGCGCCGTCTATATGACCGAGCCCAATGCGGAACGCCGGGCGTTCGCGCTGGATCACTACGCCGATGCAGTGTTCGATCCTAGCCAAGAAGACGTGGTCAAGGCCATCGTTGCTGCCACAGGCGGCCGCGGGGTCGACGTGGCTTTCGAGGCTGCAGGGGCGCCTGACACTCCGGACCAAGCTGCCCGCGTGACCCGACCGGGCGGCAAGGTGGTCGTCGTCGGCATCCCTGTTGAGGACGAGATGAAGATGACGGCATCAGAGGTGCGACGCAAGGGGCTGACGATCAAGCTAGTCCGCCGAATGAAGCACACATATCCCCGCGCGATCTCGATGGTCAGTAGCGGCATGGTCGATCTTGCGGCGTTGGCCACACACCGATTCCCGTTGGAGCGCATCGTCGAAGCCTTCGAACTCGTTGCTGCCCGGAAAGACGGCGTGCTCAGAGGTATCATCGAAGTCGGCAAGGAATCCCCGGAGGTCACACCCAGATGAATAATCGCGAACGGGTGCGCGCGATCCTGCACTACGAGCCGTATGACCGCATGCCGGTCGTGCACTTCGGCTACTGGAATGAGACCCTGATCAAATGGGCTCACGAGGGCCACATCAGCGAGCAGCAGGCCCGGCGCTGGGGCGATGGCAATCCGACAGACGCGGAGATAGCGCAGAAGCTGGGATTCGATTTCAACTGGAGCAGCTGCTTCTCACCCGACACGCGCCTCAGGCCCGGATTCGAGGTGCGTGTAGTGGCTTCGTTCCCCGACGGATCGCGCCACGTGCTCAATGGTGAGGGGACCGTGATCCTGGAGAAGGATGACGCGGTCTCGATACCCAAGGAGATCGAGCATCTGCTCAAGGATCGCGCCTCATGGGAGGAGCTCTATCTGCCGAAACTGCAGTACAGCATCGAGCGTGTCACGCACAGCGGCGTGAACGCCGGAGGCACCATCATCGGTTTCGAAGAGGGCGGAGAGGAGTACATCCGTGCTGGCGCGTGGGAAGATCCCTACGGAATCTACGTGGGCAGCCTCTTCGGCGTCATCCGCAACTGGTTGGGAATTGTGGGCCTATCCTATCTCTTGGTAGATGACGAGCCGCTGCTCGACGAGATCATCGAAACCGTCGGGACCCTCTGCTACCAGTGCACCGAGGCTGCGCTAAAGCGGATCTGCCCGGACGGCGCCGACCGGAACGGGGTGGCGCCTTTCGACTTCGCGCACTTCTGGGAGGATATCTCGTTCCGGAGCGGCCCACTGATCAGCCCGCGCGTCTTCCGCCGGAAGGTGGGCTCACACTACAAGCGGATCACCGACCTTGTGGGCAGTTATGGGATCGATATCGTCTCACTCGATAGCGACGGCGACGTCACCAAGCTCGTGCCAGTCTGGCTGGACAACGGCGTCAACACGATGTTCCCCATCGAGGTGGGCACTTGGGGCTCCAGCATTGCGCCGTGGCGCGAGCAGTATGGCCGCGGGCTGCGAGGCGTGGGGGGAATGAACAAGGTGGTATTCACCCGCGACTACGCTGCTGTCGACGCCGAGATCGAGCGCCTGAAACCGCTCGTGGACCTCGGAGGGTACATCCCGTGCCCGGATCACCGCCTTGCGCCCGACAGCAAGTGGGAGAACGTGCAGTACTACTGCGATCGCATGCGGATCGCCTTTGGCTAGTGGTGCGGGCGACCAGAACTCACTGCGGCCTTCTGTGCGCTATGCGAGGGCGCCCCAACGTCGGCCTCGTAGATGAAAGGATGGTGGCATGGACGACGAGATCCGTGAGCTCGAAGAGCAGCTCAACGACTTCGACCTCTCAGTGCGGATGCGCAGCCTGGATGACCTGCTGACCCTGGTCGATCGCGGCGATATCGTGCTTCCCGCAGCTTCCGAGGTCGCGAACATGCACTGCCACACCTTCTACTCGTACAATGGGTATGGCTACTCGCCCACCGCGCTGGCATGGCTGGCTCGCCGGCGCGGGTACAAGCTGATGGGCATCGTCGACTTCGATGTCCTGGATGGTATCGACGAGTTCCTGGCAGCCTGTGACCGCGTGGCGCTCCGGGGGAGCGCGGGTATGGAGACCCGAGCTTACGTGCCGGAGTTCGCCACACGAGAGATCAACTCCCCCGGCGAGCCGGGAGTCTACTACCACATGGGCATCGGCTTCTCGTCAGCGGAAGTGCCGGTGGATCAGCCTGTGGCGGCAGCAACCCTGAAAACGATGCGGCAGCGCGCAGCGGACCGCAACCATGAGATCATACGGCGCGTGAATGCCGCTCTCGACCCCGTGAGCATCGACTACGAGCGCGACGTCGTCCCGCTCACACCAGCCGGGAACGCCACTGAACGCCATATCGTCGCCGCATACCTGCAGGTGGCGGATCGCACGATCTTCCGCCCCGTGGAGTTCTGGGCCGCGAAGCTTGGTCTGCCCGAAGAGCGGGTTGCTGCAGTGATCGATCGTGGGCCACAACTGCAGGACCTCGTCCGGTCAAAGCTTATGAAGCGAGGGAGCGTCGGGTACATCCAACCGGGTCCCGACACCTTCCCGACCGTCGAGGAAGTGAACGCCGTCATCACCGCGTGCGGTGCGCTCCCAACTATCACCTGGCTCGACGGCACATCCGAAGGCGAGCAAGCCGCTGAAGAGCTGTTTGACCTTATGGTCGCCAAGGGCGCGCTAGCTCTCAACATCATCCCGGACCGCAACTGGAACATCGCTGACCTGGCGGACAAACAACGTAAACTCGAGGCGCTCTATAGTGTGGTGGCCTTGGCCCGGAGGCTTGACCTCCCGATCAACGTGGGCACCGAGATGAACGCTTACGGGAGACCCTTGATCGATGCCTTTGACGTCCCGGAGTTGGCACCGGTGCGCGACGACTTCATCGACGGCGCCTACTTCTTCTACGGCCACGGGACCCTGCAGCGTGCGCTTGGCTTCGGCGCCCTGAGTGGATGGGCGCGGCAGCACCTTCCGGCCTTACGCGATCGCAACCGGTTCTACACGCGGCTCGGGCGCCGCGTGCCCCCTGGCTCACTGGCGCTGCATACGCTTCGCAGCATTGGGCCCAATCCCACCCCGGAATCAATCATGGGTCTCTGGTAGACCGAGGGAGCCGCAGCCAGATCCGTATCTGTAGCAGACAAGGAGTGTGCGAGAGAGATGATAGCCGACAAGTTCGAACAGTACCGACGAGCCGACGCGCCACTACCCAAGGTGAACCGCATCTGGCCGCTGTACGGGGCGGGTTTTGAGAATCTGGGCGTGAACGGTGAGCCTATCGAGGTCCCGATGCCGGAGTTCGGCCCGGACGAACTCCTGGTTCGCCACGATGCCTGCGGTCACTGCTTCTCCGACATCAAAGTGATCCAAGCCGGGCAGTCCCATCCCCGCATCTACCGCGACATGAAGGCGGATCCGATTGTGCTCGGCCACGAGGTTAGCCTGACCGTCGTCGCGGTGGGCGACAAGCTCAAGAGCGAGTAATCTTCATCGATGGCATTGGCTACGCCTACGGATATGAGATCCAGGGCGGCCTCTCGGAGTATGCGGTGATTGACCAACGGGTCCTGAACGGCGACCACGGCAACTACCTGATCCCGGTGCAGCCCGACACAGGCTACGCCGAGGCGGCGCTCACAGAGCCGTGGGCGTGCGTCATTGCGGCCTATCAGCTTCGCTATCGAACGATGATCCGCCCCAAGGGTACGCTGTGGATCATCGGCACCGAACGGGCGAGGCGGTCTAGCGCCGAGGCTTACATGATCACAGCGGGCTTTGACGCTCGTGCCCATCCCGAGAAGCTGATGCTGACCAATGTGCCGTCGCCCTTTGAGGCGTGGCTTCGGCAGCGCGCGGACGCCCTCGGAATCGAGGTCATCACCGTCCCCGAGCTCCCCGATCCGGCGACCGTGAAGACAGATGACTCGCCTGTCTCGCCAGCCGAGGTGAGCGGAAGCGGCCCTGGGGTGGACGACATCGTGCTGCTGGGTGCCGACCCGGAGACCATCGAGCGCGCGAG
>JALOOJ010000182.1 GCA_025454475.1 Anaerolineae bacterium
GTATAGAGCGCAGCGTGTGTCAAGGCAAAGCGGTTGACGACAACGTAGTCGCTAAGGTTACCGACTCCGATGGTCACAGAAAGCACATTGGTCCCTGGCACGAGGTAACTGTGCGGAAACGGGACTTCGAATTGGTGCTCGGTCTGTGTAGCCCACGTTGCTGAGTGGACGCGTTGGTTGTTGAGATGAACTTCGACTGAGTGATAGGCGACCGTGCCGTAGCCCAGCAAATCGCCACCTAGAGTGGCGGTTAGCGCTCCAACGGCGAGATTGGGGATCTGGAAGGTGTAGCTAGCGGTGGCGGGCGTACCGGTGTCCCTAAGGTCGCTCCAGAACCAGTTGTCCCCGTCCGCGGTCACGAGGGCCCGGCGATAGGCGAGGTCCTCTTCCAGGTGCAGCGTGGTCGTGAAGTGCTCTGGGACCTGGGCGGTTCCAGAGGGCGTAGCATCAAGCATGATCATCCGCAACCCTGCTGTCTCGTTCCAGGTCAGCCAGTAGACATTGGTGTTGGCGTAGACAGTGTTGATGGTCTCGGCGTAGAAGTAGATGGCGTCGCCGAGATCAAAGCTGCTGTCATCCTGTCCGGTGACCTCGATCGCAACTTCCTGACCATGCGTCGAGAGATGGAAGGTGCGAGGATCGACACTCGCGAGGTCGATGGAAGGATCCGCGGCCTGGAGATCAGTATAGGCAAGTTGGTACAGCCCGGCCTCGCGGATCTCGATCCGGTACACCGGCGTGCCGGTCGCTGTAGCCTTCAGCAGAATATTGGCGGCGATCTCGCCAGTGGCTGCTGGTGACGGGACGTTGCGCCACGCTGTGGCTTGTTCGTAGTTCAACAGGTAGGAGCGGAGCAGGCCCTCAAAGGGCTGAACCGCTGCGTTAGGGTTGGCGCTCAGGGGTACTTCAGTATCCGATGGTGTTACGTTGAGCCGTACCTCCACCGTCATCTGGGTGAATATCCGGATCTCGCCCGATACCGGATTGTACTGGAGCGGCTGGGCAACCAGCTGCGCGATCCGCTGATCGCGGATAGAACCGGTGCTCGCGATCTCGACTGTGTTGGCGGGAATTGGAGCATCCTTATTGAAGGCGTCCGGATGTGGGATGCGCTGCCAGCTCGAAACCGGGGATGTCATCCCGTCGGTCACATCGCTGTTTAGAACTGGGCTAGGTTCGGGGCAGAGAGCGTAGACGCCAGGCAGCCGGATGGACTCCGAGTCGACAATGCGGACCGTGGGGCTGGAGGTGATCGGGATGCCCAGGGCCGCGGTTGCTGAGGGTAGCGCAGGATGGCCAGGCTCGGCGATTGACTGATATCCCGGAAGCGAGACTTCCTGGCAGACGCTACCGTCAGGGAGCTGCACGTGTGTGATGCTGGGCTCTCCAGCGCTCACGGCAAGCACGAGACGGTCGTCGAATGCCTCGACCAGCCACACTCCGGCCTCCGCATAGGCTTCTGGGGTGCCGATACTGGTCTCCAGGGCGCGACGTGCGGGGTCCAGCCCGTCGGGGACACTTGCTGCTATTGCCAACTGAACGCCAGTTAGGCACAGAGCAAGACAGAGACCCACGTAGAGCAGCGCACTAAGCGACTTTGAGTTCATGTTATCCGACCTCACACTGCGCCGAGGCTTAGTCGCAGGACTGCGCGTGGCGCGATATACCTTTGGATGTCGAGTGCGCCGGTACGTGCGCACCGCCCGAATATGCAGTGATGGCTTTAATTATATCCGTATCTTCTTTATGGGCAATGTGTGCGGGGCGACCAGGTCTTGTCCTCTGTCTCTGCCGCACCACGGTAATGGGCGATGGTCCGCGATAGACCCTCACGCAAGCCAACGGTTGGCGTCCAGCCTAGTTGCCGCCTGGCGCGAGCGCTGTCGATGACGTTGTGGATGACGTCACCCGGTCGATCCGGTCCGTGCATTACCTCTCCATCATAGCCGGTAAGCTCCTTGGCGAGCGCGGCGAGGTCGTTGATCGTGGTCTCCTCGCCCGTACCGATGTTGTAGGGTCCGGTGCCGACATCGGTGGCCTGCGCGATGAGTACATTGGCGCGGGCACAGTCGCCCACATAGACGAAGTCTCGAGTCTGCTCACCGGTACCATTGATCACGGGTGCGCCGTCCCTGGCTCCTGCGAGCATCTTGCTGACGAAGATCGCGATAACGCCTGCCTCGCCGTAGGGATCCTGGCGGGGTCCGTAGACGTTACCATAGCGCAGGATTGTCGTCTTGAGCCCGTGGGTCCGGTGGTAGACGTCGAGGTAAATCTCAGTGGCGCGCTTGCTGGCGCCATAGGGGCTGAGGGGCCGGATGGGGTGGTCCTCGTCGACCGGGAGGTACACTGGGGAACCGTAGACCGCGGCACTGGAGATGATGATGACGTGGATGGACTTGGTCGCGCGTGATCGAAGCGCCCGGGCGCACTCAAGCACGTTGAGCGTCCCCAGCACATTGACCTCGGCGTCGTACAGCGGTTCGGTGATTGATCGCCCTACGCTGATCTGCGCCGCGTGGTGGTTGACCACTTCGGGCTGCTCGCGATCGAATACCTCGTTCAGCAGCTCGGCGTCGCGGATGTCGATCTCATAGAAGGTGGCGGCGGGATTCAGGTTCTCACGGCGTCCGCCGGCGAGGTTGTCCACGATGGTGACGTGGTGGCCTGCCGCCACATAAGCGTCGACGACGTGTGAGCCGATGAACCCGGCACCGCCGGTGACAAGGATGCGCATGGGACACCTCCAGGTGGGTAAACCAGCGAATCAGCGAATGAGCGAATAGGCGAAACAGCGAATGCAGAAACCAACGAATCGCACAACGCAGAGTCAGGAAGCGTCAACTCGGTTACCGGCTTCCGGTTTACATTACTCATATCACGCTTCGCGGAGCCACGTCTGAAGATCGCGCTGGGCGCGCCAGGCGGCACGGGTGGCAGGGTCGCCGCGTAGGAGCTGCCAGAGCGAGGCGCCGTAGTTGCGGATCAGGTAGGTGGGGCGCTGAATGCAGAGAGCCAGTCTTTGTCGTGCGCCCATTACATGGATCTCTGCCGGATCTCCAAGGAGCAGTGCTCGAGCAAACGGCAGTAGGCCTCTTAGGCTGCCCAGCGGTGAGCGTCTCCAGATGTGAGGAAGCGGTATGTTCGAGGTTGGATCGAGAATGACATGCTCAGCAGCAGCAAGCAGGGATCTGGGAGCCTTGGGAAAGCCGGACTCGGCACCTTCAGGTGTGCGGTCGGCCCAGAACCATTCCGCTAGCTCCATGGCGAGTCCGACGGCGTGCACCATGCCTGTTTCCTCTGCCTGCGTGCGCAGCCTGCGCCAGTCGTCGCAGGTCCACGACTCAGTCTGGAACTTCAGATCCGCAAGCACCTGCACGCTTCGTTCCAGCTCATGCTGCACGATGCCATGGAATATCAGGTAGAGCGTGTGATCGACGGAATTCGGTTGGGCTAGGCCTGGGTAGGTACTCAGTGGACACAATCTGTCGGCCCACATACGCAGGTTGAAGAGAGGCTGATCCTGGATCCACGCGAGCGAGGTGTGAACTTCGACCCAGTGGCCGCCACCAATGTGCTGAAGTGGTGGGAGGTGTTCGTGGCGTGTTCCCGGGATGCCCTTGGCGTCGCTGTATCCTCTCTTCCGCAGTTCTATCAGGAGTGCGGCGGCATCGGCTTCGTCGACGAGCAGATCGATGTCTCCGTACGGGCGCATCCAGGGTGCGGGATAGGCCTCGGCGGCGGCGGCGCCTTTTACCAGCACGACGGGCATGGACAGGCTTTGGGCGGTCTCGCCGAGGGCTCTTAGCTGCTGGTTGGTGAGCGCCTGACTTGCTGCCACGGTCAGGCGACTGCGGCGGATGGCCGTGGTCAGGGCGTCGGGGAGATGCCAGCCGTCCCGGTCGGCACGCCAGCCTAGGAGGGGAAGCAGGCGCTGCCTCCGCGCCCAGGCGATGAGCTCGGCCTCGGGACGCCGGACCTCACCATGCCACCAGAGCGCGAGGTAGTCATCGGATGCAGTGGGCATGTGTGGTCAGCTTTCGGTGGTCACCTGTGAATCCGGTGACCTGGTTTCGTGAAGTATAACTTGGTCGTGGATGGCGGCAATCACCGGAGGCACCGACGTTCGGGCGCGGGGAGCTAAGGTGCGCCGCATGCTTCGTCCAGCGGTGACGGCCAGCTGAGTAGCCAGTCTGGGATGTCAGACTGCGGAATGAGATCGTCCGCATTGAGCCACGCAGCGTCGTAGGCCCGGATCTCAATGCCAGGCCACGAACCGGACCAGATCGCGAGCCGCGCATCGAGTGCCGGGTAGTAGTCCAAGAGATTGCGGTACCGATTAGCCTGCGCGATCAACCAGAGCTTGCCCTCCACGGGCATAGACGCAGCAACTGCGCCCAGGTCATTCGCTCTCCAGGGCCTGGCTTCGCCGTCACGGTAATAGCTATGGATGGGTATGGCGTGCTCATCGACCCAGACGATGTCTGCGGGCGCGGCTACCTGTTCGATCGCCGCGAGAGCAGCGCGCCATGGATCCTTCTGGATAGCCCAGATGGTGATCAGACTCAAGCCAAGTGAGACTGAGAGCACGAGGGCATATGTGCGGCGCGCTGCTTTTAGGAGTACCAGGGCATAGGCTGTGATCAAGAGAGCATAGGGCAGCAGGCTCACGCCTATGCGCTTGAGCGTGTAGAGCCGGGGTACTACTGAGACGACCGTGCTAACAGTGTACAGGCATACGATGATCAGGGCCGCGCCAATCGCTCGGCTTGCCAGAATGGCATCGCGTTGCCGCGAGGCGGCAAGCGTACCCACAATCGCCACAAAAGCTGCGAGGCACAGGGCTGCAACCGCGATCCAGGGGCGTGCCTGGATCGCGATCCACCAGCGTTCCAGCGTGAGCCGGGTCATCGTTAGCGGGTATAACGTGCCGGTGCTGATCTGGGCGAAGGCGTCGGCACGGCTCCACCAAAGTGCGAATGGGGCCAGTGCGACGATCTGCAGGCCAAGCCATTGGCCAAGCGCTCCGAGCGCACGTCGACGTGCGATGCAGGCCCCTATCAGAGCCAATGGCACCAGGACGACGAGGGCGGACTGATCAACGAGCAAAGCTGTGGCTGCGGAGATCACGTAGCACACAGCATCAGATGGCATGGTGCGACGCGCTAGCCGCACGGCGCAGATAGCAGCCCCCAGCCCCAACAGTGTGACCAGCGCGTACATTCTGGCTTCCTGGGCATACCAGACGTGAAGCGGGGCAAGTGCAAGCAGCGCCGCGGGGAGCCGTAGCGGGAAGGCGACATGTACCCAGCGGGGCTGTGCCGCGCGCAGCACAATCGTCAGGCGCACCAGCGCCGCGACGGTAAGGATGCTTGCAAGCGCTGATGGCAGACGGACCGCAAACTCGCTGGCACCGAACATCCCAATGGCCAGCTTCAGCAGAGCGTAGTAGCCTGGGGGATGGGGGTCGCAGAGACGCAAGAGAAGCGCGGGCCAGGTGTGCAGCGCGAAGTAGACACTGTCCGCTTCGTCGATCCACAGATCCTTCTCACCAAGTCCTGGAAGGATAAGGGCGCTCGCGACGAGCAGGAGGCCCACGTTAGCCCAACGCGTACCCAGGAAGTGAGTGAGCCGGATCTCCGGCCCCACAGGCTCAGTCATCAGGCCTTTTCCGCGCGCAGTCGATCGATACTGGCAGCAGTGCCTATACCGAACAGCGCCCAAGCGATAACGAACACCTTCGGGGCGAAGAACAGCGTGTCCGTGATCCCGTGGACGCACGCCACAACGATAGTGCCCAGGCTTCCCAGGACGAGCGATCCCCACGGTGAATCGCTCGAGGTCCGCCCTGCGCGCCATAGCAGAGCCAGCAGGCCACACAGAAAGGCGACCCACGTGATCAGACCGGCGTATCCTGTCTCAGCGGCGGTGTTCGCGTACAGACTGTGAAAGTGCTCGATACCAGCATCGTCCGGGATGCGAAAAGTTGGGTAGAACGGCGGCGTTACGCTCGCGACGGTGCCCATACCGATACCAGTGAAGGGAAAGTCCTGGGCGATGGCCAGGCCTCGCGACCAGAGCTCTATACGGCCTTCTGCGCTGTTCAGTGCGCTGTCGACGTCGGATGTGGTATCCGCACCGCCAGAGGTCTGGAAGACCCATACCCCGCCAGTCACGACCACGGCGACAAGTAGCAGCCATCGCCAGTTGCGCGCTGTCAACATCACGGCGCTGGCCACGAGGGCAGCAAGGAGTGCACCGCGCGACTGCGTCAGGACCAAGACAATGGCGATAAGGGCGCTTTCGATGCCCGTGCAGATCCTCAGGGCAGCTCGAATTAGGCGGCGGCGTGCATTGTCCTGGCGCTCGTGCCTGGAATGCGCAGACAGAGTATGTGCCAATGGGACAGGGATGAGCATCGCTAGTGTTCCACCGGAAAGGTTCGTGTTGAAGCCTAGGTAATCGGCAGGCTTCCAGAAGGGCGTGAACGTATGTGGGATGTGGTCGGCAATATTCCAGGGCAACCACGAGAACTTCGCGGCGCCCCACTGGGTACCTAACAGCAGGACCGGCAGCAGAACAAGCCCGAGCACACAGATAGCCCAGGTGCTCAAGCGAAACCATCTCGTCTCAAGCAACAGGCCAACGGTACCGTAGAACAGTGCGATGCCCGCGATGACTTTGCAGAAGTGCGGAAGAGTGACCACGCGGTCGACTGAGAGAAGTAGGTTCACGGGTGCTAGAGCCAGCATCAGACCGACTGGCAGATCGAATGGTGTGCGGGCGAAGGGGCGGCGCGCAATGACGTACCCTACGATCGGCATTGCCGCGATGCCGATGACTGAAGCGGTGACGGCCCAGCCGGGGACGAAGTCGGGCAGGATGAGCGCGGGGAGGCAGGCCACAACGCCCAGGAATTGCGCGATGGCAGCGGACCTGGCGCGGTGGCTGCTTGCGACGGGCCTCAAGGCGGGGCTCCGCAGTGATCAGGCCTCCGAAGGGAACCTGCAACATTGGCTATCGCGAATCTTCGCGTCACGGGGTAGCCCTCTGGAGCTCGTCGAGCGCCTCTGCGGCGTCGGCGTGACCGGGGCTGAGGCTGAGCACGTGTGTGAAGACGTCGATCGCGGCCTGGATCTGACCCGCAGCGCGGTGCGCTTCCGCCAGGAGCAGCCAGTTGGGCACCGAGGTGGGCTCATCTGCGGCAGCGCGCTCAAAGTAGGGAATGGCGGTCTGCGCCCGGTCCTGAGTCAGCAGGCAGGCGCCGACAAGAGCGCTGGCCTGCGCGTGGACGGCAGGAGACGATGGCTGGTCGAAGAGCGGCGCCAGCCATGCCTCGGCCTCGTAGCAGGCGCCCCGCTCACTAGAGATGGCAGCGAGGGTCAGCCGCGGGCCCTCGTCCTTCGGCTGAAGCGCGACCGCCTGCTCTAGCGCGGCAGCACCCTCCGCCGGGCGACCCAGATGCCGATGTAGCAGTGTGCCCATGTCTGCGTAAGCCTGTGCCAGGGCTTTGAGGTCCTTGGGCGCGCGCGCAATGGCGTCCGCGTATACCGCCAGAGCGTCCGTGTAGGCCTGTTGCGCCGCAAGCGCATGGGCGAGAACCAAGTGACCATCGATCCTGTCTGTATCAGCCGCCCGCGCCCTCTCCGCCTGTAGAAGCGCTTCGGCAGGATCGCTGCCCGAAAGGCCATCGTAGCGGTGGGCGAAATACGGGGCGGCATCAGCGGCCCGCCATGCGACCCGCGCCTCGGCTTCGCGACGGCCTCGCGGCCCTGTGCGGCCAACGCCTGGCCCAGGAAGAAACGGGCGCGCCAGTCGCGCGGAGTGTAGCGGGCGGCATCGGACAAGGCTTGAGTGGCTGCGGGTAGATCGCCCAAGGCAGTATAGACGTTGCCCAGGTTTGTGTAGGCCTTGCCGAAGGTGGGATCGAAGCGCAGAGCGTGCTCGAGAGCGAGGCCGGCATTGACGGCAGCGGCGTAGCGGTCAGCGTCTGCGCGACCCGGCGGGATCTGTGATTCGTGTTATTCCACCAGGCGGCAGCCAGGCGGTTCCCGCGGAGGCCAAGAGCTGCGACGAAGATGAGAACCGGGAGAAGCCGGAAGGAGCGGAGCAAGGCAAGGCGGAACCGCGCGCTCCCCATCCCGTCCCTCTCCCCGGGAGCCAGGCCGTCTTGGACGAGGCAGAGAGAAGGCTGGACGGCGCGTCGCCCAACGTCGGAGCTATGGGAAGACGATGGTGTCCCCAACGGCGATGCCACTCACGATCTCGGCCTGTTGGCCATTGGTGATGCCCACCTGGACAGGAACGCGCTCGATTTTGGCCTGGCGCAGGATGTCGAGGTAGGCCTGGGTGCCCACCGTAGTCAGGGCGTTGATCGGCACCCAAGGGACGTCTGCATGGACCTCGCCGGGAAGCGTGACATCGGCGCCGAGTTGCGTCGCGGGCGGGAGCGATTGGCCGGGATCGAGGGCGATGGTCATCGCGAAGGCGAGCCCGCCCTGCCAGACCCCCGCATCGTCGGCGATTGCCGCCACGGCGCCCGTGTAGAGCGTGTCGCCATAGCCGTCAACGCGAACCTGGGCGAGATCGCCAACCGCAACACGGTCACGGTTTTCCGCGGGCAGCCAGGCCTGCACGGTCACCGAGCTGAGGTCGGCCAGGATGCCGATGGTCTCGTAGGGCGCCACCGAGTTGCCCCGCTGTTTTCCGAAGGTGCTCAGTGTGCCAGCGAAGGGGGCCGTCAGGACGGTCTGCTCGTACTGGGCCTTGGAGAAGTCGTAGAGGGCTTGTGCCAAAATGAGGCGCTGTCGAGCCATCTCCAGGTCGAAGTAGGCGGACGAGGTTTCGGAAAGCGTCTCGGTGGCGGGCGTGTGCGCCTCAATGCGGGCGAGGTCGAGCTGCGCGATGATGAGAGGTGGAACGAAGGTGGGGACGGCGTTGCCTTCGCCCGCGCAGCCCGAGAGCAGCGCCAGTAGCGCAAGAGTGGCGATGAAGAGGGTGACAGAAGGCGGTTGGGATCTAGGCACGGGTCGGCTCCTTGCGACGCTTGACGTGGTCCAGGAAGCGGCTACCTGCGCTTCTTCCGTCGCGCCCGTCGTCGCTGCCATAGGTGTAATCGTTGCTGTACTCGTAGTAGTGATAATAGTAGCCACCGCTGCGTGCCGTGAGCCGGTTGATGACCAGACCGAGTAGGTGACCGCCCACCTCCTGGATTCGCTCGATGGCTCGGGCCGCGGAGGGCAGGCGGGTCTGACCGGAGACGGTGACCATAACGACCCCGTCGACGAAGCCGGCGATCTCCGCGGCATCGGTCACGGCGAGGATCGGCGGTGTGTCGACTACGATC
>JALOOJ010000039.1 GCA_025454475.1 Anaerolineae bacterium
CGCCGCATCCTGATCTGGGTACGCCCTCAGCAGATTGACCGGCACCCCCTCGGGGATTACGCTGACGACCCCCGCCAGGTCGACGTAGCCAACCGGCTTGTCCTCAGTCGACGCTGACGCCCCGGTCACAAGGTTCAGGAAATCCGCTTCCGACTCACCATCGGCCATCCCACGCGCCATCAACTGGGACCCAAACGTGATCGCGAAGATGATCATTGGGAACACAAACGCCGCGATCCAAAACGACGGCTTGCCGACCGTTCGACGTATCTCATGCTTGATCACTAACAGAACGTTACGCATGGATCACATCCTCCCGATCACGCGTGACGGACCGCTCTCGCGAGGCGGGCCGTTCCCGCACCCCCTCGACGATCGCGCGCATACTGAGCCTCTGTCCATACTGCAGCATGCCGATGCGGAACACCCTGGCGGCAACCCAGATACTCCCGAGCGCGCTCACGCTGAGCAGCACCCAACTCAACACCATCTGCCACCAGGGCACCGAAGACAGACCCCAGCGAAGCAGGATCGTCAGGAATCCTGTCGTGGGGAACAGCGTCAACACCACCAGGAATGGGCTATCAGGACTCTCAAAGATCAACACCAGGAAGAAGATTGGTAGAATGAACAGCATGTTCAGGATGCCTGCCACCTGCTGCCCCTGCTGTTGTTCTGTGACAGCCCCACCGATAGCGATCATCATTCCAGCAATCAACGCGAACGTCGGCACGAAATACAGGACCGTCACACCGAGCATGTCCCACGGCAGCTCAATGCCGCGAAGCTCCTCTACGAAAAGGCCACCAATCCAGAGCCCCGCACCGAGTAAAGCAACCCACACAAGGATCTGGGTGAGTGACACCGCGATCAGACCAAGGGCCTTGCCACTCATCAGTTGTCCCGGCGAGACGGAGGTCGCAATGATCTCCATCGTGCGATTCTCTTTCTCCTCAGTCATCGCCTGCAGCAAGTATCCGCCGGCGCTTGAGATAGCGAAGAAAAGGAAAAAAGCCACCACGAACGGCACCAGGAAACTCGGTACGCCCCCCTCAGACATTACACGCCGACCGTCAGTGGAGCGGATGGTGATGGCCAGTCCGTCAGACAGCGTCTCCTGCACCTCGGGGCGCTGCTGGGCCACCAGACTGCCGCGGATGAAGTCCCTGAAGTCCCTCGTCGTCGCAGACCGTGGCTGGTCTTCGCCATAGAACAGCGTGATTTCCTTTTCCGCCAGGTAATCCCGTGGCACGACGTAGTACGCCTGAATCAGACCCTCCTCCAGAGCTACCCGTGCGGCGTCTGCGTTAGGATACGCCTCGATCTGGCTGAACGCCTTTCGTCCCTCGGCCAATGCCGGAAGCACGCCATCATCCAGAACACCTGACAGATCCACATAGCCCAGCGGTCGCGAGTCCCGTCCTCCGGTGGCGATCAGCCCCGCGATCGCACTGACACCGACGATCAGCAGCGGAAAACCTAGCGTCACAAACAGAAACGATTTCACCTTGACCCGTCTGAGGTACTCCCGCTTCGCGATCAGCCAGAGCTTACGCACGTGCGGCCTCCTCCGACTCCCCCTGCCCTTCGCTAACGACACGGATGAACACGTCGTCCAGTGAGGGCTCAGCCACCTCGAACCTGTCGACCTTCACGCTCGCCCGGCGGGCCAGTGCCTGGAAGATGTCTTGAGCCGACACACCGGCTTCGAGCGCCATATGCCACGAGCCGTTATCGCGGCGCACTTCCAAAACGCCCGGGAGGCCCTCGAAGTCGCCCTGCCCCTCCAACACGACGGCATTGCCTGCGAATCGCCGCCTGATCTCACCAACTTCGCCATAGAGCACTGCCACGCCTTTGTCGATCAGCACGATGCGGTTGCACAGCGCCTCCACCTGGTACATCTGGTGTGTAGACATCACGATCGCCTTGCCCGCCTGGCGCTGTTCCTCGATGATGTCCTTTACGAGGCGTGTGTTTACGGGATCGAGGCCCGAGAAAGGCTCGTCGACGATGATCAGCTCGGGATCGTGAACCAACGTGGTGATGATCTGTGCCTTCTGATGCATGCCCCGGCTGAGCTCCTGCACCTTCTTGGCGCGATGCTCGTAGAGATCGAGGCGCTTCAGCCAATCGGCGATCCTCAAACGCGCCTCCGACTCGTCCAGTCCCTTTAGCGTCGCCAGGTAGACAAGCGTCGGCTCCAGCTTCAGATCCTGGTACAGGCCGCGCTCCTCAGGCAGGTAACCGATACGGTTCTTCTTCGCCTCTGTCATCTCTCCCCCGAAGATGGTCACGGACCCTGCATCGGGCTTAAAGATGTCGAGCATCATGCGGATACTCGTGGTCTTCCCGGCACCATTCGGCCCGAGTAGACCGAAGATCTCACCGGGGTAGACTTCAAAGCTCACGTCCTTCACGGCCTGGAAGCGGCCAAAGGACTTGGCCAGATGTGATACGGATACGGTTGCGTTCATAAGGTACCGCTCCTAACTGGGGTGAATGCTAACAAGTCTCTCATCATCCATTATAGCCCCGCACATCGGCGGGCCGAACAGTCCGGGGTTGGATCTTGGCCTCGTCCGCATGGCCAATCTTCCCCTGAACTCGTGACCAGGGCACAGGCGCATAGCCAGGGCAGAGAGCACTTGGGCATGGTGTACGCGACCATTGCGACCGACCACAGTCGAGGAGCTTCTCAGCATACGACTCGGAAGAGACCTGATGGGCGGTACAGGACTCGAACCTGTGACCTCCTCCGTGTAAAGGAGGCGCTCTAACCAACTGAGCTAACCGCCCAAATAACCGACACTACAACGGCGCGCCAACCAATCATATCAGTATTCAGCGGTCCGTCAAACCGCCACCAGGATTCCGCGCGATGCGGCTCCCCGGGACCGTGCCGCCTCTTGGTGGGGGCAGCTGGACCGCCCGGAGAAGCTGGTCTACCGCTGTTTCGGTGGCAGCAGGTGCGTCGTGCTGCCCAGGAACAGCTCCGCAACCTCCCCTTCTGTCTCGGTGAGGGTCGGATGGGCGTGGATCGTCAACGCCACATCCTCCACCAGTGCCCCCAACTCGATCGCCAACACCCCTTCGCCGATCATCTCTCCGGCATCCCGTCCGACGATCCCAAACCCAAGGACACGCCCAGTCTCCGCGTCAGCCAGGATCTTGGTCAATCCCTCAGGAGCATCCATAGTCAGCGCGCGACCCGATGCACTCCAGGGGAATCGCGCCACTCTGACTTCCCGACCCTGAGCCTGCGCATCCGTCTCCGTCAGGCCAGCCCACGCCAGAGACGGGTCCGTATAGACGACTGCCGGAATCGCCACGGCATCAAAGGCCGCAGGCTGTCCCGCGATCACCTCTGCGGCGATCTTCCCTTCATACATGGCCTTATGGGCCAACATCATTCCCCCGACTACGTCGCCGATGGCGAAGATCTTTGGTTCGGCGGTCTGCTGCCGGTCGTCCACCTGGATGAACCCGCGGTCATCCACCACCACCTTCGTGTGCTCAAGGCCCAATCCCCGTGAGTGGGGTCGGCGACCCACCGCAACTAGAACCCGGTCGAAACGCTCCACCGTCCTCCCCATCGCGCCCTCGAGGGTTACCTCGACGTCGGCATCGCCCTCGGTCAGGTCGGCGACCTTCGTTCTGGTGTAGACAGCCTCGAAAGTCTCGCCGATGCGCCTAACCAATGGGCGCGCCAGGTCCTCATCCGCCTGCGCGATCAGCCGCGGGAGCATCTCAACCACCGAGACCTGGCTCCCCAGCGCAGCGTATACTGACCCTAGCTCCAGGCCGACATACCCGCCGCCGATCACTAGCAGTCGCCCGGGGACATCCGCCAGCTCCAGCGCTCCCGTCGAGCTGATGACCCGTCCGCCGGGCCTGAACGTGAGACCTGGGAGCGCGATCTCGGATGAGCCGGTGGCGACAATAGCGTGGCCAAACTTGATGTGAGCGAGATCGGCGCCCTGGAGCCGCAGAGTCCGCGAATCCTCGAAGACGGCGCGCGCCTGGACAACCTGCACCCCGCGCTGCTTAGCCAACCGCATTAGCCCGTCGGACAGACGATCAACGACTCGATTTTTGAACGCACGTACCTTTTCCAGGTCGATTGTGGGCGCGCCAAACACAATGCCCAGCTCCCCAGACGCCTTCGCATCGTTGATCAACTGACTGAGATGAAGCAGCGCTTTCGATGGGATACAGCCACGATGCAAGCATACCCCACCTAGACGCGGCGCCTCGTCGATCACCATCACGTCGAGGCCCAGATCCGCCGCCCTGAACGCGGCAGCGTAACCGCCGGGGCCGCCGCCAATCACGGCAATCCCAACCTCCTGCGTCATCTCACCCATCACCATCGTCAGTCACCCTTCTTGGGCTCAAAATCCAGCGCGACAGAGTTCAGGCAGTAGCGCAGCCCAGTCGGCTCAGGACCATCATCGAACACGTGGCCCAGATGCGACCCGCATTGGCTGCATTTCACCTCAGTGCGCACCATCAGGAAGCTGCGATCCTTCGCGGTGTCGACGGCATCCGGCGAGATGGGCGCATAGAAGCTAGGCCAGCCGGAACCCGAGTGGTACTTTGTCTCAGAGCCGAACAGCGGGTGCCCACACGCTCCACAGCGGTAGACACCGTCATCATCCTTGGTGTAGTACTCCCCCGTGAAAGCACGCTCGGTGCCCTTCTCACGCAGTACATGGTACGCCTCAGGCGAGAGCATCTCTCGCCACTCAGCCTCCGTCTTTCTGATTTTCCCGGTCATTCAACCACCTCTCGTCGACCTGATACCTTACCCGAACGTCGCCTTATGGTCGTGACCGCCCACGCACGACGACCACTCGGCTGTTACCCTGGACCAGGTGAAGGACCCTGGCCCAAACAGCTAGACCTCCACCTTTAGCAAATCCGAGAAGTGCTTCTGGAACTTCGCGACCTTGGGACTGATCACCGCACGACAATAGGCGCGCTCCGGATGCTTGGCGAAGTACTCCTGATGATAGTCCTCGGCCGGGTAGAAGGCCTGAAGCGGCGTCACTTGGGTCACGATCGGATCGGTATATGTCTTCCGTGCCTCCAGGTTACGGATCACCGCCTGCGCCGTCTCGTGCTGTGTGGCGCGGTGCGTGAAGATCACAGACCGGTACTGGGTACCGACGTCAGCACCTTGGCGGTTCAGCGTCGTGGGATCGTGGATCGAGAAGAAGATGTCCAGGATCTCTCCATACGTGATCACCTCTGGATCAAAGGCCACCTGCACGACCTCAGCGTGTCCGGTCGCGCCACTGCAGACCAGTTCGTACGAGGGACTAGCCACCGTCCCCCCGGCGTAGCCGGACACAACATCCTCCACCCCGTGCACCTGATCGTAAATCGCCTCAAGGCACCAAAAACACCCACCACCCAAGGTCGCCACTTCCAGATCCCGCTTGCGTGATTCGCTCATCGCACGTACCCCTTTTCCTATGCCCAGCTTACAACCCCATCAACAGGCGCTCAGGATGCGCAAGCTGCCCGATCACGTGATTGAGGAAGCGCTGCGCCTCTGCACCGTCGTTCACCCTGTGATCGAATGCCAGGACTACTGGCATCATCAGCCGTGGCGCAAACTCGTATCCGTTGTTAAGAGCCTCGGCCCAGTCCATCTGTGGCGAGCGCTCACCAGGCACCGTCGGCCTGGCTACCGGCTGAACCCGCGCCTGCGCCAGCCCCAGGATCGCGACCTCGGGGTAGTTGATGATCGGTGTAAATCCCACGCCCCCAATCGCACCTACATTCGTGATGGTGATCGTGCTACCCCGAAGCTCATCAAGCGTCGCGCGCCCCTCCCTGGCGCGATCCGCCATAGCTTTGAGCTCCGTACTCAGCTCCAGCAGGCTCTTGCGGTCTACATCCCGAATCGTGGGAACGAGCAGCCCGCGCTCCGTGTCCACCGCAATGCCTACATGATAGTACTTCTTCAGAAGAATCTCCTCCTTTTCTGTGTCTAGGCTGGCGTTGAACTTCGGGAAGGCCTTGAGCGCACTCACCAGCGCCTTCATGACAAACACAGTCAACGTCAGCGCACCGCCCCGGTCGCGTACTTCGTCCTTGTGCCGCTGCCGGAGCGCCTCCAGCTCGGTGATATCAACAAGATCCTGCGTCGTGACGTGCGGGATCTGAGACCATGCCAATGCCATCTGCTTCGCCGTGGCGCGACGCACTGAGCGCAGCGGTACACGTTCTACAGGGCCAGCCTCGTCATAGGCCGGTAGAGGTGGCGCCACGGGGCTCAATAATCGCTGTGCGCTATGAGCAGGGATCTCTCGTCGCGTGGCCGGTGCGACCTCGCCGTCTGACATCTCACGAGTTTGAGGCCGCTCGGCGTAGGCGCGCACATCCTCTTGAGTCACACGCCCCCCGGGCCCCGTTGGCACGACCAGGTGTAGATCCACATTCAACTCGCGTGCCAACCGTCGCGTCGACGGCGCAGCAGGAACAGGGCCTTCGCGATGCGCCGCTTCCATGAGGACCGCCGGACTCGCGGCATGGCTAGCCTTTGGAGCCACTGAGGGCTCAGGCCGTCCCGCAACGACCTGTGATTCCGCCCCATCACCCGGGCCACTGAACACTATCATCACATCACCCACGTGGACGGTATCGCCCACCCTTACCCGCACATCTGAGACACTATCGCTGTAGGGAGAAGGAATCTCCACGGCAGCCTTATCGGTCTCCACCTCGAGGATGACATCGTCTTCCTTGACGTGTTGGCCGGCACGGACCTTCACTGCCAGGACTTCGCCTTCGTGAATGCCTTCCCCCAGATCGGGCAGCTTGAACTCTCTAGCCATACAACCCTCCCCTACGCACGCAAGGTCTCACGTGCCGCACTCAGTACTCGCTCCACGTCCGGCAGGTAGGCCTGCTCGCGCGCGAAGAACGGCACAACGACGTCATAGCCGGTCACCCGCTTGATCGGCGCCTCCAAGGTCCAGAAGGACCTCTCCATTATGCGCGACGCGATCTCCGCCCCGGGACCAAAGCTCCGGTGCGCCTCGTGCACGATCACGGCCCGTCCGGTCTTCCGAACCGATGTCGTGAAGAGCGTGTCATCGAGCGGAGACAGCGTAAGCAGATCGATTACCTCCGCCTGCACGCCGTCCTCCTCCGTCAGCCTGTCGGCCGCAGCAAGCGTCGGGCGCATCATCGCGCCGTAGGATATCAGTGTGAGGTCCTGACCCTCGCGGGCAATCACCGACTTTCCGATCTCCATGACTTCCTCATCCTCGGGTACCTCCTCACGGAAGGCGCGGTAGATCGATTTGGGCTCGAAGAAAACCACTGGGTCTGGGTCGCGGATCGCGGAGACCAAGAGCGCGCGGGCATTCCTCGGCCCTGACGGGATGACCATCTTCAGTCCCGGCGTGTGAGCGAAGTAGGCCTCACGGCTCTCCGAGTGGTGCTCCAGTGCTCGAACCCCCGCGGCAAAGGGCGCGCGGATCACCATCGGCACGTTGAACCGGCCACGAGACCGCCAGCGTATCCGCGCAGCGTGTTGCTCGATCTGATGGAAGGCTTGGTAGATGAACCCCGAGAACTGGATTTCCGCCACAGGTCTCAGTCCGTAGATGGCCATCCCAATCGCCATGCCCACGATCCCGGCCTCGCCCAACGGCGTATCCAGCGCCCGGCTCTCTCCATAGGTCTCGAACAGCCCATCGGTCACGCGGAACACGCCACCATCTCGCCCGACGTCCTCTCCCAGGACGATAACTCGATCGTCCTCCGCCATCTCCTGAGTCAGAGCCAGGTTCAGCGCTTGTACCATCGTCATCTTGGCCATGGCTACGACTCCTTGTCACTCAATGCATCCGCCAGCTCGCGCCGCTGATCCACGAGATGGGGATAAGACTCTGCATACAGATGATCGAACATCACCAACGGGTCCACCGGCTCACTCATCGTCTTCTCGGCTCGTTCGACGGCCTCCCGAATCTGCTGATCGATGTCCTCCTCAAGCCCCGCCAGCTTCTCGTCATCCAGCAAGCCCTTGGTGCGCAAGTAGATCTGGAAGCGGTTGATCGGATCGCGCTGCCGCCAGACCTCGACCTCTTCGTCCGTGCGATAGCGTTTTGGATCATCTGCGGTCGTGTGGACCGACATGCGATATGTAACGGCCTCGATGAGTGTGGCGCCCTCCCCGGCGCGGGCGCGTTCGATCGCTTCCCGTGCCGCGACATATACCGCCAACACGTCATTCCCGTCGACCTGAATCCCCGGAACACCGTGCGCCAGCCCCTTCTGTGCCAGCGTCAACGCCGCGGTCTGCCTCGAACGCGGCACCGAGATCGCCCATTGGTTGTTCTGACACACAAAGACCGTTGGCACTTTGTAGACGCCGGCGAAGTTCAGCGCCTCGTGGAAGTCGCCCTGCGAGGTTGCACCATCGCCGAAAAAGACCATGGCCACATCGTCCTTGCCCCGGTACTTGATCCCCCATGCCAACCCCACAGCGTGCAAGGCCTGAGACCCCACGGGGATTGATGTAGGCAGGTTGTTCACACCCTCAGGGATGGTGCCTCCCTCGTTATAGCCACCATAGTAGAGCAGCAGGTCTTCCATCGTGCGCCCACGCATCAACTCCCCTGCCGCCTCACGAAAAGCCACGACCATCCAGTCTGACTGCCGTAGTGCAGCCGCCGCGCCCACGTTCGCAGCCTCCTGGCCCATCACCGGCGCAAACGTCCCAATTCGCCCTTGGCGCTGCAGTCGCAACATACGTTCATCGAAGCGCCGTCCGAGCAGCATCCACCGGTGTAGACTCAGCAAGAACTCATCCGACAACTCTGGCTCCAAGGCCGGATCAGCTCCCCCGTCTTGGTCCAGTATCGTGAGATACTCGATCGTCGAGGGAATCTCGATCACCTCTCTAGGCATAGCCTACCTCCTACTTGCCACCTACTGCTTCCCGAACTCCACTGCATCCTCAAGATGCGCACAACTCCCACATCCTGTCCAGGACCTGGCCACATCTGACTATTATTATAGACAGCCGTCTTCTAAAAGTCAACGGCACCACCCTTAGAGTTCCATTAGACCGGGCACGGGCGTACAGAACCGGTTGCCTGTGAGCATCCAAGTGAGTCACGTGACCCAGAGGAATCGAAGAGCGCGTGGAGGAACGTCAGTCGAGGCTAGACGGTCTCGCCGAGTTTGATGGCTTGGAAGAGCTGGAGTCGCACGATCTGGCGAACGAGCACCGCTAAGGCAACCACGAACAGCAGCGCGAAGAGGGCATAGAGACGCAGAAGCGCCGGCCAGGCAATGGCCACGTTGTACGGCGGAACACGCGCTGCCGCGCCAGTACCGAGTTGCAGGAATGGAACATAGAGCCGGCTAGCCCAGATACCCAACCCGGTACCTGCAGCCCCGCCGACGCCCAGAAGCATCGCCAGCTCCCAACCGATGATCCCGGCGACGTGGCGGGAGCGGAGCCCTGTGGCTCGCAGAACGCCCAGCTCCACCGAGCGACGACGGAAGGAGGACAGGCCGTACAGCATGAACCCAAGGGCAGTGAGCACCGCCGCCGCGCTGAATCCGACCGAGAGCAGCCCCAGCAGGCCCTGGTGCTCAGGTCGACGCTGTTCAGCCGCGATACTCCGCTGCGCGACCATCATCGCCTCGGCGCCCAAGTTCATCTGCACGACAGACTCCGCAAGCTCAACATGGTCCACATCCGCCACAGTCCGCATCCATACGCGGTACGGCAGTTCAGCCTGTGCTTGGAGAAAGAAGTGGTCGAGGTTGCCCACGACTAAGGGCCCGCTATCGGGGTACCAGGTCGGGAAGTAGTCAAACCCTCCCACGACGCGGGCCTGAACCGTCACCGATCGGTCGTAAGCCTGTATCGTAAAAGCCACCCGGTCGCCGACATTCAGTATCTGTTCGGTCATAAAGGCTCTCGGAAGCAGCACGCCGTCCAGGCTCTCTGCCAGGCCGTTCATCAGACTACCCAAGGGCTCAAGGGCGAAATCCTCGCGCCAAAAGGCCACCGGGGCGAAGTCCACACGATCCACGCCGATGTATGCGCCGGGCACGAATCCCCCCGTCGTCTGGATGCGGGCGTCGTAACGACCTACTCGTGCGGCACGAAGTACCCCGGGAAGGCCTAGATAATCGGACACCGGCGGGAACCGCCAGAGTGCTGCCTCACCGCCGCCGGCTCCGCCCAGACTTCCAATGGTGACATCAGACGTATTGACACCTTCACCCGTATCGACCAAGCTGACATCAGAGCCCACACGGTAGTTCTGCTGATCGAAGAGATGATCGTCCATCGTCGCCGCCATCGAGGCGGTGTAGGTAGACAGAGCCAACGTCAGAATCAGCAGACCCAGTGGAGCGGTATGCAGCGCTGATGCACGCGCCAACTGGCGAGACGCCATAAGCAGGCTCACGCTCGACGTATAGACACTGAGGCCCGCCACAAGACGCAGCAGCAGCGGCAGCAGGCGCAGCAGGATGAGCGCCAGAGCCACGATGGTGAGCGCCGGCACCAGAAACAACAGCGGGTTCGAGAACGGATCGGCCTCCGCCACATCCACAATGCCCAGCAAGCTGCCCTGTTGGGCCAGCACGTAAGTGCCGTAGACGGCAGGGATAAGCAAGAGTCCATCCAGCCACGCACGCTGCCACCACGGCGGCCGCAGCGTGCGCGCCTGCTCCTGTTTGTACGTGACCAAGGTGTGCCGAGCCGCGCCGATGCTCGGTGCGATCTGCGTCAAGACACTCAGCGCCATGGACAGCGCTCCAAACAGAAGTGTTGGCCATGTGACACCGACGCGGAAGTCCGTCCGGAGTGTGAAATTCAGGAAACTGCGAGTCTGCCCCATCAGAGAAGAGAACACCAGGCTGAGGGGTATGGCAAGCGCGAGTGCTGCCGCTCCCAGGACCGTGCCCTCCATCGCAGCAATGCCCGCAATCTGACCCGTGGTGGCACCCCGGCTCCGCAGGACCGCGATCTGATTACGCTGGCGTTCGGTGTTCAACGTGGCGATCAGAGCCACAAACGCCAACACCAGACCCACCACCGGCACACTCGACACCAGGAGCATGACCCCCAGCAGGTTGGCGGCGCTACGGTACTGCTCCAAGGCCTTGATCGGCGACACGTCCACGGTGGTACTGGGCAGGATCACCTCTACGGCTCGCTCCAGCGTCCGAAGCCGCGTCAGAAGCGGGTTGACGTCGCTGGCATAGATCTCTGAGGCGTCCATGGGCATATACCAGAGTGCCTGGTAGATCTCGTCGGTGAGCGCCGGGCCGACGCGTTGAGCGAACGCATCGATGGACACAATCAGCGTATTGTCCGGAGGGATCTGGACGTAGTCCCAGAACTGCGCGTTACGGTTCGCGGGCTCCCATACACCCGCAACACGCAGCGTGAGACGCGCGGGGTCCGCCTCGTAACGGCGCATTGCGCGCCGGTCATAGGCAATGTAGATCTCGCCTACCTGAGTCCCCATCTTCTCTGCGATCGCCCGGCTGACCATGACATCGATAGGGTCACCCTTACCGCCCGGGCCGGCGCCTTCTGAGGGCCATCCGCCATCGATCAGCCTGATGTGGGATCCGGGGTTGCCCAGAGCTGCCAGGCTAACCTCCAGCTCGGGAGCTCTGGTCGTCACAACATTTGCGTCGCTTTCCGCGAAAAAGCCAAAGAGCCCCGTGTTAAACATGCGGAGAGCGGCACTGTCCGGCGACGGCGACAGGTGCAGGTAGTCGTAGACGGCGTCCTGAAAGAAACGGTCTAGCGGTACCACATCGCCCCACTGCAGAGGGCCGGTGAAGGCGCCCACATAACGATAGAGTAGCGCTACCGGCGGGCGCACGACCTTACCTCGGAAGCTGGGTGCATCGGAGAACAGGCCCTCGCTCAGGACGCGGTAGTAGACGCCCTCAGCGTACATGGGGATGCTCATCACGAGCGCTGCTACCGTCACCAACCCAAGCAACGTCGCCAGCACCATGCCGGGCTGAGCCAGCAGCCGCTTGACCGCCACCCGAAGCGTGGCAGTCGCCCGCAAGAGGGTGATGAGTATGCGACTCAACAACGGCGATCGATCTGGCGCGTGCTGAGACATCGTACGGTCCGCTATGGCAAACTCTCTGGAGAACTGGGGCTCAAGAGAACGCACACAGGGTCGGTACCCTGTGTGCGTTCTGTATGCATCAGTGGCGGCTACTTGCCGGCCATGAACTCGTCGACCTGCTTCTGGGCCTCGGCGAGGACCGTGTCGATACCTGCGGCCTTCACCTTCTCAAGACAGGTCTCATAGTTGCCCTCAAAGTCCACCAGGCCGGTGAGAACCGGAGCGCAGAACTCCGCGGCAACGGCGGTGACCTGTGCCACCTCGTTCTCAACGGGCTTGGAGTCGAAGGTGAAGCCCAGGAGGATGTGCGGCGTGGCGGAGTTGTTCAGACGCCGTGTAAGCTCCCACGCATCCAGCCTTGCAGTCTCTTCGTCACGATAGGGGGCGTTGAACTGGTTGCCAAACATCCAGTCGGTGTTGGGGAAGTAACCCATATCAGCCTGAGTCTTGCCCTCGGGCAGCGAGACGATGTCCAGGTCCTGATCGACCCAAACCCAGTGCTTGTCCTCGATACCGTAGGAAATCAACCGGTAGACCTCTTTGTTGGTGTTGAGCATCTCGAGGACCTTCATCGCCGACTCGGGGCTCTTGGAGGTCGCGCAGATCGCGTTCATCGTGGCTGTTGCGCCACCCGTGTCGAGGATGAGGGGATCAGTCAGACTCTTGAAGATCCAGTCCTGACCATAGCGAGCCTTGAGGTCAGTAGCCTGGTTCGGCTTTTCAACGTGCGAGTCGTAGGCGCACAGATTCGCTTTTATGGTCTCATCAAGATTCGGGACATCATCCTTGAAGACGTATCCGGCAAGGTACCAGCGGCGGTTCATCTTCGCATGCTCTTGCCACTCCGGCGACTCGAAGACGTTGACGACGGTCGGGTCATTGTAGCGTACGCTTATGCCTGCACCATCCCCGGAGCCCATTTCGGTGAAGCCGTGGTACTGGAGATAGAAGGGGACAGACCGCTGGCAGTACGGGGTAACGTCGCCACCCTCACCCGCGAGGACAGCATCCATGAAGGGCTCCATATCCTCGAATCGACGGATGTCATCCAGGTTCAGGTTGTACTTGTCAGCGAAGCTCTCGATCACGTGCACGCCCCAGGGCTTCGGCCAGATCTGTTGATTTATGACGGCATAGATATGGCCTTTGACGCGCGCAGCCTCCCAAGTGCTGGGAGCGATGCTAGCGTATAGGCCCGGAGCATACTCGGGCAGGATATCATCCAGAGGATACAGTGCGCCGTTGATGACGTTGATGTAGTAGTTGTTGATCCAGGGCGCAGTGAAGACGATGTCGCAGGTCTCGCCGGCAGACATCTTGAGCTGCATACGCTCGCCAAATGTACCCCAATCCATGGGGTCGAGCGTGAGCTTGACGTTGATCTTCGGGATCAGGATGGCATTGAAGGCGTCCTGGACCTCCTGAAGATCATAGTGCACGCCCGGGCCGGGATAGGTGTAGCTGATCTCCACCGGCGCACTGGGGGTCACTGTCACGACCTTCTCAACCTCCTGGATCTGTACCTCGCCTTCGACGACGACGGTGACCTGCTCCTTGACAACCTGGGTGACCAACTTCTCCACTTCGACGGTCTGGGGAGCACACGAGATGATCATCGTCAACACCGCTAGCGCAGCTAGCGCGCTATAGAACCACGCACGCTTCTTGAACATCACAAGCTCCTTCCTGAACTAGTGAACGCGGACATAGTCTCTGGGGGCCACCCTACGGGGCCTGACTCGGGTCTCGCTCTTTCTGAAGCTGTCTAGAAGTACGTCGAACGATGAACATCCTCCTTTCCATGGTGCGCCACGCACTATCCCAGCCGCCTCCGAAAAGGCAGGCCGTGCACACTCGCCGGATCTAGCCCTTCACCGCGCCGGCGGTCAGCCCTCGCACGAAGTACTTCTGCAGGAACATAAACACGAACATCGCGGGCCCCGCAGCGACGACGACCATAGCCATCTGCAGAGAGAGGCCAGGCAGTTTCACCTGCGTCGTCATCGCCTGTGCCATTGAGCGCAGGAACTGGGCGTTGCGCACGATCGCCTGCAGTAGGTATTGCAGCGGGAACAGCTTGGGATCCTCGATGTACATCATCGCCGGTATCCATTCGTTCCAGTACTTGAGGATGTACATCAGGCCGATCGTAGCCAGCCAGGGCCGCGAGAGTGGCATCGCGATCTGGAAGAACATGCGCCACTCCCCGGCGCCATCGATCTTGGCGGACTCCATGATCTCGTGCGGCAGGCTGGAGAACTGCGTGCGGAACATCATTATGTACCACGGGATGATCATCGTCGGCAGGATCAGCGCCAGGATGTTATCGTGAAGCCCGAGGGTTCCGCGCACGATCAGGTATGTGGGCACCATACCGCCGTTGAACAGCATTGTGAAGACGACAATGAAGACAAACACGCCGCGCAGCTTGAACTCGCGATGCGCTAGCGCATAGCCCATCAGCGCAGAGACCAGAACCCCACCCGCGGTTCCCGATGCTGTCACAATCAGCGTGACCCCATAGCTGCGAAGCAGTTGGGCCGGACTCGATAGGATGAAGTCGTAGGTATAGGTTGTGAACCCCTGTGGCAACAGCGACAGCCCGTTTCTGGCAACCAGGAGGTCGTCGGAGAGCGACGTCGAGATCACCAGGAGCATAGGCATAATGCAGAGAAAACCCACGACTGCCAGCCCAATATGGATAAGCGCCCGTCCGACCGAGAAGGGCTTCCTGCGACGCACACTTCGTACTACCGCTTGCGCTTGTGCCATCGTCGTCGCCTCCTAGTAGAGCGCTCGTTCCTTGTTGACGGTCCGCACCAGCCAGTTGGTGGCGAGGATCATCACCAGGCCCACCACAGACTGGAAGAACCCGGCAGCCGACGCCAGACCCAGGCTCCCAAGGGTCAGGAGCGAGCGGAAGACGAACGTATCGATGATGTCGGTCGTGCTGTAGAGCAGCGGGTTGTTCCCGATCATCATCTGGAACATCTCCAGGTTCCCCCGGAAGATGCCGCCCAACGACAGCAACGTGACGGTGATGATCAGCGGGATCAGCAAGGGCACCGTGATGTAGCGAATCTGCTGCCAGCGGTTGGCCCCATCGATCTGCGCCGCCTCGTAGAACTCGTCATCGATCCCCAGCATACCGGCCATATAGGTGATGCTGCCGAAACCGACGCCCTTCCAGAGGTTGACCGCCGCAAGGATATAGGGCCAGTACTCCGGACGCTGGTAGAAGTACAGCGGCTCAATACCCAAGAGGATGAGGAACTTGTTCACGATACCGCCGTCGAAGCGCAGGAAGCCGTTGGCAAAGATGCCGACCACCACCCACGAGACAAAGTGCGGAAGAAACGCCATCGCCTGGTAGACGCGAGAGGCTCGAGTGGTGTGCACCTCGTTGATCAGGAAGGCCAATGCGAGCGAGCCGACCATCCCCGAAAAGATGAAGATCAGGTTGTAGAACACGGTGTGCCAGACAAGGCGCCACCCTGACCCGGCTCCGCCGAAAATGAAGCGGAAGTTGTTGAGCCCGACCCATTCACTGCCAAAGATGCCCTTAGCGAATCGGTAGTCCTTGAAAGCAATCACCAACCCGAACATAGGCAGATAGTTGAACACGATCAGCATGGCCACTGCAGGCAGGCACATCAGGAGAACATTCGTGGTGGTTATCACTTTGTCCCGCCTGCCCAACGTGAACCGGCCGAGAAGGCCTCGCTTCTCCGGGCGTTTCGCCTCTACTGCAATCGCCATCGCAGGTCCTTTCTATAAGTCAATGAGGTACAAGAGCCTGTCACAGCGGCTCGAGCGGCTCAGAAGCCGTTGGCGGTTCTGGACGCACGACGCTATCGTCCCAGATTCGAGGCTGACGCGCTGCACTGCTGGTGCCTCGGACTACGAGCTCCACCGGCACCTGAATGCGCTGCCCCGGCGTGGTTCCCCCGTCGCAGAGGTGCAGCAGCGTCTCCAACGCCAGTTCGCCAATCTGCGTGATCGGCTGCTTGACCGTGGTCAGCCCGGCCCTACCGTAGTGCAAGCTCGCCGGGATATCATCGAAGCCGACGACTGAGACATCCTCCGGCACACGCCTGTCGTGCGCCGCCAATTCCTGGATGGCACCATAGGCCACGAGATCATTGAAGCAGAATACCGCACTGAAGTCAGTTCCTGCAGCGAGCCACTGCTGGATCCCAGCGCGTCCAGACGCATGGGGTTGATTAGGGGGTACCACGATGACCAGCGCCGGGTCCAACGACACGCCGGCCTCACGCAGCGCATCCTCATACCCGCGCAGTCGCTCCTGCCCGGCAGTGCGCTGGGTATCCTCCACAATGATACCGATCCGTTGGTGACCGAGAGCGAGAAGATGCCGTACCGCCATCATGGCGCCTTCGTGGTCCATAGGCTCGACACTCGTCAAGCCAGGCATTGGAAACGGCGGGTGGAAGGCGACCATCGGGAAGCCCGCAGCCTGCAGTTCACGCAGCGCCGCAGCGCCCTCAACGGGAGGCTGGAAAACGATCGCGCCGTCAGAGATTCCGCGTCGATACAGCGAACGACAGGCATCAATCGTGTCGCTTGCGGTCTCCTTGACCGTGAGCAACAGCTCCTGGTCGAAGCGCTCTGCCGCGTGGGCCATGCCGCGCAGGAACTGCAGTTGGTAATCGTAGTCGATATTCGGCATGATCACCGAGATCAGACCGGAGCGTCCGCTGATGAGACCGTGGGCGAACATGTTGCGCTCGTAGCCATAGGCTTCGGCGATGCGCATAATGCGCTCGCGCGTCTCCGGAGAGACGTCAGGATGATCGTTTAGCGCACGCGATACCGTAGAGACGGAGGTCTCCGCAGCCTTGGCGATGTCGCGAATACTGACGCGCTCAGTAGGATCGTGCATACCCTCTCGCCCGCCTGTGGGAAAGAAGCCATCCAGGGTGTCCCGGTAAGGTAACCGGTAAGGACACCGGTAACGTTTCCGGTATTATGATATACTCGATTTTGTGCTATGTCAATACTTTTCGCTTGGAACTGCGGTTTGACGATTCGGCGACCTACGCCATAACAAGCGAGAACGCTGTCACGGGTGTCACCCTTCGACCAGAAAGGATCATCGATGAAGATCATACGGATCGAGCAGTTCTTCCCCAGAAAGCGCACGCGCCTGGTCAAGATCTCAACCGACGAAGGGCTGGTCGGTTGGGGCGAAACGACCCTCGAGGGACGCCCCAAGAGCACGTGCGCTGCCGTCGATGAGATGGCCGATTACCTCGTCGGCAAGGACCCTCTGCGCATCGAGCACCACTGGCAGCACATCTACCGCTCGTCGTTCTTCCGCGGCGGCTCCGTGGTGATGTCGGCGCTCTCCGGAATCGACCAGGCGCTGTGGGACATCGCGGGGAAGGCCTACGGCGTCCCCACTTACCGGCTGCTTGGTGGGCAGGTGCGCGACCGCATCCGCGTCTATGCCCACTGGGGCATCCACACGTTGAGCGATGAGGGACTGGCGCGGTCCCGGGAGCGCCTCGAGTGGCTACAGACGATGGGCTACACCGCATACAAAGCCGGCCCAGGAGGCTTCTGGCGCGCGCACGAGCCGCCCGCGGTAATCGATGATTTCGTCAAGCGCGCCTACCTGATGCGCGAGTGGGTGGGACCAGACGTAGAGCTCTGCTTCGACTTCCACGGCAAGATGACGCCGGGCCTTGCCATCGAGGTCTGCCACGAGATCAAGGGGATGCGCCCCATGTTCGTCGAGGAACCCGTACCCCAGGAGAATGTCGACGCGATGAAGCTCGTCTCTGACCACGTCCCCTTCCCCATCGCCACAGGCGAGCGCCTGCTTACCCGATGGGAGTTCCGTCAGGTCTTCGAGAAGCAGGCCGTGTCGCTGATCCAGCCCGATGGATCCCACGTCGGTGGCATCAGCGAGCTGAGGAAAGTCGCTAACATGGCCGAGGTCTACTACATCCACATCCTGCCTCACTGCGCCATCGGTCCGGTCGCCTTCGCGGCCTGCATGCAGGTCGACGCCGCCGTGCCCAATTTCCTGGTTCAGGAGCAGGTAGATGCCTGCCTCGGTGACGGCCTCCTCCAGGAGAACTGGGTCGTGAAGGATGGCTACGTTGACCTGCCCACCGGGCCTGGCCTTGGTTTCAGGATCGATGAGGATGCCGTTGAGCGCAGTACCGACTATACCGAAGAACTCGGCGGTGAGTACTACTACCCGTCGGACGGCAGCGTTGCAGACTGGTAGAGCGAGCAAACAAGGAAAACAGGCAGCAGCGGAATGGATGCTGGATGTTGGACACTGGTTTGTTGACACCGACGCCAAGCGCATCCAGCGTCCAGCATCGGGCTTCCGGTGTCTGACGTCAAGCATCCAACATCAACTGACCAGCATCGTTCGGAGGCATCCATGTCCGAGACCAAGCCACATGCGACGAAGATCTGCCTCAACGGTTGGTGGGATTTCCTGCCGTGCTATTCGGCGAGTCTGACCCCGTCTGTTCCCGAGAGTGGCTGGCTTGAAAAACAGTACTTGGTGCCCTCGTTCTGGACCAAGCCGACCAGTGCCGTTCGCCGAAAAGGGGAGGCTACCTACGCGGCCTGCGACGACCCCAGGATCTTCGATGGAGATGACGTCGAGTTTCTGTTCGACGCCTTCGGATACCCGTCTGCATGGTCGAGGACACGTTCGGCGTGGATCCGCCGGTCATATACGATTGATGCTGTCGATCCCACCGCTCGCTACCATCTCGTCTTCGAGGCCCTGATGCCCAGAGCACGACTCTTCGTCAACGGGCATTCGGTCTGCACCCACATCCACCCGACGCTGCCCCTTGACGCTGATGTAACGCCCTGGCTGCGCCCAGGTGCAAATGAGGTCGCCGTTCTGATCGAGGACTACGATCGCGACGACCGCGGACGTGCTGTAGTGCCTACCGGCAATACGATTCCGTGCGATCATTCGGGCATTTGGCAGGATGTCTGGCTGGAGACCCGCGCCGACGTCACAATCAGCGACGTCGCAATCCGCACATCGACCCGGACACGGACGCTGACGGTGATGATCGACGTGACCAACACGTCAGACAGGTCGCGTCACATCAGCTTGGTCGCTGATGTACGGGACTGGGTCAGAGGCATCGATCCCGCGTTGGCACCAACTGTGCTCGAGTTGCCCCTCGTTGAGCTCGACGTGGCGCCCTCAATCACCGTGCCCACCACTATCGAGATTCCATGGGCTAGCGCTACCTGGTGGTACCCTGAGGCCCCGAAACTGTACTGGCTCCATACTGTGCTGCTTGACGCCCATCAGAATGGGACCGCCCATCAGAATGGGCTGCTCCTGGAGACATCAAATGAGCGCTTTGGCTTCCGCGAGGTGTGGATCGAGGGACTCGACATCCTGCTCAACGGGAACCCGGTGCATCTTTTTTCCGACTGGGGCCACAAGTGGACTCCCTACTACATCACTGAGGGATGGATCCGCCAATGGTTCGGGATGATCCGCGATGCCAATATGAACCACTCACGCCTCCACACACACCCCCATCCGACGATCGTTCTGGATCTGGCTGACGAGGAGGGCATTCTGATCACGGGCGAGGCCGGCCTCCACGGCTCCGGCGGCGATCAGGGGGCCGAAGCGCCGGCATACTGGATGGCCGCCATCGACCACGTCCGCCGTTTCGTAAAGCGCGACAAGAACCACCCGAGCCTGATCCTGTGGAGCGTTGGGAACGAGATGCGCTGGAACACCAAGGGTGAGGGCGATTCTCTCGAGACCAAGATGGTTCAGGAGGAGCTCCCCAAGTTGCGTGCGCTCTTCAACGCACTCGACCCAACTCGCCCAGCCTACCACGAGGGCGATACCTCGCTCTGGAATGAGCGAACACAGCCCATCATCAGCCGCCACTATGGCAAGGAGTGTGCCGGCATCGGGTGGTGGGACGGGACGCAGCCACTCCACAGCGGGGAGATGGCGCTCTATCACTATGCTGGCCCGAACAACACGCTGCACCTCGGCAGTGACTCAGTCTACGCGAGTTTCGACAGAATCGACGCCTGCGCGGCACAGGATGCGGCTTGGATCATCGAGACAGGGCGCAGCCTGGGCGTGAGCTGTTTCGGGCCGTGGAACCTGTCCTGCCTGGAGAATGTACGGCCCGAGCCCGAGGACGTAGCCCTCACGTATGACGATTATGAGGCGCCAGGCATGAAGCCGCTGAAAGTGCCTGCTCACGCCAGCGAGTTCAGCTTCTGGCAATCCGGCAAAGGCTACGCGCCTAACACTAGCTTTGCGATACAGGCCGACGCCTTCCGCCCGCTCGCCGTCATAGACTGCTGCCTGAGGTCAGGATACTACGCAGGGCAGACCTTCCGGCGCGAGCTCTTTGTGGCCAATGACACGACTCGGGATATTGCCGGGCAATTGACGGCGACGCTCAGCCGTGCGGATCAGACCGTGGTCTCGGTGACCCACAGCATCTCCGTCGCCCGAGGACGTGTGGCATCTTGCGTTGTCGAAGCTCAGACCAGCCCGGATCTCGAGGCAGGAGCCTGCACCTATACGGTACGGTTCGAGGCTGACGGACGCGTCCTGGACGAATGGCAGCGCCCCATCCAAATCGGCACCACCCAGCGAGGGACGGATCTCCCACGCGCCAAGATCGCGGTCTTCGGCCCCGGCTCACTGGATCGCTCACTGGCAACCCTGGCAAGCGACTACACCTACGTCGACGACCTCGAGCCTACGACACTGTCCGGTGTCAAGGTGCTCATCATGGAGCGGAACACGGTGCGACCTGGCAGCCGGCAGAACCAGCACGTCCAGGCCTTTGTCCGGGGCGGCGGACGCCTGATCGTGATGGAGCAGACCGCGTGCCTCTTCCCGGCGCTCGAGTTGGTGGAAAAGCCCGTGCTCGGGGCCTTCGCCCGCGCCTACGGCCATCCGGTACTGCATGGCATTTCCGAGAACGACCTGGTCGCGTGGGGAGATGATCCCTACCCCCTTCTCGCGAACGGTGCCTATGTGGCGATCCGGATGTACCGAAAGGACGATGGGCGCTCGATGCTGCCCCTTCTTGACAGCGGCGAGGGAGGCTTCGGCAGTGGGGATCTGAGCCTGACGCCGCTCTTCGAGGCACGTGACGGCAGCGGTCTGATACTGGCGTGCCAGATGCGGCTGACTGAGAAGCTGGCGCAGATCCCCGCCGCGCAGACCCTGTTCGCCAATATCCTCCGTCGCGCGATAGCCTACGAGCCTATCACTGCGCCAAATCTGCTGCTGCCAGTCGCAGGGGAGCGGGTCGATGCCCTCCAGCACCTGGCGAATGTCGCCAGGTCGGGCGCTGTGGTGGTCGTCGAGAACGCAACGCCGGAGGCGCTGAAGGCGTGGTCGGACGCGCTAGGCCTTCACCTGATCCCCAGGGATGTCGGAGATGTCTATCAGGTCGTGCGCACTGGGGATCATCCGCTGCTGAGTGGTGTCTCCAACGAGGACTTGTGCGGCATCGAGACCTTCTCCTATACCCCTGCATCGGCAGACAACTTCATTGTCGGACGCACCTTCCTCGCGCCGGTGCCCGGGCTTGAGAGCCTTCTGGAAACTCCACGAGACAGCTGCCTGCGGGAGCTTATGGTCGATGGAGGACGTACTGAGGCGCTGCGCGCCTATACGCTCACACACTGCCTCCTCGGGGAGAGGCCCACGCCTGCAGTAGCCCTCGGGCGTGTGAGGCTGAATGAGGGCGCCGTCATCTTCAACCAGTTCGCGCCGCCCGTCGAGAAGAGGGCGCGCTTCGCCCGCCTGCGGAACAGGCTCTGGGCGAACCTCGGTCAGCCCTGCGCCGGCGGTCTATTGGAGGGTGATGCGGTGCCCACAGCGCGCCAGACCAGCGCGGGATATCCCGAGCACCTGTACGTGCTCGATGCCGCCACAGACGAGGCCGCCCGCGTGGAGATGCTCGAGCGCTGCGCCCCCACACTCGAGCGCATGGTCGCGACGCCGATCCTGGCAGTCGGAACCGCCTGGCAGCAGACCAACACTCCGGATGGAATAGTGAGGGCCGACGGCCTCGACCCGATCCGCGATGTCTACCTCTATCACACCATCTGGTCACCCTCACCCCGGAAGAACACAGCGACCAACCTGGATGTGCCGAATCCCGAAGCGTTGACCTTCTTGGACCTGGAAGGTGAAGGGGCGGTGGAACTGGCTGTCAACGGTCGAATACTCGGGCAAGTCACTCTTGAGCAGGGAGCCGCGGCTTTCAGCGACATAGCCCTGGAGATGGGCGGGAATCACGTACTACTCCGGTGGGTTCCCATCGACCAGTCATCAACCCTCAAGATGCGCTGGCGCAACATCATGCGCCAGCCCGAGACCGGGCTCCAGTTTGGTTCAGCAGGCAGCAGCGACTGATGCTGGCCGCACGGATTCTCGCAGTGCCGGGCACTTGGGCGTCGGAACGCCTTCGCAGTCCCCAGCGTTTTCCACGGAGGGAGGCCGCACAAGGGCGTCAATCTTGCTCCAGGTGCCCCGAATTCCGGGAAGTGCCAGGCACCCAGACAGCGGAATATGGCCTCGGGCCGAGGTAACAGCTCGATCCCCGCCATCCGGATATCCTCCCGTCTAGCTCTTCTCACTGCGTTCGTACCGAACTATGCTATAGTGGTTCCCGGCGCACCCTATACCAGGCCCCAACGAGTCGATATGACAACACGCACCCATACCAGGAACCTCCACGACATCGCTGTGATCGTCGACCCTACCCAGGACCACGTCGCCGTTGCGGTCGAACCGATCGACGCCGGTACCACTCTGCTCTGGGGAGGCCACGACGCGGTCACGCTCCGGGACGCCATCCGGCCGGGTCATCGTTTCGCCATCCGATCGGTCCCTGCAGGGGCCTGGATCCTTCAGTACGGTCAGCCTTTTGCTCTGTCCAAGGGCCTCGAACCTGGCGATCCGGTGAACGACGCCACAGCAGACAGCGAGGTACCTGAGATCGGCCCGGCCCAGGTGACCCTTCAGAGTCCGGCGCTGCCGGCCTGGGTAGGTCCGTTCCCGACCTTCGAAGGCTTCCACCGCGCTGACGGCAACGTGGGTGTCCGGAACTGGGTCTTGGTCGTGCCCACTAGCATGTGCGCCGCCCACGAGGCCACGCAGATCGCGGCCCGCGCCGAGCTGCAGGGGCTCTACACGCGTGCCGCCTACCCCAACGTCGACGGCGTCACCTCCATCGCGCACGATGGCGGCTGCGCCTGTCCCGACCCGACCGTTGAGACTGTAGGTCCGGGCGCCTATGAGTCGACGCTCCGCTTGCTGGGCCAGCACATTCGCCACCCCAACGTGGGCGCCGCCATCGTCATCGAGCTGGGCTGCGAGAAGACCAATCACGTCGCCTTCAGCGAGTACTTCGGTACCAATGACCTCGGAGCCCTCTGCGGCAAGCCAGTTCGGCGGCTCTCCGTCCAGCAACTGGGGGGAACACGGGCCACCATTGACGCTGGCCTGGCCATGATTCCTGAGCTCCTGACTGAGGCGGACCGCGTATCACGCGCCCCGGCCCCGCTGAGCGCCCTGGCGCTGGGCCTGGAGTGTGGCGGCAGCGACGCCTTCAGCGGGCTGACGGCCAACCCTGCGCTCGGTCACGCCAGTGATCTCCTGGTCCGTGCCGGAGGCCGAAGCGTCATCGGGGAGGTGCCGGAGTTCTTTGGCGCAGCGCACCTCTTCGCCGCCCGTGCTGCAAACCGCGACATTGTGGCCGACATCTATGCAATGCTCGAGGCCTATCGCGCCTATGCCGCGCGGTCCGGCCACAGCATGACGGAGAACCCCAGCCGCGGTAACAAAGAAGGCGGCCTCCTCAATATCACGATTAAGTCTCTCGGTGCCCAGGCCAAGAGCGGCACCGCTCCCGTTCAGGGCGTAATGCAATACAGCGAATGGGTATGGGACCGCGATCGCGCCGGCGTCTACCTGCTCAACACACCCGGCTACGACCAGCTCTCGGTACCCGGGCTCGTCGGAGCTGGCTGCCAGATCGCTTGCTTCACCACGGGACGTGGGACCGGCATTGGCAACGCTATCGCCCCAGTCATCAAGCTGAGCTCGAACACCCCACTCTACGAGCGGATGCTTGCGGATATGGACATCGACGCCGGAGCCGTCCTCACCGAGGGGCTGAGCCTGCCCGAGATGGGGCGCATGATATTTGACGAAGTCCTGGCTGTCGCCTCCGGCAAACTGACCAAGGCCGAGTTGAACGGACACCGCGAATTTGCCCTATGGAACATCGAGGGACTCTGGCTCTAGACGGAAGCCAAGCAGGGATTGGCAGAAAGGGATACGGTCCGGAACTCGAACAAGCCCCACCACTGGTCCCCGATCCCGTATCGACCAGGCTTTTGCCACCAATCACCCATCGGAGGATGAGCTATGATTGAGATAGGTCACGAGGCAACTGTGCTGTTTCAGGGTGACAGCATCACGGATGCCGGCCGCAGCCGACAGGACGACAACGACCTCGGCCGGGGCTATCCGGCGCTGGTGGCGGCGTGGTATGCTGCGCTCCATCCTGAGAAACGCGTGCGCTTCATCAACCGGGGCATCAGCGGCAACCGCGCGAAGGATCTGCGGGGACGCTGGCAGAGCGACTGCCTTGATCTGCACCCCACTCTTGTCTCGATCCTCATTGGCATCAACGACACCTGGCGCCGGTACGATAGTGGCGACCCCACATCTGCCGAGGAGTATGAGTCGCATTTCCGGGCGATCCTCGAGCTCGTGCGCGATGACCTACATGCGCAGATAATGGTTCTCGAGCCCTTCTCCCTGCCGGTGCCGGCGGATCGTGCCACGTGGCGCGTTGACCTCGATCCCAAGATCGCCGTGGCGCGGGCCCTTGCCCGCGAGTTCGGCGCGACCTTCGTTCCGCTTGATGGGCTATTCGCTGCCGCCGCAGCTGAGCGCTTCGCGCGATTGGCGCCTGAGCGCAAGTGAGCAGTGACTGGAGATTGGGGAAAAGCTCGGGAATCTACCCCTATCCCTATCACCTCTCACCAGTCCCTTCCCGATAGAGGAGGCCAAACTATGACCACATCTAGAGAACGGGTCGCCGTCACGCTGGCTCACAGAGAGCCCGACCGCGTTCCGGTCGATCTTGGCGGAAGCGCCGTGACCGGGATGCACGTCAGCGTGGTGTACGGCCTGCGGCAGGCCCTGGGCCTCGACGCGCCTGGCATACCGGTGAAGGTGGTCGAGCCCTACCAGATGCTGGGTGAGATTGCACCCGATCTGATGGCTGCGCTGGGCATCGACATTGTCGGACTCAGCTCACCCAGGACGATGTTCGGCTTTCGCAACGAGGGGTGGAAGCCCTGGACCACCTTCGACGGCACGCCCGTCC
>JALOOJ010000183.1 GCA_025454475.1 Anaerolineae bacterium
GACGTCCTGAGACATCAGGGAGGCAAGTGCAATGAACAGCAATCGTAGGCAATCGACCGGGATTCACGCTATCACCGTCGTTGTGTTGGTCATGTCCCTGCTCGTCGCCGCGCAGGCCGTCGCAGCCGCAACAATCCCGCAGATGACGGAACCCGTTCGGATCGGGCCGTACGCGGTCTCATTGGTCTCCGCAGTATTTCCTGGCGACCACACGAGCACCTGGACCTACAAGATCGAGGTTGTCGAGGCTCAGCAGAAAGCCGTTAGCCACGCTTCTCTCGGCCTGATCGATCCTGACTGCCTTACCTTGGGCTACTCAGCCGACGGCAACTTCCTGGTAGAGGACCCAGCCCAGGAAGGTGGGATCCCGGTGATAAAATGGAACGTCCTTGGCGAGGGTATCAAGAACGTTGGCGAGTTCTACACCTTTTCCCTGACGATCCTGGGTGCCAAGGAGGACGATTCGGACCTCTCCGGTACATACGTCGCAGTGAAATACGGCACAAGCCTCGCCGATGGACACGTGGAGGGCCCCATCTGTGGCACGACCGCAGTCCGCCTGACCTCGGTGGCGGCCCAGTCGGGCGCACAGTCGCCCACACTGATGATAATTCTGGCGCTGGGCGCTACAGTCGCGACCGCGGGGGCGCTGCGCAGAGCAGGGAAATCGCGCTAGCAGCCAGAGGTCGAGTCGACTAGCCAAGGGGCAGACCATACGGGTCTGCCCCTTGCCGTAAGTGTCACCCAACGGGCACTCCTCTGTAACCCTCAGACATCCGATCGTGCGTGCACCGACTTGCGCATTTCCGCCCATTGGCAGTATAATGTGCTTAAGCGAGATCATGCCGCGGGATGTCCTGGCAAGGAGGCCGCATTTCGATGAAACCGAGACTACGCCTGATCATGGCCGCGCTCCTGATGGCTCTCGGAGCTGTCGGCCCCGTGGCGGCTCAGTCCACGCTGCCAATTGCCTTCAGTGACCCCGCGCCTGGCATCGTCTCGTGGCCCGACCCGATTGAGGCCACGATCCTAAACAACACAACCAGCAGTCTGGTGGTCACCCTGCAGTTTACGCCCTTCACCGACGAGTCCGGCACGGATCTGCCCGCCGCGGAGTTGTTGCAGCGCTTTCCCTCCTCGATCACCCTTGCGCCGGCAGGTCAGGCTTCGGTTTCACTACCGATCCGGGAGGAGGCTCCGCTTGCCCCCGGAAGCTACACTTCATCGCTCGTCCTGGCACTCGAGTCACACAACGTCGTTCTGCGCAGAACAATTGTTATCGTCGTGCCGCCCCCGCCCACCGCTCCTGCGGCCATCGCGCCCCTGGCGTCACCTGTTGCCGCAGCGCCGGCTCTGACGCCGGCAGTTACCACCTGGACGCTGAACGCGTTTCGGGTGCTGCCCTTCGTCGATCCCATCTGCGTCCGGGGACTCGTCACAGGATGTAGTCTGCCAGTGACGATCGCGCGGAGCGGGGCTGTGCCTGAGTTCCCGGCCTCGCTCGGTCACCTAAGCAGCGAGCGTGGTGGAGGTCTAGCCATCAGCATGCTGGGCGCGACTGCGCGGCGGGGAGCGGCACTGGAGCTGGCGTTCGACCGCAGATGGGGACTCACCGGCGCCTATCAGGGTCAGATCGATCTGGTCCCAGACAACCCAGAGCTCGGTGCCGTCGACCTCACAGTAAACGTCAAGGACATCGTGGTCTGGCCCCTGTTATGCCTATGGTTTGGCGTCGCCACCGCACGCTACGTGCAGCGCTATATGACCGTGCGCCGCGAGACGCTCAAGCTCCTAGAGCGTCTCAACGCGGTGAGCCTTGAGTTCGCCAAGCTCCGCAAGTCGGTCCACGGCTACACAGTTGCCGAGGACTTTGAGGTGCGCCGGGAGCAACTGGACATGGCGATCCGCGCGTGGGATCGCGACCACTTTGGGGAGCTGTCCGAGACCGAGCGCGAGGCGTTTGTTACGACGATACTCGCGCCGCTCGAGGCCCTGGAGGTCCAGACGACGATCTGGAGCCAGTTCCGCGACAAGCTGGACCGGCTGGGTCGCACGCTGCTACAGGACGCGCGACCGGCTGTCGACCACGCCGAGCTTCCAGCTGGCGTAGACCTCAAGGAGCCACGGTTTTTCACCAATGGGCGGGCCCTGCTACGCGGCACGAAGCTTCAGATGCCACAGGTGCCCGAGTACGGCGAGCGGATCGACAAGGCCTCCGACCTCGCCGCCTCGTGGGGCGAGCTCGCCGAGCTGGCTATGCTGGTTCGCGACGCCATTCGCGAGCTCAACAGACCCGGGGTTGATCTCAGCTTGAGCGAACACGAGATGCTCGAGACCGCGCGGCACCACCTTAACTCAGCCGCGCGTGATCTGTGGGAGGCCCCGAACCTTGACGACCTGCGCCGGCGCAACGCCGAGAAGGAGTTGACGACTGCTCAGGAGATCACGCGGCGCCTGATGGATCCCTTCGTCTACTATGCCGGTGCCGGCGACTCAAGGGAGCTCGATTCCCCGTCGGACGCTGCGCTGGCGGCAGGCAGCCTGTCGAGCCTAAGCGCTGAGGCTCTGGGCAAGCTGCCACCCATGGTGCGGACCTACGCACGCGTCGAGGCATTTCGGCTGCCGCGCATTGGCCTCGACTCGTATGAGGTGCTAACCGGCGCCTCTGAGCGACTGGTCTATGTGAAACGCGCCCTGCTCTTCGGTGAACAGACGATCACCTGGGCTGCGCTCCTCACGTCAGTGGTAGCCGGACTGGAGCGCTATCTCACCACCAACTTCGGCTCTCCGGCTGACTACCTTGCCCTCCTCACTTGGGGCTTGGCATCCAAGGCCGGCCTGGAACTGGTCAACGCCGCCCTTACGCGATGGCTACCGCCGCGGGAATGAGATCATTCATCCAGTAGCCGCCGCTCGCCCTCCAGCGCACGCAGAGGGGTCAAGTTCTGAGAGACCTCGAGGCTGCCACGATAGGCGCCAGAGGCGTCGCGCAGGGCAAAGTAGCGGATATGGACGAAGAGCGGCTCTCCCGCAGGCGCCATCTGGATCCAGAACTCGGCCGTGTCGCGCTTCCCTGCGCGGAAATCGTCGACGATGCGCTGCACACGGTCGACGCTCTGCGGTGGATGGCAGTTCTGCACTTTGCGCCCGATAATCGCGGGCGACCGCTGGAAGATCCGCTCCCGCCCCTGCGAAAAGTAGCGTACCTCATCGTTCTCATCCACGAAAGTGATGTCGACCGGCAACGACCGGAGCATCAGATCGACCTGCTCGGCGGTTAACAGCCCCACCGACAGGGCAATCGCACCCTCAGGTGCTACCAACTGCGCGCCGTGAACAGGGCTGGCCTCGCCGTGGAGCTGAGCCTTCGTCGGCTGACCAGGAACCCACGCCCTCCCGGGACGCGCGTAGCAGTACCCGATCTCATCCCCTTGGTCGCGTATCGCGGCCCACTCATCGTCAGTGAGGCGCTCCAACGCCGCAGGGAAGAGGATATGCTCCTCCTTGTAGACCATCGAGCGGATCGTCTCAGCGAGTTTGCCGAACGAGGTCTGAAGATCCGGCGAGACCGCGCCAGCTACGGGAGCGGTCTCGAGTGCAGCCGCTAGCGCCTTCCACATGCGACGAACCTCGTCGTGAACGCCCCACATCACCTTGGTGGGACCCATGAAGCCCTTGTGCTCAAGGAAGGGGAACAACAAGTTCTCCTTGCGTAGGTAGTGCTTGTCGTACTCACGCAGATGCGCAAGTGCTTTCTGCGCCAGCCCCTGTGTCGAGGCCCGGGGCAGCGCGATGTAGTCGTTCAGCGCCTCGCCCACGCCATCGAGCGCTCGCTGCACACCCAGATTCTCGGCGCGGAAGGTGAACACGGGGTGCCCGGGCACCGTCTCGGGCGGTCTCTGCGAGTCCAATGTATCCTGGAACACTGCCACGTGCACATCGCATAGTGGCTCGATCTCGGCAGGATCCAGCCCTTCATTGACCAACGCCTCCTCGATGCGCACGATCTCGTCCGGCCCCACATCGGCAAGGAGGTCGGCGAACGCCGCCTTCACCTCATCCACCGATCGCCCCTCGTGGAGTAACCGGATGATTGACTTCAGCTTCTCTTCTCTCTGCGTCTGGTTGTTGATGAACTCACTCATCGTCGTCTTCCTCCCTCTGTGGGTCACAGCCGATCTACTCTACGTTGTGCCTAGAGCTCCAACGCCTGCTGCTTGTGTGCGATGGTCTCGGCCAGCACAGCGATGGCGTCGAAATCCGCGGCGCGCGGCTTGCCCTGCACCAGGACCGGGTCTAGGATCTCCAGGCGCAGCGCGGGCATCGCCGCGACCAGCGCCTTCGGCGCCCCTGCAGCCCAGCCATAGGAACCGACGACACTGGCATAGAGCGCCTTAGGGCGCAGCGCATTCGCCAGGCTGGCGGCATAGGCCGCCTGCGGGTGGGCTCCCCCCAGAACCGTGGGCGATCCGATCACCACCGTCGCCGCATCCACTAGAGCCATGGCCAGGTCACCAAGGTCCGTCACCGTCAGGTCGAAGGGGTGTACGCGCACGCCGCGTGTGGTCAAATCGGCGACCAGTCGCTCGACCAGGGCGCGCGTACTGCCGTGCATCGACACGAATGGGATCACCGCGCTGTTGTGCGGCGGACCACTCACCCACTCGGCGTAGGCATCGAGAATGAGCGCGGGCCGATCCCATACCGGACCGTGGCTCGGCGCGATCCGAGCGATCTCGTAGGCGCTCAACCGCTCCATGTGCCGAGTGAGCGGCTTCCGAAACGGCATCATGATCTCCGCGTAGTACCGCTTTGCGGCGCGGACGACGGCTGGCGCCTGGGTGTTATCACCGACAGCGATGTCCGATGTGGCATAGTGAGACCCGAACAGGTCACACGTGAAGACCGTCTTCTCCTCGACCAGGTAGGTAAGCATCGTTTCGGGCCAATGAACCCACGGCGTGTAGATGAACTCGAGCGTCCGGTCGCCCAAGGATATGCGGTCGCCGTCCACCACTACGTCCACGCGATCCGCGTCGAGATGCAGCAGATCGACTAGCATCCCCTTGCCCTTCGGCGTGGCCACGACCCGCGCCTGAGGATAGCGCTCCAGGACCTGGAGGAGCGCTCCCGAATGGTCCTGTTCTGCGTGCTGAGCCACGACGTAGTCCACGCGCGGCACGCTGGAAAGCTGGGTCAGCAACACGTCGCTCATTACGGGATCGACCGTATCCAGGAGCGCGGTCTTCTCGCTACCCCTGACCAGATACGCGTTGTAGCTGGTGCCCTCCGGCAATGGTATCAGCGAATCGAACAGACGCCGATGCCAGTCAACAGCTCCAAGCAGTGTCACCCGCTCGGTCATCGACCTCAGATCCATCGCAATCCTCCTCAATGCACGCTAGTCGCCGACAACAGGCACCAGGGCCGCATCACGCCTCTCCCATTCACGACCGGGCCGGAGCGGACCCTGGCGCTCATATGCCGCAGGAGGGACGATTACGCGCCCATAGCAATCGCCGCAACGTCTTCGACTGCCGTCCCCGTGGGCTTGATATCGAAATGCTTCACCAGGACATCGGTAACGCCCGGCGAGAGGAACGCCGGCAGCACCGGTCCGAGGCGGATGTGCTTGACTCCAAGATAGAGCAACGCCAGGAGCACAAGGACCGCTTTCTGCTCGTACCAGGCGACATCATACGAGATCGGCAAGTCATTGATATCATCGAGGCCAAACGCTGCCTTGAGCTGCAGCGCAATGTAGGCGAGAGAGTATGAGTCGTTGCACTGCCCCGCATCGAGAACCCGTGGAATCCCACCAATGTCGCCCAAGGGCAGTTTGTTGTAGCGGTACTTGGCACAACCCGCCGTCAGGATGACATGATCTTTGGGGAGCGCCTCGGCCACATCGGTGAAGTACTGGCGAGACTTATGGCGCCCATCGCACCCCGCCATCACGACAAAACGCTTGATGGCCCCGCTCTTCACGGCATCGATGACCTTATCAGCCACGCTCATCACGGTTGCGTGCGCGAAGCCGATCGGGATCGACCCATCTTCGAGCGCCTCCGGCTCGCCCGAAGCCAGGGCAGCATTGATGACTGGGCTGAAGTCCTTATGCCCACCCGGTTCGCGGTCGGCAATGTGCGCTACCCCGGGCCACCCCGCCAAGCCAGTCGTAAACAACCGCCCCTCGTAGCTCTTCTTCGGTTCGACAAGGCAGTTAGTCGTCATCAAGACCGCGCCCCCAAAGCTCTCGAACTCCCGCTGCTGGTGCCACCACGACCCGCCATAGTTGCCCGCGAAGTGATCATGCTTCTTGAAGGCAGGATAGGCATTGGCCGGCAGCATCTCGCCATGGGTGTAGACGTTGATGCCTGTGCCCTCTGTCTGTACAAGCAACTCCTCCAGATCACGCAGATCGTGGCCGCTGATAAGGATTCCCGGTCCGGGGCGTACCCCGATGCTAACCTGCGTAGGCTCCGGGCTGCCATAGCTGCTAGTATTCGCCTCGTCCAGCAACCGCATCGCCTCGACACCCACCTCACCGGCGCGAAGCACCATAGCGACCAGGTCATCGGCACCAAGACTGTCATCCATGGTGGCGTCCAGCGCCTCCTCGATAAAGGCCAGGATGTCGTCATTGGCGTGCTCCAACACGTAGGCGTGTTCGGTGTAGGCAGCCATCCCCTTGAGGCCGTAAACCAACAGCTCGCGCAACGAGCGGATATCGGGGTTCACGTTGGGATCGGCCATCACCCCAACAACCTGACCCTTCATATCCAGAATCTGGGCGTCGTAGGTTTTGGGCACCCAGGTCGCGTGCTCCGGCAAGCCAGCAGAGCACGCATCGGCGCCGTGGAGGTCAGCGCAGCGGGCCTGCGCCTTTCCGCGCAACGCATCACGGCGGGCTACCGCCTCTTCGATCCAGGCCACGAAACGGTCGGGGTCAAAGTTGGCATTGGTGATTGTGGCAAAGAGCATCTTGGCCACGAAGAGATCCGTCTCGGGCTCGACCACGCCGAGGTTCTTGCGCCCGCGGACCGCCCAGAAAGAGATTCCTTTCAACAGCCAGACCAGCAGGTCCTGGAGGTGCGCTACGTTCGGTGATTTGCCGCAAACACCACGAACTGTGCACCCAACATTCCTGGCCGCCTCTTCGCATTGGTAACAGAACATCGCCGTCATACAAAAAGCCTCCTGAGATTGGTATAAAACCCGCGGTTGACTACAACAGCAGCGCTGCTGACCGACGATGCGGATAGCCACCCCCGTGAGCTTCAGCTTGGGGGCGGTCATCCTCCCAGACGATGACGTAGGTCAGGTTGATGGCCTGTGTGGGGCACACGGCCTCGCATGCACCGCAGTAGGTGCACGCCTCGGGGTGAACGAAGGCAACACGCTGACCCACAAGCGCAACAACCTCCTCAGTGCAATGCTCCACACAGAGACCACACCCGGTACAAACCTGTGGATCCAGCGTCGGCAGTGTCCAGTTCTCCATCGTATCCCCGCATGTCGGCCCAGAACTCGGCAGGATGCAGTCCACCACGTCTATACCCATAGTACCATCGATCTACGCCAACTTCCACGACAAAAGTCACATCGTGGCACGCTGGACCGGTAGCAACGCACGAGATCGATGCTATAGTAGACCTGCCGTGCCCTTGGGTCGTGATCGAGCCGGCCCCCGATTCCA
>JALOOJ010000040.1 GCA_025454475.1 Anaerolineae bacterium
GCGTCGATTCGGTAATGATGTAATGGCGGGGCGGCTTCTGGTAGACCGACGCCGAGCTGATGAACACATATTGGCGCGTAAGACCCCGAAACAGCGTTAGGTCGCGCTCGATGTCTTCAGGCGTGTACGCGATCCAGTCAACGACCGCGTCAAACCCCCGCTTCTGACCGGCCCGGTTCTGACCGGCCCGGTTCTGACCGGCAGAATCCTGATCGACCAGGTCAGCTAACAGGTCCCGCACTTGCTCCGGCTGCTTGATGTCTCCCACGAGCGTGTGCGCTCCAGGGACCTCAATGCCGCGTTGGCTTGGCCGCGGGTGAGCAAATACAGCTCAATCCCACGGGCCGCCGCCATACGGCTAACCGAGGTGCTGATGTTGCCGGTGCCGCCGATGAACAGAACTCTCATAGCCAGCGCTCCTTGTTACAGAGAGGTGCACCGGTTCCGACCGGCAAAACTCCGCGTACCGCAGGCGACTCGCCCGCTCTGCCTACGGTCGCCCCGGTTCTGACCGCCGGTTCTGACCGCCGGTTCTGACCGCCGGTTCTGACCGCCGGTTCTGACCGCCAGGACCTACCCACGCCCTCTGCTCGGCACCGGATGCATCAAGCGCGTGGAAGCACAAAATAGAACAGGCTCCCCTTACCCAGTTCACTCATCACCCCAACTTCGCCACCTAGTTTCTCCAGGATCCGGCGCACAATTGAGAGCCCAAGGCCATGGCCCTCGGCGCTAACATTCTTTAGGCGCTCAAACGGGGTAAAGAGCTGCGCCATCTGCTCATCGGTCAGCCCGGCGCCATTGTCCTGCACCCAGTAGCGGATCCTACCCTCGGAACAATCTTCGTCGAAGCCCAGGTGAATGACAGGAGTCACCCCGGTTCCAGCCGCTTGGTCTGGCCGCCCACCGTATTTCACAGCGTTGCTGAGGTAGTTCACCCAGACCTCCTCGATCCACGGCCCGTAGCCCACAGCTTCGGGCCACATGGTTGGGGCTAGAACCTCAGCATTGCGCTCCTTAATCAGGTAATCCAGTCGGTTCCGCGATTCCGCCACGATCGTGGCCATATCCAGATGCTGGAGGTTCACCTCATCGACCTCCCGGACACTGGCCAGTAGCAGCAATTCGTCGATGATACTGTTCATCTTGGCGCTACTGCGTTGCAGGTAGTGCACGTACTTCAGCAGGCGCTCATCGTGCGTGTCGCCTACAACCATCTCAAGCAAATCCACATAGCCGATGATACCGGTGAGGGGACTCCGCAGGTCATGCGCCACGGTATGAGCGAACGCCCCTAACTCGGCATTCTGCGCCTCCAGATCCTCTGCATAGCGCCGCAGTTTCTGTTCCGCCAGCTTGATCTCCGTGATGTCGGTCAGCGCGACAAGTCCCCCAACGACCTGCTCATCCTTGTACAGCGGCCGGATACTGGCCAAGACCGGCACGCGCTTCCCGGTCTCGCACTGAAGCGCAGTCTCAAACCGTGTCACCATCCCGCCGGCGCGTGACAGGGCCCCCTGCAACAGGATCTGGTGCTGATCTTCGGGGAAAAGCGCCGCGTAGGACATCCCTTCCAAGGGCGTCTGCGCCCCGGGCGTCTGCGCCCCGGGCGTCTGCGCCCCGGGCGTCTGCGCCCCATGATCCAGCGTCTTCTCCATCATCGCCACGGCAGCCGGGTTAGCGAAGGTCACGTGGCCATCTGCATCAATCAGGAGCATTGCCTCTGCGACGCCCTGAACGATCCCCTCGTTGAACTCCTTGAGACGCGCAGTTTCGTCAGACAACCAAGCGTTGGCCAACGCGACCGAAGTCTGACCCGCAATCGCGTTGAGCTGCGCCAGATCCCGCTCATCGAAGTCCAGCGCATCGGGGCAAGCCGTTCTGGCGGCCGTCATCGCGCCCATCACCCGCCCGCGGAAGTACAGCGGGGCCACGATAGTCGACCCGCAGCGTGCCGCTTCACGAAGCTCCCGAGCACGGACACTCTCGCGAGGATCTCGCTGGCCCCTCGGCGAGATCACCGGCTGCAGGTGCTCAACCGCCCATCCCGTCAAGCCCTCCATCAAATCCGCATAGGTGGGCGTGGCCCAACCGTCGGACCCGACACCCCCTACGAAGCATGATGTGACCTCGCCCGCCCCTGTATCCAGGATGACCGTGGTCACGTAATCCGCTGGCAAGAGCTGCGCCACGCTGTCGCTGACCATTTGCAGCATATCAGGCACGCCCTCACTCGTGATCAGTGATCGGGTAATGCGGTACAGGGTCTCCGTCTTCGTCAGCACCTGCTGCAACAGCTTCAACGAGGCCTCGCGTGCCTCCTGCGCTGCCTCGCGTTCTCTGATCTCCTGCTTGAGCTTCTCGTTCACCGCGTCCAACTGGACAATCAGCCGCTCCCGCTCCGTGATTTGGCGCTGCAGCCGTTGTGTCGCGTCGCGTAACCGGATATGCGTGCCAACGCGTGCAATGACTTCATTGAGATGCAGAGGTTTGCTGACGTAGTCTACGCCGCCCGAAGTGAAGGCTTTGACCTTGCTGGTATCGTCGCTGAGGGCACTGATGAAGATGATAGGGATGTCGCGCGTTCGCTCATCGGCCTTAAGGCGCTCGGCGAACTCAAACCCACTCATCTCCGACATCATGATGTCGAGTAGTATCAGGTCCGGAGGCGAAGCGAAAGCCCACGTTAGGGCCTCCGAGGCGCTGATCATCGGCTGAGCACTGTATCCATGCAGTGTGACCATATGCGTCAACAACCGCAGGCTCATAGGCGAGTCATCCACGATCAGAATGATGCGCTCTGAGTCCTTCAGATCATCGGATTCGTCTAGTCCTGACTCAACCATGCTATTTGTGTGCCAACGTGCTACAGCAGCCCAAGGCGCCGCCTCGCCATGGGACGCGCCATCTGAGCGGCTTCGGTGATTGCAGAGGCCATGCTGGCCTCCGAGGCGATACCGCGTCCGGCAATGTCGAATGCTGTGCCGTGGTCCGCCGAAGTTCGGATGATCGGGAGGCCCAGGGTGATCGTGATCGACTTCTCAAAGCCGTGAGTCTTCACGGCGATGTGGCCCTGGTCGTGATACATCGTGACGACAACATCGTAACCACCATGGATGGCCTGGAAAAAGACCGAGTCAGCGGGTATAGGACCACGTGCATCGATCCCCCTGCCCACAGCCGCACGCACAGCCGGCGCGATTACCGTGATTTCCTCGTCACCGATCAGCCCGCCATCGCCATTGTGCGGGTTGAGCCCAGCAACCGCGAGCCGCGGGTGGGAGTAGCCCAGCATCTGCATACCCTCGTGAGTGACCACGATAGTATCCAGCACAGTCTCGAAGGTTATACCCGCGGCAATCTGCCGAAACGGGATGTGGCGCGTGACGTGAGTCACGCGGAGCCCCGGCGTCGCGAGCATTGTGGTGCAGCGCGAAGTATGCGTGACATCCGCCAGGATCTCGGTATGCCCGATATAGTCATACCCGGCAAGCCGGATCGCCTCCTTATTCAGTGGTGCCGTCGCGATCGCGTCGATAGCGCCATCCAGGGCCAACGCCGTGGCCTTGAGAACGTACTCCACTGCTGCACGACCGGCAGCCCGAGAGAGCTGCCCCACCGTCACGTCATCGGGATCCAAATTGCGCATATCCAGCAGCATAACCGGGTCGCCGGTGGGCCCCCACTTCGGATCAGCCCAGTCGACCTCGCCTACATCCTCGACATCATAGGTGCGCAGCCCCTGAGCAGCAAAACGTGCATCGTCCAGGACCCGGCGGTCGCCGATCACGAGTGGACGACACGACGCGCGCACATCGTCGCGTGCCAGTGCACGGACGACTACCTCAGGGCCGATACCGGCGACGTCCCCCAATGTGATCCCCACAATGGGTCGGTCATCCATCGGACCAGTCTCGGGCATATCGAAGCCTCCGCTTCCGAGCGGCTCGCCTCCGAGCGCCTCGCTCTATAAGGGCATCGCCGACATATAGATGTCGGAGAAGCCCGGGTGTACAGTCAGCTCGATGTAGCGCACGCGAGCCGCAATCGCCTCGGCCTGCCGGCGCCGCGCCGCTGAGATGAGCATCTGCCGGGCGCCGGTCCCTGCAGCATTTCCTACCTGCCTGAACTGACTCAAAGGTAAAGGGGGAAACATCCCGATACTCGTCGCACTCTTCAGGTCGAGGTAGGTGCCAAAGGCCCCGGCGACGACGAAGCTTCGCAGATCGTTGTAGGTCAGGCCTGCCTCTGCAAGTAGGACGTCAACTCCGGCGCGAATCGCTCCCTTAGCTAGCTGGATCTCGTTTACATCACGCCGGGTGACCATCAGGTCATGGCCATTTCCCGTCCTATCCTTCTCTACCAGGCGAAAGGCGCCCCCCCCTTCCCACGGCACGACACGGGGATGGCTTTGCTGCATGCGCCCTGTGGGACCCACAATACCGGCAGCACGGAGCCCAGCGACCGCATCCAGGATGCCGGACCCGCAGATCCCGATGGCCGGGCGGTTGCCAATCGTATGAACCCGAACCTCGTCTGCCGACCGGTTCTGACCGGCTCCGACCGCCCTAATCTGGACGTACTCCACGGCGCCTGGTGCTGCGCGCATCCCCGCGTGGATATGCGCCCCTTCGAACGCCGGCCCCGAGGCACATGAACAACTCGACAACTGCCCATCCACTACCAGGCTGATCTCCGTGTTGGTGCCGATATCCAGGGCAACCGTCGGCTCCTTCGCCTGCCATGCCTCGGTCGCCAACAGCATCGACACATGGTCAGCGCCCACATACCCAGCAATGTTCGGCGGCAAATGGACCTTGGCGCCCGGAGCGAACTTGAGCCCGAGATGCTCCGCTTCGATATCTAGAGGTTCGCTCACCGCCGCGATGTACGGGGAGGCACCCAACTGCTCCACAGGAAGCCCGACGAAGAGGTGGTGAATCACCGTGTTTCCCACGACGACTGCATCCACAATCTGGCCTGTGCTCAATCCAACAGCAGTGCAGACCTTAGCAGCAAGGTCGTTGACCCCGGCCACAAGCCGCTCCTGCAGGATGCGCCGGCCCTCCGGACGCTCGTTGGCATACGCGATACGGCTGACAACATCCTCGCCATAGGCAATCTGCGGGTTCATCAACCCGTCCATCGCCAGGGTGTGCCCACTGTGGAGATCAACAAGATACGCAGCCATCTTCGTGGTGCCGATGTCCACCGCAAGTCCCACAACGGGTGTGTCCCTCGGCAGTAGCGCGACCACCTCGCGCCAGGGTTGCACCTTGGCATACCCACGCATCGGCTCCTGACGCCTCAAGACGAGGCGTGCAGACCAACCCTGGTCCCGCAGGTCAGCAGAGAGCGCGCGCAGCACCGGTTGGCCAAAGAACGGTCGGCCCACGCCCTGCTCTGCTAGCGCATCGGTGAGCCGGACTGTGTCCGCCCGCAGATCATGAAGTGTCGGGGGCGCCAGGTCCACCTCGACCAGATCGACTACCGGGTCGGGGGCCACTGCGCTCTCCTGCCCCTCCACCTGCAGTCGTTGGACCGTGCTGAGCGACTCCGGCGGAATATCAACCTTCACATCACTCAAGGGGCGCGCCTGACATGCCAGCCGGTAGCCCGCGTCCAACTCACCCTTGGCGAAAAACCGGTTCTCCGCCGCCGTTGGAGCGCTAAGGGCACCGGCAATGAGCCGCAACCTGCATTTGCCACACACACCTGCGCCGCCACACACAGCCGCAATCTCGACACCTGCGCTCTGTGCTGCATCCAGGAGGGTCTCCCCAACTGCGACAAGCGCCCGCCGTCCCGTGGGCTGTAAATCCACTGAGAAAAGCTGTCGTACAACGTTTGACTGGTTCGTCACACAGTGGCCCCTAACCGAGTTTCGGTACGCGAGATACCCGTACTTCGGGGCCATTGTAGCACGGTGGCACACGCACTCAAGCGGAAGCGCAGAGCTGTTCACGAGTGATGCGCGCGACGCGAGCGTCTATGTGTAAGAGATATGGAAGCGTCACCCGATCGTAACCATTCCACAACGCATTCTCACCAATCATGAAGGTGGACTATGGAACACGTGGTGACGTATTTGCGTCTTGATGTTACTGCAACTGAGCGCAGACCATGCCTAGACGAGCGCCAGTCAGAACGATCAAGGTCGCGATAGCTTTACGGAGGCGAACACAATGAGACGACGAATATGGTTACTTAGCCTGGTGACTGCGGTGCTGCTGGCGATGTCGGCGCCGGCTATGGCCCAGGGACCTATCAACCCGCAACACTCCGACCCGGCATGGCAGGCCAGCTATTGGAACAATGCCAGTCTGGGCGGCACCCCAGCCCTTACACGCGCTGACACGAACATCGACTTCGATTGGGGGGCCGGTTCACCAGCGGGGATCAATAGCGATGCCTTCTCGGCACGATGGACCCGCTACATCGATGTCACGCCTGGCACTTACCAGTTCACGGTGACCAGTGACGATGGGATCCGATTGTGGGTGGACGGCACTATGATCCTGGACAAGTGGTATCCCCATGCCGTCGAGACCCATTCGGCCGAAGCTTACCTGGGGGCAGGCCATCATCTCATCCAGGTCGACTACTTCGAGCAGACGGGGCTAGCGGTCGCCAAGGTGCAGTGGGCCCTCAAGGGCCAGAGTCCGGCAACCGGCAACTGGAAGGCGGAGTACTTCAACAACCTCACGCTCAGTGGCACGCCCGCACTCGTTCGAAACGAAGCCGCCGTCAACTATAACTGGGGGACCGCTTCGCCACAGCCCGGTACCATCAATGCTGACAACTTCTCAGCCCGTTGGACGCAGAGCGTGACACTTGCTGCGGGCACGTATACATTTAAGCTGACCGTTGACGATGGTGCACGCCTTTGGGTCAATGGTCACCTGCTGATCGACGTGTGGTATGAGCAGGCCGCTACAACATACACCGGTCAGATCTTCCTCCCCAGCGGCCCAACCACGGTTGAGGTTCAGTACTTTGAGAGAACTGGATTGGCTGCGGTGCAGTTGTCTTGGGCCTCGGGCGCGACGCCACAACCGGTGCCCGCCGACACCGTCATCGTCGACGATGTCGATCCCGGCTTCGTCAAGGGCGGAGCGACGGCAGGCTGGCGCACGGTCGCAGAGGGGTACAATGGTCGCCTCACGTGGACCTATAACAACCGCACGACCCAAGCCAACTACAACTGGGCACGTTGGTACCCGACCTTACAGGCTGCCTGGTACGAGGTTTTCGTCTACATCCCGGATCGCTATACAACGACTGCCCAAGCACGGTACTGGGTTCGCCATGCGGGCGGCTATACGCTCAGGATCGTGAACCAATCCGCCAACGGGGGAAACTGGGTATCGTTGGGTACGTTCAGGTTCGCCGGCAACAGTAACGACTATGTGTCACTCGCCGACATCACCTACGAGACGTACAGGAGCCGGCTGATCGGGTTCGATGCGGTCAAGTGGGTGAAACGCTAACTTGAGGTCCTAGGCCCCCGGTCCTGACCGCCAGACCGCAGGCGATCGCGGATGGCCTTCAGGCTGCTACTTCTACTTCTGTCGGAGAAACGACCCGAGCGCCGTAACGCGCCCGGGTCGTTCTCATCCCAGTAGTGGCCACCAATAGCCTCAACGAGAGGATTGCGTCAGCTGTGCCCGTCTGGCGGCAACCTGTGTCCGCTAGGGTGTTGCAGTTGGTGGTTCAGTCGGTTCACTCGTGCTGGTCGGCGGAGGCGCCGTCGGTGTTTCCCATACTGGCGGCGTCCAGGTCGGCACTAGAACCGGCGTCTCCGTTGGAGTTGGCGTCGGCGAAGGCTCAACGGTCGCCGTCGGTGTATCCGTCGGCGGCAAGGTCTCAGTGGGCGCTGGCACGGTAGGTGAGGCCGTCGGAATCGCAGTAGGCAGCGGCGTGCCCGTAAGGTCCGGCGTCGGCGTCCACCAGATGATGGTAGGGCGCGCCGTTGGCGGCACTACTATATGTGGCGGCACGAACAGCGGATCCCCAGCCTTGACCAGGTCGCCGGACAGGCAATTAGCCCGGCGCAACGCAGAAACCGTCGTACCATAGCGCACCGAGAGCGCATAGAGCGTCTCACCCGGTTTGACGATCACGATGGGCCAGCCGGCCGGCGCTCCACAGAGTGGGGCTGTGCGCGTCGGCGTCGCTTGAGCTATGGCGGGAAGATAGAGCGCTTCTCCCTCATCAAGCTCGCGTATCTCCGTCAAGCAGTTACCCTGCAGCAGCGCCTGAAGGTTAGTCTGGCTCTGACGCGACAGTTCGTAGAGCGTGTCGCCGGCACGCACGATGTAGATCGCCCAGCCCATGGGCAACGTGCACACAACAGGCTCGGGGGTCGGCATCTCAGACGGCACAGCAGGAGCAGTAGCGCTCGGAGCCGCACCCGCCTCCAAGGCCGCTGTCGGTCGAGCAGGCGTTGGTTTGCTCACAGCTTGCGGTAGCGCCGTTGCTGGACTCCGCGTCGGAAACAGTGTTGGAGTAGGCAAGGTATATCCGCCAGGCGCCAGGTTCGCAATCATCATGGTATCGACCCTGCTCAACCAGATGCTTCCGACCGCCGCAGCCAACAAAAGCGCGCCGAGGCTGGCCACTCTGAGAAGGCGGAAAGGTACACTATCAGTCAAAGAGGTCTCCACGCGATCAGAACCTATTTCCCCGTGGGAAGTAGGAAACTGAATGTGCTCCCAACGCCTTCGGTGCTCTCAACCCAGATGCGCCCGCCATTCGCCTCGACCAACGCCTTGGCTACGGCCATCCCCACACCGGTCTCTCCCAGTCCCTCCACCAGAGGCTGGTTGGCGCGGTAGAACCGGCGGAAAACCCTTGGGTAATCCTCGGGCGCGATACCTCCACCGGTATCGGTTACGGAGATGCGCAGGTGCTTCCCGACCTCCCCAAATGCCTCTTCCCGCGCTCCTACGACGACTTGGCCGCCCTCTTTAGAGCACGCCAACGCGTTAGATATGAGCCGCAGCATGATCTGGTAGAGACTATCGCGATCGGCTTGCACGAGCGGGAGCTCCTCCGGGAAGTCCAACTGCACAGCCATCCGGCGCTCTCTGAAGCTTGCTGCCAATCCCATGATGGCCTCCTCGATGATCTGCACGAGGCTGACGGGCTTCGGGGAAAGCCCGACCGACCTGGCATCCGGCGAGGCGACCTGATTCAGATCACTGACTAGGTGGCTCAACTGCTCTACATTGGCCTTGACCCGCTCCAGGAACTGCTGCTGCATATCGGTAAGAATCCCCGCCTGTTCTCCCAACAGCAGATCTGTGTAGCCCGTGATGGCTGTCATCGGCGTTCGAAGCTCGCTGGCTAGACTGACGACAGCCTCATGCTGCTCGGATTCGCTTTCGGAGGACCGCAGCGTGATCGCGAGTCCATCCACGCCGCCGTCCTTGCCACGAAGCGCCGCGAAGTTCGCCTCGATCGTGCCGGTCTCAGAAGATAGACTCAGGTGCGCGCGATGAGGACCGCCGTTGCGCGAATGCGTAAGCAGATCGCTCACCGTCTGTGCCCACTGAGGATCTGGATAGGCGCCATTGATGGGCATCCCCACCACGTCACCAATGGGCAGACGCAGCATCTGCCGCGCCAGCGCATCCGCCATCGTGATCTGCCCATCCTCATCGACAACGACCAGGCCCACCCTGTCTTGGTCAACATCGCGAGCTTGCGCCACCACGGTGGTGGCCTGCGTGGGGTTGCTCGCGTCTACATCGAAGTCCTTCGGAGGACTGCCCTTCTGAAGATCGACCTCCGAAGGACGCTGGGGCGTAGAGATGATCGCTCCCCGCGACTGCAGGTCAGCAAGCTCCTCCTCGAGACGCTCGCGATGGTCCTCGACCTGAGCAAGCTGCTCCTTTACGGCGACCAGTTGGGTGCCCAGACGCGCCCGCTCGGTCTGCAACACCGTGCGATCCTCGGTCAACTCCTTGAGCTTGCGATGGAGCGACTCGCGCTCCTCAATCAACTCGCGTACCTCGTTCTGCCAGACGGCAAGCTCCGTCTCTCGGCTTGCCGGCGCCTGCGGTTCCGCCGCCATGTTGAGAGCAAGAATCTCTTCGTCGCGTGCTTTGACTTCCTGCATGAGAGTGCGAATACGCGCACTGAGCGACCGAATCTGTTGTTTGGCTTGATCCAGCATCTCTACAAGCTTCTGCTGCTCTGCTCCAGCCTGTACTCCTAAGGGCACACCCAATGCTGCGGCCTCTCCCTCAGAACGTCGGGCCACTGGAGATCGCGCAACGGAAATGGACTCCGCCACCAGCCCTGCTACCAGCATGGGCTCCTCAAGATCCTCCGCACGCCAACGATTGCCGCGCTGCGGCTTTCCCAGTACCATGACGCCAGACATCTGTCCCTGGTGACGCAAGGGGATGATCGCCGACGGCAGAGGCTTCTCAAACCCCAGGGCTATGTACAGCGCGGACAGCCAGGGATCATCAACCTGCGGCGACGCTATCACGACGCTCCGCTCCCTAAAGGCACTACCCAGTCCAGCGTAGTCGGATAGCTCCAGCCGCGGCGGGTCCATCTGAACCGCCGTCGGCGGATGGATAGCAACGACCCGGACGGCGTCCGTAGATCCTTCATCAGCCAGCACCAGGGTACACATCTCAACGCCCAAGAGGTCAGCCAGCCTGGAGGAGGCGACAATCAGCGTTGAGTCGAGGTCTCTAGCCCGGCTGATGCTCTGGACCACCTCAACCAACGGCAGGGCCCCGGAGAGCGCAACCGCTTGTCGCTGACCAACGGTCGAAGTAGACAGTTGGCGGTGGACCCATACGGATAACAGTGGCAACGCCGCAAGTGAGGCGAGACGCTGCCAGCCATTGACCGCTACCGTGAAATCGGGCCACACCAACTCTGCGGCGGTGCCCAGCGCCCAAAGCAGCGCCACGCCAAGCGCCCACTCCCACTCCAGTGAACGCATGATCATTGCCAGGCACATCACCGCGATCAGCACCCCCAGCACGATCGCTTGCTGCCAGACTGAGACGCCACCAGGAACTACCACCAGGTCCGCTGCACTGGACCGCATTGCGGTGTCGTAGATAAAGACGGCCAGACTCAATGCCAACGCACCGCACAGCGCGAAGGAATGCCATGGCTTTGGACGATTTCCCAACAGCCCAGCCCAGGCGATGCCTAACCCACTCGTTAGGATCAACCAGCGCTCCAAGGGCGGCAAAGCGACCCTCGGCTCTACGAATCCACCGACACTCAACAGACCGATGGCAATCATCACCACCCGACCCAGAAGCAGTCCACCGGTGACCCAGACCCAACGCCGCGCCAGAGCCGAGCCGGACCGACCCCCGGCGTACCCAAGGGCCGCCACCAGAGCCTGCTGGAGCGCAAACAACGTGACCAGGAAGTAGACAAGATCCCCTGGCGGTTGGACGATGACTTGACTGGCTTCTCGTAGGATATCCATTGCCCCACCCATAAGTTCAAACATGATTATAAGGTACAAAGAACTTGATGGCAAGGAAACGAAGTATTGCCAGAATCCATGGTATAATGCGGTTCATTCGCTATCGTGGGACGTTGGAACGGCACCGATTGCACCTATACTCGACCCGCACGGTATGGATCACATCATGGCCATGAAACTCAGCCCACCTCTAAGACCATCCTCTAACCGGCTACCTGGTTATCGTCTTGTTGTCTGCATAGCCGCAGGTATCCTCAGTATAGGCGTCCTGACCGGAATGGCCACGCCGGCGCGTGCGGCGCACATCGCTGCCGGCCCAACGATCCTCGGAACGACTGTCTTCTCCGACGATTCGTCGGGGGATAGCCTCTGCACGGCTCAGATGATGAAGCGGGACTCCACTCGATGCCCCCCTTTTGGCCCGTACGCGCGTGAGGTACGGCTGAATTTCCTGCGCTCCAGGCTGCCGGACCCGCTGCCCACGCTCGAGGTTCACGAGATTGAGAGCCCGGATGACGCCATCTCGCCCTTCTCGTTTGCCTATGTTCGCCCGCTACCGGCTCCAACCTACCGCCATCCTGAGGAAGCCGCGGTTGGCCTCCCCCCGCTGCGCGAGTTTCTGGCAGGCGACAATTGGGTTACGGTGATGGCTTCCCTCGACTACAATGGCGAGATTTGGTACGAGATAAACTCCGACGAGTACATCAAGGCAGAATACCTCTCTTTCACCCAGCCGTCGCGATTCGCCGGCGTGATCGTGACTGAACAGCCCCAGTACCCCTTCGGCTGGATCAACCGCGACGTCTATCCTTCCAGCGTGCCCGGAGGCAGCGAGCGCAATGATGTTGTGCTGCGCCGGTATGACCGGATCACGATGTTCGCACAGGAGCCGGTCGGTGACCATCTCTGGTACATGGTCGGCCCTGACCAATGGGTCGAGCAATCCTTTACGTCGCGGGTTGACGTGGACCCCAGGCCTGAGGGTGTCGGGCCAAATGAGAAGTGGATCGAGATCAACACCTACGAGCAGACGATTGCAGCTTATGAGGGCGATCGTATGGTATTCGCTACGCTGACCTCGACCGGCAGGAGCAGCACTTGGACCCCAGACGGGCTGACGCGCATCTGGGGTAAGCTGCCCTCGACGCCAATGCGCAATCAGGACGTCGGGCCGGATAGCTCGGCATGGTACTATCTTGAGGACGTCGAGTGGACACAGTATTTCAATGGCGCCTACGCGCTGCACGCGGCGTACTGGCACAACAGCTTCGCCTTTACCCGCAGCCACGGCTGTGTGAACCTGTCGATCCTGGACGCTCACTGGCTTTTCAACTGGACCACACCATATACCCCTGACGACGCCAAAGTCGTTTATAGCCATGACGGCGACGCAGGGACCTGGGTTTGGGTCCACAAGACTGCACCCGCCCCTAACCTCATCATCACGCAGTGAAACAGCGATGAGCCTGGGCGCTGAACAGCGTGCATATCTGGCCCAACACCGAGAGGAGGCGCAGCAGCGTCTCCTCTCGTGGTTTGAGCGACATGCTCGCGACCTGCCGTGGCGACGCGATCGTACGCCCTATCGAGTCTGGGTCGCCGAGGTGATGCTCCAGCAGACACAGGTCGATACGGTTCGCGATTACTACCTGCACTTCGTCCAAAGGTTCCCTACGCTTGATAGCCTGGCCGAGGCATCTCTGGAGGAAGTCCTCAAACTCTGGGAGGGCCTCGGCTACTACAGCCGCGCCCGAGCGCTGCACCGTGCAGCGCGACAGGTGGTTAGGCATCACAACGGAGAGCTGCCCAACACTCCGCAGGGGCTGAGGGCGCTACCGGGTATCGGAGCCTATACCGCAGGCGCCATCGCAAGCATCGCCTTCGGAATCCCCACACCCGCCGTCGACGGCAATGTTCGGCGCGTCATGGCCAGGACTCTGGCCGAGCCCGATCCCACACCACCGGCGCTTGAGGAGGCCGTGCGACAGTGGATACCACCGGCGGCGCCTGGCGCATTCACCGAGGCGCTGATGGAGCTGGGGGCCACAATCTGCTCTCCCCGCGCACCGCGGTGCCTCCTCTGCCCGTGGCACGATCTCTGCCGCGCTCGCGACCTCGGAGAACCGGAGGCCTTTCCGGTGACCAAGCCACGCAAAGCGATTCCTCATTACGATGTCACGGCCGCCGTTACACTGCGCTGGCCCTCATCCGAGAGCGCACCTGAGGTACTAGTCGCGCAACGCCCGCTAGATGCTATGCTGGGCGGGCTATGGGAGTTCCCTGGCGGGAAGCGGGAGGATGGGGAAACGCTGCCTGACGCACTGAGGCGCGAATTGATGGAGGAAATGGGCGTGGCGATCAACGTGGGCGAGCAGCTCACCGTAGTTCAACACGCCTACACCCACTTTCGGATCACGCTATATGCATTTCTGTGTACGCTGGAATCGGGGGAACCTACGTGCCTTGCCTGCCAGGCTTTCCAGTGGGCCCGCTTGGCACAGATTCACGCCCTGCCTATGGCCGTCACCGACCGCAGGATCGCGGGCGCGCTGGAGGTTTGGCTAGAAAGCCGGTCGGACCTTTGAGCGCATCGGAAGATCCTGCACACTCCGGCGCTCACACATCCCGACGCGCCGCGTTGTGACGCTCACGCATTCCGATGCCCAAGATCTGCGAAATCCGGATGCGGTGCGGCTGCGCCATAGCGCAGAACGGCAAGCATCTCGCCATGGATGGCGGCGTTACTCGCCACCACCTCTACGCCAGAGAACAACCGTTCGCGCCCACCGCTGAAGTCGGAGATGCGCCCACCGGCCTCCTCCACCAGCAGCAGTCCCGCCGCAACATCCCACGGGCTCAGCCCAGGCTCCCAATAGCCGTCGAAGCGCCCGCACGCGACGTAGGCCATATCCAATGCTGCGGAGCCGGCACGACGCACGCCCTGCGACCGGCGCAGAAAATGGTCCAGCATACGCGTGTTGTTATCCGCCGCGATTCGCCGGTTGTAGGGGAATCCGGTTGCCAGAAACGCGTCTGACAGAGTCCCAACACGTGAGACGTGGATCGTTTCGCCATTAAGCGTCGCCCCTCCGCCCCGATAGGCGGCGAAGGCAGCGTCTCGCAGGGGATCGTAGACCACCGCGACCTGGGGCTCGCCATCTGCCACCAGACCCAACGAGACCGCGAAGTGAGGGAGCCCGTGAGCGAAATTGTTCGTTCCGTCAAGTGGATCGACCAGCCAGAGCGGTAGAGTTGTCATGCGCTGTGTCGTCGGCTGATCTTCGCCCAGCTCCTCGCCATACACCCGGTGACCGGGGAAAGCCACCTGAAGTTGGGAGTGGATCAGCTTCTCGGCAGCCACGTCGGTCTCGGTCACCGGATTGACCGCCCCCTTGAAATCCACACGACCGACCGAACCGTATGCGTTGCGAATCAGGGCACCGGCCTCGCGAGCGATATCAACAGCAATCGCGAGGACTGCAGGAGTGGCCAAAGAGGATGGAGAAGCCAAGATCAATCCCCGAACAGCGAATGCCATAGACCTGACAGGAATGGCATCGCCGTGGGTATCGGCGTCGGCGCGACGGGCGCCTGCGGCGTCGGCGTAGGCGTCGCATCCACAGGAATGATCAGGGTCTCGCCAGATCGCGTCATACCGGCGCGTGTCTGCGACCAAGCCTCCACGTATTCATCACTCTGGACATAGGCAACCCGCGTTTCGAGCGCAGTTCTCTGCGCGACTGCCTCCGTCGCCATCGGGCGCAATGCCTGGAGCTCCGCCTCGAGCGCCTGGTTTGTCTGCCAGGCTTTGGAGAACGCCGAGACAAACAGCACCACCATCACTGCCAGAACTCCCCAGATCATCCAGGCAGCACGCCTGGACAGGTCCTGAGCTTCCCCTTTTTTACTGGCCATCGCAGTTGTTCCCCCGTCCGATGCAGACACAGCAGGTCTCAGTAACCTTTGCGGCACTGAGCGCTCGCAACCTCTCCCGCCGAAGTATCTCGAGTATAACACCTCCCCACCGCACCGCAATCGCTTACGCCAAGGCGTTCCGACGCCCGCGTTCCGACGCCCGCGTTCCGACGCCCGCGTTCCGACGCCGGTGGGCTCTTAGGCAACTGATAGGTCTCTGTCAGGCGGACATGTTACTTTGCTAGGATTTCCATAGGTATGTGCGGTTCAATAGGTTCGCATCGCAGACCAACATCAACATAGCAGGAGGCCTCACGTGTCTATGCTCCGCGCCGACAGCTCGACTCCACTATACGTACAGCTCTCCCGCCAGATACGCACTCAGATCGAGCAGGGATCACTGCCGATAGGTAAACAACTCCCCTCGGAGCGAGAACTTGCGGCGGACTACGGCATCAGCCGGCTCACTGCGCGCAAAGCGCTCGCCATGCTGCGGGACGAAGGCATCATCTCCGCGCGCCGAGGGAGAGGGTCCTTCGTCGCCTAAGCTCGACGATCCACGTAGCGGTCTCCGTCACCCGCCCGCGGGCCATCGCATTGGGCCGCCCACATCGCGTTCCTGATAGGGCACGCCCGCGAGTCGATCACGGTTCCCGTAGGAGCACTCGTTGTAGGCGCCCTCTTGTTCGTAATGCGATGACCCTGCATCCGTTCGCCTTGCCCCTCCCCCGTTAGCCAGTACAATCAACCTTTACCTTAAGTGGTTACAGGAATCATTTCTCCACGAGGACCTTTGCACACAATGAACTCAACCGTCGCTGCCGTCATCCTTGCCGCGGGCGGCTCGACCCGCTTTGGCCGACCCAAACAGCTCCTGCCGTGGGGCGGGCGCCCCCTCGTCACCCATATCGCCGATATCGCCTGGTCTGCCGGGCTAGACCCTGTGGTTGTCGTGATCGGCTCCGCTGCGGAGTCAGTGGCGCCGCTGCTGGCCTCTCGTCCCTTTTGGATCGTCCACAACTACCGCTGGGAGACCGGGCTCAGCAGCAGCCTCAATGTCGCCATCGCGGCGCTGCAGCCCAAGGTCGAGGCAGCGCTTTTCATTCCTGTCGACCAGCCGCTGATCAGCCCCCGGCTCCTGCAGCGCTTTGTCGAGACGTGGCAGACAACCGGAGCAGGCATCGTCGTCCCCCAGACGCCTGAGGGCCAGCGCGGCACACCAGTCCTCTTCGCCAGGGAGTTCTTCTCCGAGCTGGCGGCCCTGTCAGGTGACGTCGGCGGGAGGGCGCTCTTCGCCCATCACGCGGACCGCATCGCGACGCTCCGGGTGACAGATGAACGGCTGCTGTCCGACGTGGACACACCGGAGGCTTTCGAGACACTGCGCGTGTCTGCTTCATCGGGGCAACAGGATCTAGATCTGGGCGAGATCCGCGGCCTGATCTGCGATATGGATGGGGTTCTCTGGCGGGGTACGAGTCCCTTGCCCGGACTCATGAACTTCTTCGCCCTCATTCGCGACCTTGGACTGGAGCACGTGATGGTCACGAACAACTCCAGCCACACGCCAGCCCAGTATGTGGCCAAGCTGGCAGGTATGGGCGTCGTCACAACCGAGGATCACATACTTAGCTCCGCCGTAGCCACGGCGCATTACGTGGCCGAGAAGAAGCCGGGGGCTGCCGTCTATGCCCTCGGCGGATCGGGCGTGATGGAAGCGTTGCGGATGAGCGGGCTCGCAGCTGACGACGGCACCCAGACGGTGGACTTCGTCGTGATGGGCTGGGATCGCGAGCTTACCTGGCGCAAGCTCGCCACAGCGACGCGGCACATCCTTGCCGGCGCGCCCCTTGTCGCGACCAACCCCGACCTCACATTTCCGCTGGAAGATGCACTGGCGCCGGGCAACGGGGCCCAGATCGCGGCCCTCGAGGCCGCGACGGGCATCAAGGCGACCGTTGTCGGCAAGCCCGCGCCCCTGCTCTACCAACAGGCGCTGCAGCAGATGGGCACGGCGGCCAATGAGACACTCGTAATCGGCGATCGCCTCGACACTGACATCCTCGGCGGCATCCGGCTCGGGCTACCCACGGCGCTCGTTCTGACCGGGATCTCCCAGCGCGATGAGCTGTCGGAGTCACCGATTCGCCCCACCGCTGTGTTCGACGACCTACCCGCCTTGGTACGTGCGTGGCGGCTCACCGAGTCTCGATCAGAAAAGAGGGTTACTGATGGCTGAGACGAAACCAAACCTATATGACCTCGACCTCGCTGGTCTCGAGACTCTGGTCGAGACGCTTGGGGAGTCCCGCTACCGGGCCAAACAGATCTGGGCTTGGCTCTACAAACAGCTGGCTTCGGAGATCTCCCAGATGACCTCGCTCTCGAAGGCATTGCGGACGAAGCTGGAGGAGAGAGCTCGCCTCGCGGTCCCTGCCGTTATCGCCGCCCAGGAATCGATCGACGGCGAGACCCGAAAGGACCTGCTGTCGATGGCTGACGGCGAGCAGGTCGAGGTCGTGCTGATGCGCTACATCGACCGCAAGACCGCCTGCGTTTCCACCCAGATTGGGTGTGCCGTAGGCTGTCAGTTCTGTGCCACCGGACAGATGGGGTTTCGCCGCAACCTCACCAGTGGCGAGATCGTGGCACAGGTCCTGCACCTCGAGCGCGAACTCCAGGCGCAACAGCAGCGACTGACGAACGTGGTGTTCATGGGGATGGGGGAGCCCTTCCTGAACTACGACAACACTCTTGCAGCGATCTATCGCCTGATGCACCCCGATGGGCTGCAAATGGGTCAGCGGAGGATCACGGTGTCGACCGCAGGCGTCGTCCCCGGCATCCGGCGATTCACCGCCGAGGACATCCAGGTGAACCTTGCAGTCTCACTGCACGCCGCCACCGACGAAGTGCGCAGCGCGTTGATGCCCATCAATAAGCGCTATGGCCTTGACAACCTCTTCAAGGCGGTCCAGGAGTACATCGAAAAGACCAACCGTCAGGTCACCTTCGAATGGGTCCTGATCGATGGTGTGAATGATACACCCGAGCAGGCCTCCGCGCTGGCTGCGCGCATCGCGGGGATGCTGGCGCACGTCAACCTGATCGCCCTCAACCCTACCGATGGCTACCCGGGCCAGCCATCATCCCCCGAGCGGACCACAGCTTTTGCCACGATTCTCGAGCATAAGCACATCCCCCACACACTGCGGCTGCGGCGCGGCACGGATATCAGCGCCGGGTGTGGCCAACTGCGGTCGCAGACGCGAACACAGGTGCGCCCGCGCGCCGTACGTTGAGACGACCGACAAGCAGGCAGTAGGTTAGGTAACGTCAGGCAAACGTCAGATTCGCGTCAAGCTGTTGGTATGAGATTGGTTTATCATAAAGTCACGGGGTCGGGGGCTTAACTCAGTGATTCTCCTCCTTCTGCAAGAACCGGGGGCCATTGGACACCCCCGGTTCTTGCTGTCTCGCGCTCACTGCGCCTGAACCTCTTGGAAATCCATACAATCACCATCGCAAGGCTTCTACGGCTAGCGATGGTCTGCGTCGCCCGACGTGACGGCTCCCATCTGCTTGCTTCGCACGCCATCCATGATAGACTGACTTCGATCTCATAGGAGGCATCGATGGCGCAAGCCCTTTACCGCAGATGGCGTCCCCAGACGTTTGACGACGTCGTCGGGCAGGAGCACATCGTCCAGACGCTGCGGCACGCGCTACGCACCGAACATATTCACCACGCCTATCTGCTGGCTGGTCCGCGCGGAACGGGCAAGACGACCACAGCACGTCTCATCGCCAAGGCCGTCAACTGCCTGGCACCCCTCGACGAGCGTCCCTGCAACCGGTGTGAGATCTGCCAAGCGGTCAACGATGGACGGCTGATGGATCTTGTCGAGATCGATGCAGCCTCCAATACCGGTGTGGACAACATCCGCGATTTGCTAGAGAAGGTTGGCTATCGGCCGGCACAGGCCACCTACAAGGTCTACGTCGTCGATGAGGTCCATATGCTATCGACAGCGGCCTTCAATGCGCTGCTGAAAACACTTGAGGAACCCCCTCCGCATGTAATCTTCGTCCTGGCGACGACCGAGGTTCACAAGATCCCCGAGACTATCCTGTCACGCTGCCAACGGTTTGAGTTCCGGCGCATCCCTTTGGGCGCACTGGTCGATCGGCTCGGAGTCATCGCAACCGCCGAGGGTGTCGCAACGGAGCCTGAGGCGCTCGAACTGATTGCCCGTGCGGCTACCGGTAGTATGCGCGACGCCATCAGCCTCCTCGACCAACTGTCGGGAGGTGATTCGATTACAGCCGACTACGTGCGTCTCATGCTTGGCGCGGAGCGGCGCGAGGTTGTTCGATCGCTGCTCGCAGCTTGGGTGGACCGCGACCTCAGCGAGGGCCTCGGGGTGATCAACCGCGCGATTGATGGCGGCGCCGACCCACGGCAGTTAGCCCGACAGGCCGCCGACGCCCTGCGCGGGCTGTTGCTCATTAGACTGGGTGCGGGCCAGACATGGACCGATCCGACCACCGAGGAACGTCCGCTCTTCGACGAGATGGCACTAAAGGCTGATCCCGACCGCCTGGTCGCTGCGGTACGCTGTTTCAGCGATGTGGCCGCCAGGCAGCGCACCGGCTGGCAACCGCAGCTACCCTTGGAGCTTGCCTTTGTCGAAGCGGCTCTGAAGCCGGCAGCCCTGCAGCCGGGCCAAGCGTCGCAGTCGCCGACGTCCCAGTCGCCGGCGGCGACAAAGCCCGCCCAGGTCAGCGCGCCTAGCCCCCCGTCCAAGATGACCAGGCTCGACGCCGCGCACGCAGCGATGCCCGATACCGTCCCCGCATTGCGGCCCGCGGGCGACTCGCCTGCATCCAAGCGGCTCGCCCAATCTCCGATCACAACTGCCGCCGGCGCAGACACGAATGCCGACAGCCGACCGAATAAGGTACGGGAAGCGCCGGCGATACCGCCGCTCGAGGTCGAGCCCGTTGGTGATCCCGCTTCTGTGCCTGGCGATGGCGCCCTTGCAGCTGATTCGGGGATGGTTGACACTGCGAAGGCCAACTGGCTCGAGATAGTCAAGCAGGTTCAACCTGTACACTTAGGGGCGCTCCTGCGCGACGCCTCGGTCGGCGGGGTCGACCAGGACGGACACTTGGTGTTACTGTTTCAGCACGCGTTCCACTGCGAGCGCGTGGCTCAGGAAGCCAACGCGCGCAAGGTGGAGGACTACCTAAGCCAGACGTTCGGCCAGAAGGTGAGGCTTCGCTGCGTTATGGCGCAAGAGTGGCAAGCGCCCAAGACCAAGCCGCGTGGGACAACCAAGCCGGCGGCGATACCCATAGAAGAGGACGAGCTGGTCCGGCGCGCACAACAGGAGCTCGGCGCGGTGCCCCGGCGCAACGACTGAGCCCAGATCCCACGATCGGTTCCGATCGCATCAACAAGCCCAAGGAGAGACCATGTCCAGACGGAGCGGCGGTTTTGCACGAGGACCACAGATGAACCCCAAGGACCTGATGCGCCAGGTTCAACAGATGCAGTCACAGATGGAGACCATCCAAGAAGAGGCGCACAAGCAGATCATCGAGGTCACTTCCGGCGGTGGCATGGTCTCGTTGGCTATCAATGGCGCCCTCGAGGTTCAGAGCATCGTCATCAAGCCCGAGGTCATCGACCCTGAGGATGTCGAGATGCTGCAGGATCTGGTGCTGACAGCTGTGAATGAGGGGATCCAAAAAGCACAGGCTATGGTAGCCGATCGAATGTCGGCCTTGACGGGCGGACTGGGCATCCCCGGGCTCTGACCCGTAAGCGGATACTGTTCAGGACCCCCAGCCCATGACAACCGCAGCCGTACCCCCTTCCGTCACGCAGTTGATCGAGACTTTCGCGGAGTTGCCGGGCATTGGCCCCAAGACCGCGTCACGCCTCGCCTTCTTCTTGCTCCGCGGCAAGTCCGAGCTCGCTTTGCGGTTGGCGGAAGCACTTCAGGGTCTGGTCAACAACACCCACTTCTGCTCGACATGCTACAACGTCACGGAGGCTGATCCCTGCCCAATCTGCGCCGATCAGCTCCGCGATCAGCAGTTAGTGTGTGTCATTGAGGAGCCGATGGACCTGCTCTCGCTCGAGCGCACCGACAACTACCACGGCGTCTACCACGTCCTGCACGGAGCCCTGTCGCCGTTGGAAGGCATCTTCGCCGAGGACCTGCGCATCGCCGAACTAGAGAAACGAGTACGCGAGGGCGCGATCCGCGAGATCATCCTTGCCACCAACCCTACCAGCGAAGGCGACTACACTGCAGCCTACCTGGTTCAGCGATTGAAGCCCCTCGGCGTACGCGTAACGCGCCTGGGCCGCGGGCTGCCCGTGGGCGGAGACCTCGAATACGCCGACGCTGTCACGTTGTCACGTGCACTTGAGTCCCGCCAGGACCTATAGTATGACACGAACTACGGTTCCGATCGCCAAGCCATCCGGTCCTGACCGGTTCCGACGCCCCTGACCGCATGGACAACGCGTGGCGCCTGGATATCCGCAAGGGGTGGCTCATCGGCCTGTCCCTTGCGGTCGTCTGCATCGCAGCAACCGTCGGCCTCGTTGTTGCAGCACTGGTGAGGCCGCTCTCAATCTGGGTCTTCTTGCTGGCGATCGGCGCGAGCCTCACGCTTGGTCTTGCCGTTCGCATCCTCTACCAGCTTTGGGGACTGGTCAACGCCAGCTACGAGCTGGACCGCAACGCCCTGGTGATCCGCTGGGGTCCGGTTGAGCATCAGATCCCGATGGGCTCAGTGCGTGAGGTCATTGCCGGCACCAAACTGCAACAACCCCATACCCGGCTCGGACTCCGTTGGCCTGGCTATGCGGTAGCCCTGGGCCGTGCAACGATCGCAGATTCCGGCGATAACGGATCCGCTGAGGGTGTGACGCTCGACCCTGTCCTTTTCTACGCCGCCGGTGGCCCCAAAAAACAGGTCGTCCTGCGCACCGATGCCGTAGCCTACGCAATATCGCCTGCAGACCTGGAAGCGTTTCTGACCGCGCTCCGCGAGCGCCTGGAGATGGGCCCCACCCAGGAGGTCGAGGAGCGGGCAACCCACCCGAAGTTCCTTGACTGGCCGATTTGGCAAGACCGGTGGGCGCTAGGTATGCTGCTGACCGGCTTCGGGCTGTTGATCCTCCTGATGGGGATTATCTGTTGGCGCTACCCCTACCTTCCGCCGGAAGTCGTGCTGCGCGTCACCGCCACGGGAGAGCCGTTGTTGGTCACCCGGGCGGCGCGCATCTTCTACGTCGTTCTCGTTGGCGCCATCTTTGCGGTGTTGGACACGGCCCTGGGCTTTGTGTTCTACCGCAGGGAGCGCCCCATTGCCTACTTCCTCTGGAGCGGGCACGTGGCGATCATAGCCAGCCTCTGTGCCGCCGTCGTCGCGATTCTGCTGATGCAATGAGCTGGTAGCACACGGCCAGCGAGATGCTGGATGCCGTCTATCGATTCCTGACCCGCCTATTCGCTTTCTCGCTCATTCGCTGATTCTCTCATTCCCTCCCGATGATCCAACTCGTCGCCTTTGACCTCGATGGCACCCTGATGGGGGCGGATCTGGTGATCAGCCCCAAGGTCAGGAATGCCATCACGCGCACGGTACAGCGTGGAGTTCTGATCACCCTGGCCACAGGCCGGATGTTCACTGCCACCGCGCCGTTTGCCCACAGCCTTGGCCTGCACACGCCGCTAATCTGTTACCAGGGCGGGTGGATCCAGGGACTTGGCACCGAGGCGTCGCCCAGCGAGGTCCTGCACCGGATCACACTGCCTGACGCGCTGGCCCGCGAGGCCATTGCACTGGGGCATGCTATGGGTTGGCACACAATCCTCTACGCCGACGGAAAGCTCTTCGTCGATAAGCTGCGCCGTCCGTTGAGCTACTACGAGACTTTTCTGGGACCCGATCCCGGCGAGGCGCCCGATTTGGCGGCAGTGTTGCTCACTCACCAGCCGGACAAGGTGCTGTTCATCGCTGAGCCGGAGCTCATTCCGGCGATGGGCAATGCACTCAGTGGTCACTTTGGGGTTGCTGCCGACGTGGTCCAATCGCATGCCAATTTCATCGAGGTCGTTCCACGTCATGTGAACAAGGGGCAGGCGCTGGCATGGCTAGCCGGATCGCTGGGTATTCGCCAAGAGGCTGTGCTGGCTGTAGGAGATCAACAGAATGACCTGACTATGATCCAGTGGGCCGGAATCGGCGTGGCGATGGGCAATGCCGTTCCGGCCGCCAAGGCGGTGTCTAACTGGATCGCGCCGTCATTGCAGGAGGATGGTGCAGCCGCGGTCCTGGAACGGTATATCCTAACGTCGAGCAACGAATCGGGGGAACGCAAAACCTGACGGCTCCTATCATGCCAATCCGCAGCCAGGAGGCCGTCGCGCAGGCCGCAGTTCTGATGCGCGCCGGGCGGCTCGTGATCGTGCCCACGGACACGATCTATGGCATCGCCTCGACATTGGCCGACGAGGCCACCGTTCAGCGCCTCTATGAAGCCCGGGGGCGCGAGCCTGAGCCCGCGCTACCCCTCCTCATCGCGAACGAGAGCGATATGGCACGGCTGACACGGCCCAGCACCGCGGCCTGGCGCCTTGCCCATCGCTTCTGGCCCGGGCCGCTCACGCTGATTCTGCCCCCGGCTGCCGATCTTCCCGCCTACGCTCGGGCGACGCCGATCGCGGTCCGCGTTCCCGACTTCCCGGCATTGATGCCGCTGCTCGCGGCGGTAGGAGGCTATATGCTGGTGTCCGGGGCCATCCGGCCCGGCTATCCACCGGCGATAACCGCGCAGGAGGCGGGAGTCCTCTTCACGGCGGACGTCTCGTTGCTCCTCGATGGCGGCACTTGCCCCTACGGGCTGCCTTCCACCATCGTGGACTGTGTGCCGGACACTCCGGTCGTCGTTCGCCGTGGCGCTATACCCGAGCCCCGGATATGGCGGGCGTTGGACGCGAAACATGGTCCTGAGTCTGCGCAATATGGCCGATAACAGCGACCGGAGGTCGCGGATGCATCGCTTTGCGCTCCGGGCCCCGCTCCTCCTGATCTTGTTGTTGGCATCGTGCCTGCGCTTCTATAACCTGGGCACCCAGTCTTTCTGGAACGACGAGGGCAACACGGCGCGCCTCGTTGAACGGCCCATCCGGCTCATCATCGACGGCGCTGCTGGGGACATCCACCCACCGGGCTACTACCTGCTGCTACACGGATGGCGCGCCATAGCCGGAGAATCGGAGTATGCGC
>JALOOJ010000184.1 GCA_025454475.1 Anaerolineae bacterium
CGCAGCACGTGGATCAGCGGCCCGGACAATGCGCAGTTCGGGCGCTTCTGGCAGCAGTGCAAGGATGACGGCACGTTCGACCGCTTCCAGGCGCTGACCGGGATGGCCCCGGGGCCGCACACGCAGGCCCACGTCCTGGGTGTCTCTCGCGTTGAGGCCAATCCCGCCCTTCGCGAGTTCACCTTCATGGTTGCAGTCGAGGCACCCCCGGATTCCGATCCGCGGGATTCCGATCCGCGGGATTCTGATCCCCACGACCTTGTGCGCATCTCCATCCCCGCGTGCCGTTGGGCAATCTTCGAAGCTCACGGGCCGGTGCCCGAGGCCCTCGTCGCCGCCGAGATGTATGCCTTCATAGAGTGGCTTCCCGCCTCCGGCCTTGTGCACGCCCACGCGCCCGAGATGGAGGTCTATCCTCCCTCGCCCGATGGCCAACCCTATTGCGAGTTCTGGCTGCCAGTGGAGCGAGGCAGCGAATGAGCGACAAGGCGAAAAGGCGGGAACCGAGAATGCGGAATCCGGAGTCAGGAATACAGATACCGGAAGCCGGCTTCTGTATCTGGATTCCAGCATACTCGCGATGAGTAGACCATGACCCGGCCTGCCCCTTCTGACCTTGCTCGCGGCTACGCGGCTGCCCTTGGCGCAGCCGCGGTTCTGTCGACAACAGCGATCTTCATCCGCCACCTGACCGTCACCTACGCCATGCCGGCGCTGGTACTGGCATTCTGGCGTGACGTTTTCACGGTCCTCACGCTTCTGCCGATTCTGATCATTCTCAAGCCCGGGCTGTTGCGGGTGACACGGCGACAGGTGCTTTTCCTGGGAGTCTACGGCATTGTACTCGCGACCTTCAACGCGATGTGGACGCTGTCGGTGGCCTACAACGGCGCGGCAGTTGCGACGGTGCTCGCCTACTGCTCGGCGGCATTCACAGCGCTGCTGGGGTGGTGGCTCCTGAAGGAAGACCTTGACTGGGCAAAGATCGTGGCTGTGGCGCTGAGCCTGTCGGGCTGCGTACTCGTCGCCGACGCCCTCGACCCGTCGGCCTGGCGTATGAACCCACTGGGCATTCTGACGGGCGTGCTCTCCGGCCTGACCTATGCCGGGTACAGCCTGATGGGGCGCTCGGCATCGCAGCGCGGCCTCAGTCCCTGGACGTCCCTCGTCTACACGTTTGCCTTCGCCGCCGCGGTGTTGCTTCTCGTGGCACTGCTGCCGGTGACGCTGCCGGGCGGGACATCGAGACCGGCCAATCTGTTCTGGCTTGGGAATAGCCTGCCCGGATGGGGATTGCTCTTCCTCTTGGCCGCGGGACCAACCGTTGTTGGATTTGGGCTTTACAACGTCAGCCTGGTCTATCTCCCCTCAAGCATCACCAACCTCATCGTGACCCTGGAGCCGACTTTCACAGCGGTCACAGCCTACTTTCTGTTGGGCGAGACGCTGACGATAACACAAGCCATCGGTGGCGTGCTGATCCTCAGCGCAGTCATCTTCCTGCGGCTCCACCAGGGCCACGCTGCACGCAGACGGAGGGAACCAGAGCCAGTAGCTGCCTAGCGCGGTTCCCACCTCCCCACCGGATCACCAGAGTCACCGCCTGGCCCCATAGCCAGTCTTCGTTTGCCTCCTACGTGCAGTGGAACTACCATGCGCTGAGATGCGTCATACTGCATGAGGATAGATCCCCATTAGGTCTGGGAGGTATGGTATGAGAATCAGAATCACCGGTGTGCTGCTCCTTATTTCGATGTCATTGCTCGCGGCATGTTCAAGATCGCTCTCGCCGATGGTACCCGTCGACGGGCTGGCTCCTGATGAGGAGACGAGCGCCGCCTTGCCCAACCCTGCTTCCGTGCATTGCGAGGAGCAAGGCGGTACTGTCGACATTCGTACAGACGAGACCGGGGCCCAAGTCGGGTTCTGCGTCTTCGCGGACGGCAGTGAGTGCGAAGAGTGGGCCTTCTCTCGCGGTGAGTGCGCGCCAGGCGCAGCCGGCGAGACTGGCATGCCCAACCCGGCCTCCGTGTTCTGCGAGGAGCAGGGCGGGACGGTCGATATCCGTACCGACGAATCCGGGGGCCAAGTCGGTTTCTGCGTCTTTGCCGATGGCGGCGAGTGTGATGAGTGGGCCTACTTTCGCGGTGAATGCGCACCCGCCGAGGTCAGCCCGGGAACCGACGCGGAGACCGAGGAGAGCGCTGGCGCTACCACAATCTACCTGCCCGGCATCGCGGCACTGCAGGCCTTTGACTATGCCGACTGGCAGAGCTACAAGAACATGACCTACGGGTTCAGTTTCCGCTTCCCGCTGGACTGGTTACTGGAGGAGGTCACGAATCCGGACGACACGATGTATCGGCACCGCGTGACGCTGACCCATCCCCAGGAGCCTATGGCCACTCTGCACATCGCATTCAGGGCTGCGTCTGAGGATCAGCAGATCACGCCAACTGGGCTGGGCGCCGGTGACATCGTGGATCGCGGCAGCGTGCCCTTCCTGGGCGAGGACCTGGTGCGCCAGGCCCTGGTTGCCGAGGGCAAGGACTTCGGCGTGCTGTATGGTGGCACCGGGGAGGTAGTTCGAGGCGAGCTGGTGTTCTGGATGGGGCTGAACTACGCCGGGAATCCGATGGAGGATCCTGGCCTGTCTGCGGAGGTCCAGACGTTAGCCGACCAGATCGTCGCCTCACTGCAGACCGAGCGGTAACCCTCGGCCACGCACGGCGTCTCTTGGGGCGCCGCTCCCTGCTGCACAGGCGGGACGGCGCCCTTCTGCACGCGCACAGCTTCGCAGCACCGCCGCGTGGGTGCTAGCAAACGGCGTCCGCTAGGGTATAGTCAGGTCGATCGCATGATGGAGGCGCATATGAGCGAACCCGCGCTGTTCAACGGCCCGTTGCGAGTCCACCCCACCAACCCGCGGTACTTCACGGATGGCAGTGGCAAGGCCATCTATCTCACTGGCTCGCACACCTGGGCCAACTTGCAGGACATCGGGCTTCCCGGCGGTCCCCCCTTCCCCTACAACGAATACCTCAACTTCATGCAGCGGCATGGCCACAACTTCATGCGCTTCTGGATGTTCGAGCATCCCGAGCGCGCCTCCTGGACCGAGGCGCCCATCGTCTTCGATCCGCTGCCTTGGGCGCGGATAGGCCCCGGCCTCGCGACCGACGGCAAGCTGAAGTTCGATCTGACCATGTTCGACGAAGGCTACTTCGCACGGATGCGCGAGCGGATCATCGCGGCCGGAGTCCGAGGCATCTACTGCGCCGTGATGCTCTTCCAGGGTTGGAGCCTGCACCGGACCAACGCCGAGGTCGGTGATCCCTGGCCAGTGCACCCGTTCAACACCGCCAACAACGTCAATGGCATCGATGTGCCCTACACGGCCGAAGATGATGATGAGCACCCTTGCCTGCACAGCATGATGCTTCCGGATGTCCTGGCTCACCAGGAAGCCTACGTCCAGAAGGTGGTCGACACTGTTAACGACCTGGACAACGTGCTCTACGAGATCATCAACGAGGGCGGTGCGACCGTGTGGCAGATCCATATGATCGACCTCGTCCACCGCATCGAGCGCACCAAGGCCAAGCAGCACCCCGTGGGGATGACCTACCGCTTCAGGCCAAAGCAGTACAACGGCGAGCTGTTCAACAGCCCGGCGGAGTGGGTCTCGCCGGCTAACGAGCCAGCGGGCTGGTGGATCCCCGGGGCGGCGGTCCTCGAAGACTACCAGAATGACCCGCCCGCCGCTGACGGGCGCAGGGTCGTGCTCAACGACACTGACCACATCTGGGGACACGGCGGGAACCCGATGTGGGTCTGGAAGAGCTTCCTGCGTGGCCTGAATCCGATCTTTATGGACCCATGGTGGCCGCTGTACATCGAGTCCGATCCACAGGTGACTCCCTGGACCTTCGTCGGCGGGATCAGCAAGGATCAGCGGGATTACCCGGACTGGGAACCCACACGCCGCGCGATGGGCGACACACGGCGCTACGCCGAGCGGATGGACCTGGCGGCAATGACGCCGCAGCCGGCGCTGGCCTCGACCCGCTACTGCCTGGCCAACGTCGGACAGGAGTATCTGGTTTACCTGCCCGAAGGCGGAAGCGTGACGCTCAACCTTCGGGGCGGCGAGGGACCCTACGCCGTGGAATGGTTCCTTCCACAGGTAGGTCGCACCATCCCGGGTGCGCATCCGCTTGCCGGCGGCGACTATGCGGTCACGGCAGCGCCCTACACCGGCGACGCGGTGCTCTATCTGAAGAAGATCGACTAGGTCCGCGCAGGGCGAAGTTGTGCTTCGCCTATGGGTATCGAGTCCAGGTCGAAACGCGGCCCGCCCTGCGGCTGCAGGCCTCGAACCCAGGCGGCCTATGCTTGTGGTGATGAGCGAAGTGCAACTTCGCCCTACGATCGGGGGGGGGCGCAACGTGGGCGAACGTTGGGACAGGTCACAGATCAGCAAGCTCGCCGCGGAGTCCGACGCGCAGGTGCCGGTGTTGCCGGGATCGACAACGCCCAAAGGAGCTGACACATGGCCGACGTCACTATAGAGACAGCAGCGGGAAAGGTGCGCGGTGCAATCATCGACGGCGTCGCGACCTTCAGAGGGATCCCTTACGGTGCGCCCACGGGTGGGGCGCGGCGCTTTATGCCGCCCACACCGCCCGAACCGTGGGCCGGGGTCCGTGATGCTCTGCACTACGGTCCGAGCGCGCCCCAGCCCAAGGGCAATGCGTTCAATATCACCCCGGAGATCTCCGCGCTCTTCGGAACGGGCGAGCCGCTGCCCGAAAGCGAGGACTGTCTGGTGCTCAACGTCTGGACCCCCAGTGCCGATGGTGCCAGGCGCCCCGTGCTGTTCTGGTGCCACGGGGGCGGCTTCACGGTTGGATCGGGGTCGGGAGGCTGGTCCGATGGGACAGCACTGGCGCGAGGCGGCGATGTCGTGGTGGTCTCCGCCAACCACCGGCTCGGGCCCCTAGGGTACATGTACCTGGCAGATTCCCTTGGCCCTGAGTACGCGGCCTCAGGATGTGCCGGAATGCTCGACCTGGTCGCGGCCCTCCGCTGGCTGCGCGCCAATATCGAAGCATTCGGCGGCGATCCGGACCCTGGTGCGCAAGGGCTATTCCACAAGGCGATCATCCAGAGCGGCCCGGGTGTCCATATGTGTCCACTGGACAAAGCGACCAGGTACGCAAAAGCCGTCCTGAGGCGGCTGGGCGTGTCGCGTCGGAATAGCCGTGTCCTGCACGAGATGCCCGTGGAACGCTTGATCGCCGCACACAGCGCCGTCACCCGCCGCAATCCCTACTACATCTTGGAGCCCGCGGTCGATGGTGCGATTCTCCCACGCGCGCCTTTCGAACCGACCGCACCGGAGATGTCAGCGCACATCCCGCTGATGATCGGGACCACCAAGGACGAGGCCACCCTGTTTGTAGGTAACATCCCCTTCCTCAGTCCATTCAGTCGCGAGAGCCTGCTCTCGCCGCTGGCCCTCCGGATCGCGGCACCGATCTTCGCAGGAAGATCGGTGCGCCGAATCCTCAACGCCTATGCCGACCCCGGCACCCCCACTAACGTGCGCTTCGCAACTATGGCCAGTGACACCACAATGCGGATGGGCTCCATCCAGATCGCTGAACGCCAGGCTGCCGCCGCTCCGGCGCCGGTCTTCATGTATCTTTTCGCCTGGGAGTCGCCGGCGCTTGGAGGCAGCCTACGAGCCACCCACTCCCTGGATGTGCCCTTTGTCTTCGACAACGTCTCCCGCGCGGCGGGGATGACGGGCGATCTGCCGGAAGCGCACGCGTTGGCGCGCAAGGTGAGCCAGGCGTGGATCGCTTTCGCGCGCAGCGGCATGCCCGAGCATACGGATCTCACGCCGTGGCCCGCCTACACGCTGGACGAGCGGGCGACGATGATCCTGGACAACGAGTGTCGTGTCGAGCTCGATCCCGGCCGCGAGCAGCGCCTCGCCTGGGAGGGTGTGCGCCTCTGGTCGATGTGAGCCAAAGCACTGGCCCATTCATGAGACCGACCCCCGTCGTCACAGCGCTGGAGCACTACGAGCGTCTCATCGACGAAGGGAACGACCCTTGTGAGGATACCCCTTGGCTGCAGAGCTACATGGCGCGCTGGGATGGGCCGCAGTTCTTCGAGATGCTCGGCGACCTTACGGGTAAAGCCGTGCTGGAGGTGGGCGTGGGTACCGGCCGGCTGGCCCGGCAGGCTTTGCAGCGCGGGTGTCTGAGCTTTACCGGCATCGACCTGTCGCCCAAGACAATCGAGCGAGCCCGACTGAACCTCGGCGGATTCCCAAATGCAGAACTCCTGCTCGCTGACGCCGAAGCGTTTGCCCGACCGGCAGCCTATGATGCTGCCTACAGCGTGCTCACCCTGATGCATATCGCGGACAAGAGGCACGCACTGCAGGCCATCGTCACATCGCTTCGTCTCGGCGGCGTAGTCGTGCTCTCGATCGACCACGGCGGCCCATGGCTTGACTTCGGGGATCGCATGGTGAGGCTGTATCCGGCCACGGTGGATGCATACGTTGGGTGGCTGACCGACCTTGGATGTCAGACGCACCGACCGGTGCCGCTCATCGACACCTGGGTTGGTCCACAGGGCGCCGTAGCCGAGACGTACGGGAAGCCCGTGGCCTCGCTGGTCAGGGCTGTCAAGCGAGGGTAGCTCAGGACCACAGCCGGTTCCAGCTTCCCTCGCCGCTGACGCGGATGTCTCGTCGCTCGAAGCGCCACCAAGCCAGCGCCGCCAGCCCCGCCGATATGATGAGCAACCCGAGGAGAGGCAGCCCATCCAGACCCGAGAGGGCCCGCCCACCCTGGTAGTACCTCAGCGGCGACAACCTGTCTAGCGCTTCGAGGCGTTCGCTGACGCGCGCGAGCGAGTTCACCATGTAGCTGAGGACCAGCAGCCCGCCGGCGACGCTGGCAGCGACGGCCCGCGAGGGCAGCACCATGCTCAACAGCAGCGCCAGCGCCCCATAGGCGAGCAGAATCACTAGGAGGGAAAGATGCGGCAGGAGCAGTGCGAAAGCGCTCACCTCCCAGCCGGCAAGCGGTAGACCGACGGCGAAGCCGACCCAGGTGGAGGCCAGGATCGCGGTTGTCGCCGCGCAAAAGGCCAAGCACCGCCCCCAGTAGATCGCCGCGCGGCTTACGGGATAGGCCAGGATTAGGTCCAGCGTGCCCTTCTCCTCATCCGCCGCCAGCAGCCCCGCCCCCATCAGCACGGCGAAGATGCCCGCCACCACGGGGATGTAGGAGAAGAAGGTGAAATCCAGGTAGCCTGCCGGCGACAGGAAGTCAGCACTGCCGCCGAAAAAGGCCATCATCGTCTCGCCATAGGCATCTAACAGCCCCTGCAGCTCGGCCTGCTGCGTGATCATCGGCTTGTAGATCACCATCAGATAGAGCGCGATCAGTCCCAAGGCAAGACCCCAGCCCAGGATCTGCCCCAGATAGCGCCGCATCGCGTACTTGAAGATCGTCGCCATCGCCCCTCACGCCTCCGCCGCGTAGTACGCCAGGAAGACCTCCTCCAGGGAGGGCCGCTCAGTATCCAGTTCGACCACCGGGTAGCGCGCCAAAGCCTTGATCAGCGGGGCCATCTCACCCTCGGCCTGGATCAGCAGCGAGCCACCCTCCCCCTCGGAGAGGATCGTCACCCCGGGGATCATGGCCAGTTCGGCAGCCGGTACGGCGTCCCGAAAACTGAGCCGCACCCGCCGCACCGATCGCTTGATCAGTGTTTCCGTCTCAGCCACCTCGACCACTCGGCCCTGACGGATTATGCCCACCCGATCGGCGATCTCCTGGACCTCCGAGAGGACATGCGAGGAGAAGAAGACCGTTGCGCCCTGTGCCCGGGCGCGCTCCACCAGCCTGAGCGTCTCCTGCTGCAGCAGCGGATCGAGGCCCGACGTCGGCTCGTCGAGCAACAACAGCTCCGGCTGGTGCATGAACGCCTGGATCAGGCCGACCTTCTGCTTGTTGCCCTTCGAGAGCTGCTTGATCGGTGTGCCGAAATCCAGATCGAGCCGTTCGGCGAGGGTGCGAACGTACCCCCAGTCCACCTTGGCGCCGCGAAGGGCGCCCAGAAACCGTAGGGCCTTCTCCACGCTCAGGTTCTCATCGAGGTGCAGCTCACCGGGCAAGTACCCGGTGCGCGCGTGGACTGCGAGCGGATCCACTTGGGGATCCAGCCCGAGCACCTGGACGGTGCCCCCGTCACGGCGGATCATATCGAGCAGGCAGCGGATCGTCGTCGTCTTCCCGGCGCCGTTGGGCCCCAGGAAACCGAAAATCTCGCCCCGCCGCACCTCGAGATCTACCCCCTGCAGCGCGCGTACGCGCCCGTAGGACTTCGTGAGATCCCGCGTCAGGATCGCGGGCTCGCCCGCCGCTGTGCTTGCCGAACCCTGCATAGCGCCCCCCTCCCTGCGATGAATGTGATCCCTACGTACCCGTTACACAACCGTCCCTGACCCGAACACCTGCAGATCGATATATGGGCGCGCCCACGCCTGGAGTGACAGCTCGGGCTTCCACCACACACCGTGGCGCTGACCGAACTGCCAGCAGAGCACGCGTTCAAGCAGCGAGTAGACCTTGAACCGCTCAGCGAAGCCAGGACGTAGCGCCTTACGCTCAGCATAGGCCTGGACAAAAGCCCGCGCGAGTGTCAGGCCTGGGTCATCCTCGAAGTACATCGCGACGGGTCGCGCCAGATCCGTTTCTCCGTCGCCGAAGTACGCATCCTGATAGTCGAAGACGCCTGATATCCGCCACGTATCCGCAACCCGCTCGGCAACCGCGTTGTCTTCTTTGAAATCCTGCATCACGAAACAGGGCACGAACGGGACCTCCAGCGCCCGGCGATTCCGCGCGATGACGGTCTCCACCCACGCGCGATCCCCGTCGGTGGTGGCATCCGAGAGATGCGCGGCCTCCTCGACGCAGTCCCGGATCATCGCGATCACCCAGTCGCCGAAAGCCTGGGCAAAGGGGCGGACCGCCTGGGTCGCGGCATCGTACCTTCCCGCGCAGACCGAGATCAGTCGCTGCATCTCTGCGAGGGTCTCTCCCATCGCCCGCGCGATCGCGAGCCGATCCTCAGTACTGAGCTGATCGCGCTCGTGCGCATTGTAGGGATGGATGCCCGGCATTCGGGGCATGACCACGTAGGGCCAGCCAAAGATATCGATAGCGGGATCGAGGCGATAGGGCCACGGCACCGGCGCGCCGGTGTGCGCGTGGAGCTGGTCGGTGAAATACCGCTCCTGAAGGAATTGGTCGGGCCCAAAGGGCGCTCCCCTGAGCACATAGGCTCCCGCCGTACTGGTCAGATAGACGTTCTGGCCGAAGTTGCCGGCGAAGATCGGCTCAGCACTGACGAACTGCCCGAGGCCAAAGCGGTCGAGGGCTAGCTGGAACTGCCCGGGCGAGATCGCCCCCAGCCTCGCCGAGTAGACGCGTGCCGCAGAATCGTCCATAGCGCTTGCCTCGGGTTGGTCTCAGGTAATCTGGTTCGTAGTAACCGCCTCAGCGGTTCTGACGGCAAAGCCGTTACTACGAACCCCAACCACCTACCTAACAGACCACTAGTTGTAGACCACACTGTCGAAGCAGTAGACCGATGGCAGGCCCTGCACAAGGCGAGCAGACGCCTCGTTGGTCATCAGGTAGCTGTAGAAAGGCACCTTCCCGCGGGCCAGCACCCCTGCGCCCCACGCCGCCGTGACCTGGCGCCCGAGGCCGCGACCCCGCCACGCTGGGTCGGTGTACACGTAGCTCTCGGCGGTCTCGTCATTCTCGCGAACCGATACACAGGCCGCACGGATCGCGGACACGTCGCCGGGGTCCTGGGTCACCACGGCGTAGATCGGCCACTTACCCAGCGTCGTGCCCGGATGGTATGCATCCATCAGCGGTTGATGCGCCTCCGTCAGCGTGATGACGCCCGACCGGAGCCCAGGATCCGGCGACGTAAGCCGGTAGGTTCGCCACTGCGACACATCGTCGCAGGGGACATCGGGCGCTAGGATAGCCTGGACTGCCGCGGCATCTTCGAAAGCCGCCTGAGCGCCCAGATCCTGGAGGGCACGGTAGAGCGCAGCGGGCATGTCGGCGCGCACATAGAGGCAGAATCCATCACCGTGGCGATAGGCGTACACTCGCCCCAGATCATCCGGATCCGGGCCGGCGATACGGATGAGACGCCCGTCCTCGTCAAACCCAATGCACTCCAGCCGAAGCTGCATCGCTACATAGTCGTCAGGCGTCATGGCCTCCTCGCCCTATGCCCTATCCCTTGTCCCCTATCCTGATCCCCTACCTACCAATTCGTCACCGACCCATCCAGCCGCTGCAGATGCGGCAGCTCGGTCATCTGCATGGGGTGCGCCTTCGCCGCCTCGCGGTCGAAGATCACGCCCAGGCCGGGCAGGCTTGGCGGGAGCAGGTACCCGTCCTCCCACTTGGGCTGCACGGGCACGACGTCTGTCAGCACCGTTCCGGTCTTGCGCGGCTGCTCCTGCACGCCGACCAGCGGCGAGGCCAGGTTGAGCTGCAGGCACGCCGCCGAGGAGACCGGACCTAGTGGGTTGTGGACCGCCAGCTTGATGTAGTGCGTCTCGGCCCAGCCCGCTATCTTCCGCGCCTCGGTGAAGCCGCCGGCGATGCACAGATCGATACGTGCATAGTCGATCCACTCCTCCTCGATCAACTGCCTGAACTCCCACTTCGAGCTGAACTGCTCACCCGCCGCAAGCGGCACCGTCGTGCGCATCCGCAGTGTCTTGAAGGAATCCGGGTTCTCGGAGCGCAGCGGGTCCTCCATAAAGTAGGGCCGGACAGCCTCAGCTTCTTGGCAAAGCCACACGGCGTCAGGCAGATCCAGCCGTGTGTGCACATCAAAGCAGATCTCGATATCATCCCCCACCGCCTCGCGCACAGCGTGGAGCTGCTTGATCGCCGTCAGCACCGCCTGGCGCGGCTCGAGGACTTTCCCATCCTCCGGCAGCCCAAACCGTACGAACTTCCAACCCTCAGCCTTGGTCTGCAGGCAAGAATCGACAAGCGGTGCGACTTCGGTCGCGTGGCCTCGGTTGTGTGGGTAGCAAACCACCTTGTCGCGCGCCAGCCCGCCCAGGAGTTCGTAGATCGGCACGCCCAGCGCCTTGCCCTTGATATCCCATAGCGCAATGTCGATCGCCGCCATCGCTGAAGTCAGGATGCGCTGCGCCGGGAAGAACCCACCGCGGAACAGCTTCTGCCAGATATGCTCTATCCGGAAGGGGTTCTCGCCGATCAACAGCGGCTTGTAATGCTCGATCGCGCCGATGATGGCAAGCTCGCGACCGGTTATGCCTGCTTCGCCCACGCCGTGATAGCCCTGGTCGGTATCCACCACGACGAACAGGAAGTTGCGGAACCCACCCCAAACGGGGTACGTCTCGATGTTAGTGATCTTCACGGGGAACTCCTTTCGCTAACGAATCTGAGCGTGGGATGCAGAATCCTCTTCCCATCGTCGGCTTAGGCTGCTCGAGAGCGATTGTACTCCCCGATATCAGCCAGAACAACACACTATGCCAACGGCTTCTTCGCAATGTCTTAACATCGCGAGGCTATAGTCACAGGTGTCAAGAGGCATAGCCTCGGACAAATACAACCAGATTCTACGTACAGGAGGAAGCACTATGGTCAACAAGAGACTTGGCAAAGGCAGGCTGCTGTCGCGCCTGGCCGTCGTGGCCCTGGTGGGCGGGATGCTCGCCTTGACCGCGGGCGTCGTGAGTGCTCACGGAGGCGGCGGGTGGTTCGGAAGGCTCGGTGGCGATCAGGATGCACTGGTCGCTGAGGAGCTCGGGATCACGGTCGAGAAGCTGGAGGCCGCGCGTGAGGCAGCTCGCACCCGCGCCCTGGATCAGGCGCTCGCTGACGGACAGATCACGCAAGAGCAGTATGACGAGTACCACACCCATGAGGCCCTTCAGCCCTATCTCGACCGCGAGGCGCTAACAGCAGCTGCACTGGGCATCAGCGTGGACCAGCTTGGCGAGCAATCACTGAGCGAATGGCTCGACGAGCTTGGGCTGGACCGCGAGGCATTCCAGACGAAGCTCCAGGAAGTCCATAGCGCAGCGGTCCAACAGGCGGTCTCGGACGGCGCTATCACCCAGGAACAGGCTGATGCACTGTCGGATACCATGCCGTTCGGTGGGCGCGGTGGTGGACTCCGAGGCGGCCGCGGCGGTATGCGCGGCGGCGGAATGGGCGGCGGAATGCGAGGCAGCGGCGAGTGCGACGGCGACCCGCTGGAGGACAGCGGATTCAGGATGAGGATGAGCCCGATCAACCCGGATCAGGCATAGCGCGATTAGCCTATACCCCCAGATCCCCAGGGCAGCCTGGGGATCTGGGGGTCGTGCGACGACCGTAGCGGT
>JALOOJ010000185.1 GCA_025454475.1 Anaerolineae bacterium
CGCCCACAGTCGCTCGCCTCGACCCAACGACTGGCCTACGACGCGGCTGGCGCGCCTGAATCTGGAGAATGGCTCGATCGAGCCGATCGGAGGACCCGACGAGGCCGTGACGTGGGATCCGCACATCTCCCCTGACGGTCAGTGGCTGGCATACAAGGTGTATGACGACCCGGCCTGGGAATGGTCCTCGGTGGTCCACGTGCTGCCCCTCGCAGGAGGGCCGGCACGCGCCCTCGCGGAAACGTTTGACCGCCGCCCCGACCTGATCGGCTGGTCGGCGGACGGGAAGGCGCTCTATTTCCTGGAGACCCACGGCACCCGCGCGCGATTGTGTGCGCTGCCGGTGGACGGCAGTCCCACTGTGGTGCTTTTCGAGCCGGCTGGCTGCATCGAGAACCCCGGCCTGAACAGAACCCGAAGCGCCCTCGGGTTCACGGTCCAAATGACCGCAGAGCCCCCGGAGGTCTTCCTCACCCCGCTCGAAGGAATCGCCCCGATACAGATAAGCCGGATGAACGCCGAGCTTCGCGAGATCCCTATCGGGCGCACGGAGGTGATCCGCTGGGCCTCGGCGGACGGGCTGGAGATCGAAGGACTGCTGACTTACCCAGTCGGCTATGAGCGAGGCAGGCGCTACCCACTCCTGGTCAGCGTGCATGGCGGGCCGGCTAATGCGTGGACCCAGGCCTTCATCGGCATGCAGTCCTTCTTCGGCCCAGCCGCCGCGTTTGCCTCAGGAGGCTATGCCATCCTGCGCTGCAACGTGCGCGGCAGCACCGGATATGGCCGGGCCTTCCGCCGCGGCAACTATCGCGATTGGGGCGGAAAGGATGTGCAGGATCTACTGACGGGTGTTGACCATGTCATCAGCCTGGGCGTTGCCGACCCCGAGCGCCTGGGCATCACCGGCTGGAGCTACGGAGGCTACCTGACCGCCGCCACGATCACGCAGACGGGGCGCTTCAGGGCGGCTGTGATCGGCGCGGGGATGCGGCTTCGTGGCAAGCCATTTCGGTGGCGAAGTCTGGGAGGTGAAGGATCTGCTGCTCGAGCGCTCCCCCATTGCACACGCGGACCGGGTGACGACCCCGACCTTGATCCTGCACGGGGAACACGATGCGCGCGTGCCCATCTGGCAGGGGTATGAGTTCTACAATGCGCTTGAGCGGCGCGGGATCCCGACCCGGATGGTGGTCTACCCCCGCACTGGGCACGTCCCCTCCGAGCCCAAACTGCTGTTGGACGTTATGAACCGCATCCTGGCATGGATGGAGCGGTACGTGAGGGGCGAGGAGCGGGATTGATCCGCACCCTCGCAAGGGCGAAGCCCTTGCGAGGGTGCATGGAAAGGGCTACGACTCTGCGGGATTGAGCACGCGCCCGACGAACAGCAGGGCGCCGGTCTCGAGATCGCGGATCACGTAGATGAAGGGCCGGTCAATTCGGACCGGCTGAGGTTCCATCGGGGCCGACGTCAGCTCCATAATGATGGCTGTGGCTGCGGCAGCCTCTGTGCCTGTCTCATCCACGCTCACGAACGCCTGGTGGATCACGTCGGAGATCATCAGGGTCTTCGTGCCATCCATGCCTGAGAAGTCCGCCGCCTCGGTGAAGGCCTCCGGCATCCCCAGTGCCGACAGCGCGTCGGTCAGGCTGAACTTGGCGGTCGTCTCGAAGCGCGGCATCGTCAGGTCGATCTGCTGGTAGGTCAGGTTGTCAAGGATATCGACGAGTTGCGCCTGATCCAGGCCCTGCTCGAATGTCTCGAACGCGCCGCTGTCCGGCAGCAGGATGACCATCGAGAGCTCGCGTCCATCGTAGGGCAGCTCGACGGCCTGATAGCCCGCTCCGCCGCTGTAGCCGAAGGAAGCCACCTGATGCATCAGAGGAACCGTCACCGTTCCCCCATCCAGGAGGAAGAAGTCGCCGTCCTGCGTCGCTTGCTCTTCAAAGGGCTCGGCCCACGCGGCGTTGAAGTAGATGGCGTTGGTGAGCACCAGGCGTGTCAGCGTATCGAGTGCGCCTTGTGGGATCAGGTCCTTGATACGCCCCTCGGTCTGCTCGCTGACCCAGTCGTTGATCGTCTGCCGGACGGCCTCGGCGTCGGCAACGAAGTTAACAAGACGCATGCCCGCGCCGTATTCTGCAGCCAGAGTGTCCAGGAAGGCGCCCAGGAACTCATAGTCCTGCTGGCCCCAGAGCGCGTTGACGACATGCAGCCGAAAGCCCTCATCGTCCTTGCCCTCGGCGCCCTCGCCACGCCGGCTAAGCGTGAGATCGAGCTGGTTGAATGCGGCGTGCAGCCGGTCCTGGGGCAGGGTGAAGTGCAGTGCCTCCGCCATCTCCGCCTCTGTCGTGCTGCGGGCGCCGGCGTAGGTCATCGCAAGGGCTACGGAGATGCTGTGCGGCGAGAGGAACAGATTGCCCTCAGTGTGGTCCGCCAGGTGGCGGTAGAGATCCAGGGCGAAGGTCTGGTTGCCGGCGTTCAGGGCAGCTTGGTCGGCGTCGCTGACTGAGGGGCCCGTGTCGCGCGCCAAATCGGATTGTGCCATGACCACCCGGGCGCTGGGAAGCTGCGGCTCCGAGGGACCTGGTACACAGCCCAGCGTGCCGAGGAGCGCGGACAATAGGATCAGGTTTCCTGGTCGAAGCTTGTATGTCATCTGAGACTCTCCCTTGTGGAGACGTGCTAGTGGATGCCCTATGGTCCAGACGTGGATCAGTCGCCTGAAGTTCCAATCCTTTGACGACGCTAGCTAAGAGACCTACAATCTATGGATTGCTGGACCACGAGTGAGGTCGCAATGGACCACAGGAAAGTCGGGCGTTACTGGGACGGCAATGCCGATGCGTGGACCAAGCTCGCGCGGGCAGGCTATGACGTCTACCGCGATTACCTCAACACGCCGGCATTCTTCGCTATGCTTCCTGGTGTAGGGGGTCTCCTGGGCCTGGACATCGGCTGTGGGGAGGGCCACAACACTCGGCTGTTGGCCGGACGGGGGGCCCGAGTGGCCGCCATCGACATTGCGGAGACCTTCGTCCACCACGCCAGGCACACGGAGGAACAGGAGCCGTTAGGCATAAGCTACCACGCTGCCAGTGCGGTCGAGTTGCCCTTCGCCAGCTCCAGCTTTGACTTCGCTACGGGCTTTATGAGCTTTATGGACATCGCTGAGACGGCTCGTGTTTTTGCCGAGGCCTACCGTGTGCTACAGCCCGGCGGTTTCCTGCAGTTCTCGATCACACATCCCTGCTACGATACCCCTCACCGGCGCAACTTGCGCGACGAGGCCGGCGTGACCTACGCCATCGAGGTCGGGGACTACTTCCACAACCTCGAAGGGGAAGTCAGAGAATGGCTCTTCAGCGCAGCGCCGCCGGAGGTCAGAGCAGGACTGCCGAGGTTCAGCGTCCCGTTGTTCACCCGAACCCTCAGTCAGTGGCTGAACCTGCTGATTGAGAGCGGGTTTGTTCTGGAGAGGGTCGAGGAGCCGCGCCCCAGCGATGAGGTGGTTCGTGCGTGTCCTGACTTACAGGACGCTCAGGTCGTGGCCTACTTTCTGCACGTGCGGGCGCGGAAGCCAACAAGGAGTCAGCGATGAGCCGATCTGGTGGATACGACGCGCAGCCTTTCGTTGCGGAGCTGTATGACCACATCGTTCCGTATCGTGATCGCCCTGACACGGCCTTCTGGATCGACGCGGCGCAAGCATCAGGGGGGCCGGTTCTCGAGATCGGCTGCGGGACGGGCCGCATCCTGATCCCAACCGCCAGGGCCGGCGTTGATATCGTGGGCCTCGATCTGTCATCCCATATGCTCGATATCTGCCGGCAGAAGCTCTCGAGCGAACCTGAGGAAGTCCGGAGCAGGGTTGAGTTGCTGCATGCGGACATGCGCAGCTTCGAGCTTGCCCGGACCTTTGGGCTGGTGACGACTCCCTTCAGACCCTTCCAGCATCTGACGACGGTGGAGGACCAGTTGGCGTGTCTCGCATGCATCCACCGGCATCTGGCCCCAGGGGGAAAGTTGATTCTCGATCTCTTCAACCCTTCACTGCCCACTATGACCAGTGACACGGTCGGGCAGGAGCTGGGCGAGGAGCCCGAATTCACACTGCCCGATGGCCGGCGCGTAGTTCGTCGCAACCGAACCGTGTCGCGGGATTACTTCAACCAGATCAACTATGTGGAGCTCATTTACTACGTTACGCACCCTGATGGACGAGCGGAACGTCTCGTTCATTCCTTCCCGATGAGATACCTGTTCAGGTTTGAGGCGGAGCACCTGCTGGTACGCAGCGGGTTCGAGGTCGAGGCTGTCTACGCGGACTTCGAGAGGCACCCCTATGGCTCGACGTACCCGGGCGAGCTGATCTTGGTGGCCACGAAGATGTGGGGATGAGCGTATGGCCCTGCTGTGGCAGGCCCTCTATGCCCTCGCGATGGGATCGTTCGTCTGGCTCCTGCACACTGGGCTGGGCCGGTACCCTGAGCCGTTGCCCAGGAGTGAGAACCCCAAACGTGAGATCCGGGAGGTGCTTCTACTCTGGGGTGCCGCGGTCATTGTCCCCATCTTGAGAGTGTCTGTCCTCACGCCCCTGTTCGACATCGTGGCAGTCGACCGAACACTCCGCGAGTTGATCTCCGTCCCTTTGCTCTCCGTGCCCTACTTGGCCCTGCCGCTGTTCGTCGTGGTGAAGCGCAACGGTTGGACCGTGGATGATCTCGGGCTTACCTGGAGGAGGCGGTCAGAACCGGGGTCGCGGCCCGTGGCAATTGCCGCCGTCCTCTTCGGTCTGGTGAGCGGCGTCACAGCCTTCGTGACCAGCGAGACGGTGATGGGTGCCGAAGTGCTTCCGGCGGGAGTGTTCGTCTTGCTCCTCTACACGAATAGCTTCCTCGAGGAGTTCACCCATCGTGGGGTGCTGCAATCGAAGCTCGAGCGGGCGGTCGGGCAACGAAAGGCGATTCTCTGGGGCGGCATGCTCTTCGGGCTGACCCATGTGGCGCTCGACATCTCGCGGTTGCTGGCGAGTGAAGGGATTCCCTCCGTGCTTTTCGCCCTCCTGCTACAGACCATAGGTGGGTGGCTGCTCGGAATCGTGTACATGAAGACGCGAAGCTTGTGGCCGGGAGTGGTCTGTCATTACCTGGTCAACTGGCTGCCAGGAGTCCTTGTAGGGCTGACGAGCTAGGGAGGTCCTTCAGATGACAGTATCACATTCGAGGGGCCCGAAGCATAGGTGGCATAGCCTCACTCGGTACTGTGGCCTACGCAATCCTCAGCATGCTCGGGTCGCTGCTGCGGCCCAAGGGGCGCGAGGAAGCCGGCGCACGCTTCGCGCTCCGCGTGCCAGTGCTCCTGGTGGCCACCCTCCTGTTTGTGCTCTTTGGCGCCCTGCTTTGGCGACCGCTGCCGCTGCGGGTGGGACCATTGCTGCGGGTGCTCCTGCTCGCTATCGGGAGTGTACTCCTCTTCGGCGGCCTTGGGCTGTACCTGTGGGGAATGCGGTCTCTGGGCACGATGTTTGGACCCGCCAGCGGCCTTGGTGTCCGTCTGCAAGCCGCGCATCGGCTTATCACCGCGGGGCCGTATGCGCATGTCCGGCATCCCATGTACCTTGCGGTCATAGCCACCGGGGATGGGAGTCTCCTTCTCTACCGTATATGGGCGGCGCTCTGCTTCGCCATTATCATGGCCGGGCTCGCGGCGCGAGCGCGCAGAGCGGTGTATGCTCTCGCCCAGGAGTTCGGTACGGAGTGGGCGGCCCATGCGGCCCGAGTGCCGCCTTGGCTTCCCCGCTTGCGTCACCCGTGAGCAGGGAACGCATCCCTCGATCCCTGATGGCTTGGCTGTTCGCATGGCGGATGCGCACCGGTGTTGTACACTGCGGTTGCAGGCCGAATCGATCATAAGGAGACCCAACGATGAATCCAGACTGCCTATTCCTGATCCCCGAGCACGTCCAAACACGCTGGGCGAGCCCCGAGAATCCCGCCGCGGAGAAAGGGCGCGCCTGCTTCGGCAACGATGGCCGTAAGCGTCACGCGTTTATCTCACTCCACGCCGGGGAGGCTGCAACGCTGCTCGATCTCCGGCTTATCCCCGGGACTGTGCGCCGAATCTGGATCACGATCGATGATCGCACCCCGAAGATGCTTCGCGGGCTGAGGATTGAGGCGTTCTGGGATGGCGCGGCGACGCCCGCGATCTCCGCCCCCCTGGGTGACTTCTTCTCGCTGGGGCTCGGGCGCATGGCGACTTTCCACTCCGCGCTCTTTTCGAGCCCTGAAGGGCGCAGCTTTAACTGCTATATCCCGATGCCGTTCCGCAGCGGCGCGCGGATCGTTGTGACGAACGAGAGCGGCGTGGACCTGGGATCGCTCTACTACGACGTCGATTGCACCATCGGCGATGACCATCCCGATACGGCGGCCTATCTGCACGCGCACTGGCGACGTGAGGCGCCGACTACGTTGCTGGAGGACTACACGATCCTGCCCCAGGTCCATGGGCGCGGTCGATTCCTGGGCTGCAACCTCGGCGTGATCGCCGACACTGGCCTCTACTACCACTCGTGGTGGGGCGAGGGCGAGGTCAAGATCTACCTCGATGGGGATACGGCCAATCCGACGTTGTGTGGCACGGGGACGGAGGACTACATCGGCACCGGCTGGGGACAGGGACAGTACGCCGGGCTCTACCAGGGGTGTCACGTGGCGGACCACGAGAAGTATCATTATTGCTTCTATCGGCTGCACGTTCCGGATCCGGTGTGGTTCCAGACCGCGTGCCGCGCCACGATTCAGCAGATCGGCGCCTGGACGCCCGAGAGTATGGCCCAGATGCATGCCGCCGGGCTACAGCTTGTCCACAGCGACAAACCACTGGATACGGCGGCCGAGGCCCGCGCACGCAACTACGGGCTGTTCGAGCGCCAGGACGACGTGTCAAGTTGCGCGTGGTTCTATCTGGATCGGCCCGCTAACGGTCTCCCGGCACTGCCGGCGGCAGCGCAGCGCTATGCCGGGCTGACGTAGGAGATCGGAGTACGGGACGACACGAATGCAACAACCGTGGTTCCACCTAATGAAGGAGAAGACTATGCGTCACCTGTTCAGTTCGATCTTGGGTCTGTCGTTGCTTGTGGTTCTTTTCCTGGGGGCTTGCACGGAGCAGTCTCAGTACGACGACCCCTTTGCCTATTGTGAAGCAGTGGGGACGCTGGATGTCCCGGATGCGCGGTACACCGGTGCTGAGATGCCGGATGCCATCGTTCAGGGTCTGATCGACCTGGAGGTTGTCACAGCCGATGCGCCGGAGGAATTCCAGAAGTCCGCGACCTGGCGGTGCATGGATGGCAAGGTGTGGGTGTGCCACTTCGGGGCAAACCTCCCGTGCCAGGAGAAGGCCGACACCTCGAAGGAGCCGACGACGGAGATGAAGGATTTCTGCGAGGCCGATCCCACAGCAGATGTCATCCCCGCCGCGACGACCGGGCGGGCAACTGTATATGACTGGAAGTGCGTCGAAGGGAAGCCGGAAGTGGGTGAGCAGATCTTCCAAGTCGATGCACAGGGCTACCTGGTCGACTTCTGGTACGAACTTGCTTCCGAGTAGCTCCTCGTCGCAGTGCTGGAGGGAACAATGGATGAGAGAGCAAGCCAGCATCCCGAACTGACGACGTCCGGCCCTCAGTCACCCGCCCAGGGGCCCGGCGCCGGGAACGCGCTGCCGTTGCGGATGTACACCGGCCTGGCCCCGTGGTTTCATCTGCTGACGGCGCCCGCGGACTATGCCGAAGAGGCCGCCTTCTACTGGAACGCGATCTGTTCTGCCGGCTCAGCGCCTCCCCGAACACTCCTTGAGCTCGGGAGCGGCGGCGGCAACAACGCTTCGCACATGAAGGCCCATTGTCGGCTTACGCTTGTTGATCTTTCTCCCCAGATGCTTGCTCTGAGCCGATCACTCAACCCCGAGTGTGAGCATCTCATGGGTGACATGCGCTCGGTGCGTCTGGGCCGCCTGTTCGACGCGGTCTTCATCCACGACGCAATCTGCTATATGCTGACGGAGGTCGACCTGGAGCGAGCGATCCAAACGGCCTATGTCCACTGCAAACCCGGCGGGGTTGCGCTCTTCGCGCCCGATGTAGTCCGCGAGACGTTCCGTGTTTCCACGGACCACGGCGGTCACGACGGCGCCGGGAGAGCGATGCGCTACCTGGAATGGACCTGGGATCCCGATCCCGACGACTCGACCTACCTTACGGATTTCGCCTACTTGCTCCGCGACGAGAAGGGCGAGGTTCGCGTCGAGATGGACCGGCACCAGCTCGGGCTCTTCGCCCGCGCGGATTGGCTGCGGATCATCCGGATTGGCTGCGGATCATCAGCAGCGCCGGGTTTGAGCCACGGGCCATCCCCTTCGTGCACAGCGAGGTCGGGCCCGGAATCGAGGTGTTTCTCGGCCTCAAGCCTGGCTAGGCCGAAAGAGATCAGATGCCCAGGCGGCTCCATCGGTTCATCAGAGATGACGGCCTGGTGGCCTGTGGGTTTGATCTGATCGCCTGGACAAGCTTCCAGTCCGCAGAGACCAGAAGGGGGTCTGATGGCAATCCGCATTCTTGACTGCGCGCCGATGTCGCCATGGTTCCCGCGCTGGGAGGTCGGTGGGGCTTGCATCCTCGTGGAAACCGATCAGGGGCCCGTGCTCGTCGATTCCGGGCTCGGCCTCCACGACTATGCCAATCCCACCCGCATGGTCCGGCTCTTCGGGTTCGCCCTCGGTGTTGTCAATGACACTGAGCGTGCCGCCGTCCGGCAGGTCGCCAGCCTCGGCTATGC
>JALOOJ010000186.1 GCA_025454475.1 Anaerolineae bacterium
TGGGGATCCTCACCGTGGTAGACAGTACCTTTGCGACCCCCATAAACCTGCGCCCGTTAGCGCTCGGGATTGACCTGGTCGTGCACAGTGCGACCAAGTACCTGGGCGGGCACAACGACCTTCTTGCGGGTGTGATTGCGGGCAACCATCGCTGGGTCACGGCGGTGGAGTACAATCGAGGACTGCTCGGATGCGTGAGCAGCCCGTCAGACGGCTACCTGCTCTCGCGCGGGCTCAAGACGCTGGCGCTGCGCGTCCGGCAGCAGAATGAGAACGGGATGCGCGTCGCGCAGTTTCTGGAGGGGCATCCCAAGGTCGCCCGCGTGTTCTATCCGGGGCTGCCCAGCCACCCCGATCACGAGGTCGCCCGGCGACAGATGGCGGGCTTCGGCGGTGTGGTCAGCTTCGAGATCGCGGGCGACAAAGACCAGACCTCGCGGTTTGTAGATCGGCTCCGGATCCCCTACATCGGCCCGACGCTGGGCGGGGTGGAGGGCATCGTGCAGCAGCAGGCGCTCTTTGTGTCGCTTGATCCCGCGGAGCGCCGCGCCTCGGGCGTGAGCGATACCCTGGTGCGCTACGCCCTTGGCATCGAGGACCCCTCCGACCTGATCGCCGATCTCCACCAGGCGCTCGGGGCAGTCTAGGAGCTGGAAGCCGGATGCCGGAAGCGGGTTGGGGGCCGGATGCTTAATGCACGATCCCGGATACCGGATGGCAAGTCCGGCTCTCCGATGCCAGGTTCTTCCATTCTCTCATTCTTCTCGCCTTTTCGCTCATTCGCTGATCTGGAGCTGAGATGATCGTTCACAAATTCGGTGGCACATCTGTAGGAAACGCGGCGCGGTTCGCCACTGTCGCGGATATCGTGAACGCGCGCCATGTCGCAGGGGCCGGCACGCCTCAGGCGGGCTCAGTCGTGGTCGTGTCGGCAATGAGCGGGGTAACGAACCAGCTTCTCGCCGGCGCGTGGGCCGCTGCCGAGGGACGCGATTCGGAATGCCGGCGCATCAAGGCCGAGTTGGTCGACCGGCATCTCAAGGTGCTGGAGGCGCTTCTGACCGCGAGCGGGGAGCGGTTGGAGCTCGAGGGGTGGATTGAGGACCGTCTCTACGAGCTGGAGCGGCTCTACCGCAGCATCGGCGTGCTCGGCGAGCTCACGGCCCGCGGGCGCGACCACGTCGCCGCGTTCGGCGAGCAGCTCTCGGTCCACATCCTGGCTGCGGCCCTGCGCGAGCGCGGCGTGCGCTCGCGCGCGCTCCTGGCAACGGACCTGATCGTGACCGACGACGCGTTCGGCGCCGCGGTGCCCATGATGGACCGGACGCGGGAGGCCCTGCAGGCCAAAGTCAAGCCCCTGGTTACACAGGGGACTATCCCCGTCATCACAGGCTTCATCGCCGCCACCGAGACAGGCATCACCACGACGCTGGGGCGCGGCGGCAGCGACTACACCGCCGCCATTGTGGGCGCGGGACTCGATGCCGACGAGGTCTGGATCTGGAGCGACGTGAACGGCATTCTCACCGCCGATCCCAACCTGGTACCCAGGGCGCGCACATTGCGCGAGCTCTCGTACACCGAGGCGTCCGACCTCGCCTACTACGGCGCGGACGTGCTCCACCCCAAGACAATCCGCCCGGTAATCGAGGCCAACATCCCGCTGCGGATCATGAACAGCTTCGACTCCGCCGATCCGGGTACGTTGATCGTGAGAGCACCCGCCGCCGATCGGGAGCGCTTACCCGCCATCATCTCCACCACGGGCCTGAGCCTCATCGCCATCGGCAGTGCGGACGACTCCTGGTCGCTCCCCATCGTGGCGCGGGCGCTGCAGTCCCTGAGCGAAGCCGGAATCGACGTGCTGATGTTCTCGCAATCGTTCTCCGAGCACAGTCTCAACCTCATTGTGCGCCGGCAGGATCAACAGCGCTGCCTGAAGACGCTAAGGGTGGCTTTCGCGGCGGAGCTCCACCGCGGCGCCTACATCCTGGGCGCGAAGGAACAGGTCGCCACGGTGTCGGTCGTGGGCGTGCCGGGATGGAATGGAAAGAGCGTGGTTTCGCACGCCTTCTCGGCTCTCGGGGCACAGGGCACACGCGTCATCGCCGTCGCCCAGGCCGCCACGGAGCATAGCGTCTCCTTCTGCATCCCCGAGGAGCAGGTAGGCGACACCGTGCGCTTCCTCCACCGCGACCTGGGGCTGGAGGAGTAGGCACACCTTCATCTCCTATCCGACGTCTACATGCGCCTGCGCACAGTTCCGGTCATCACAGAGTAACAACCTGTGCAACCTGGACCTGATCCAGGAGCCGTCCACGTCCGCTGACGTGCGGGAAACGACAGACGCCCGGCAGTGCGCCGGGCGTCTGTCTGTGTGTTCTCTACTCGTGCACGTTCACCAGTGTGCCAACATCGGCGAAGCCGAATAGCCACTCAGCCATATCATTCGGCTGGTTGACGCAGCCGTGGCTCATCGGATGGCCCCAGTTGGCGTGCCACCAGACACCGTGGAACCCATAGCCCTGGTAGAAGTACATCACCCACGGCACATCCTCGAGAAAGTAATCCGCACCTTCCATGTCGTCGTAGCGAAACTTGACCCAGATCCGGAACTGCCCCTCGGGCGTCGGCGTCCCGGGGAGCCCCGTCGATACCAGATAGCTCTTGACCGGCGTCTGGCCCTCATAGGCCGTCACCCGCTGCTCGGAGAGATCCACGTCGATCCACCGCGGCTCGTCGATGGCCCATATCGGCGCCGGCTCGAAGACCGGATTGCCGACCGTCGGTCCCGGCAGCTCCGTGGCGGCGACCTCGGGCACGGCATCCGCATCCAGCGCCGTCACATAGTCGCCTGACACATAGGCCGCCTGCCCCTCGACCTCGATCCGCCACCACGCGCCGCTCCAGCCTGTGATGAGCGCCTCATTGCCCGGATCGAGAAACCCCACCTTGTCATAGCCCGTACCTGGGCCGCGGCGGATGTTCACGCCACTCTCTCCCGCAACCAACCGCGGGACGACTGGCGTCGGCGAAACCGATGTCGGCATCGGCGTCGGCGGAACCGGCGTTGGTTCCAGCGTCGCGGACGACGGCGTCGCGGTCGGCGCGGGCGTTGCCGTCGGAGGGACAGCTGTCGGCGAAACTTCAGTTGGCTCCAGGGTCACCCCGGGGACGACCTCGGTAACCACAGGCGTCGCTGTCTCCTCTGCGGCTGCCTCGGCCTGCTCAGGCTCGACGGCTGCGAACAGTCCTGCACCGACTCTGATCGCCAGGCCCAGGACGATGATCGCAACGATGATCGTCAGGATCAGATTGGCGGCCGCCTGGACCCTATCGTGGTTGTTACTCGATTGCTGATTGCGCTCACCCATGGCCCTGTCCTTCTTTTTCATTTTATGGTTGCAGTCCCGAATACTGACGCGCCCAGCGCCGGAAAAGTTCCGAAGGCTATCGAACTGGGCAGTCCTTCTAATTAAAACTATATTTATCATATGTAACTATGTAAATATGTCAAGCTGCCGCTCGCTTGGCCAAGCTCCAGGTGCCGGGGACTCCAGGCGTTCCGACGCCCAGAGTCCCCGGCACCTCAAACGAGAATACGGTTCCTGTCCAGCGCATCTGCGGCGCAAACTGCCGGATAGTCCCCCGCACAGGAACCGGCCCGATGGGAAGACGGGGCGACCGGTGTACAATGCCAGCGAAGTCAATGATCAGTCACCTTACCTGTTCAGAGGAGGTGCTATGCCATCGCGTCCAAACATCCTGTACATCCACACCCACGACATCGGGCGGTACGTTCAGCCCTATGGCTATGCCGTGCCGACGCCCCATATCCAGGCGCTGGCGGAGGAGGGCGTGCTGTTTCGTCAGGCCTTCTGCGCCAACCCCACATGCTCAGCAAGCCGCGCCGCGCTGCTCACCGGGATGTACCCGCACAACAATGGAATGACCGGGCTGGCGCACCGTGGGTGGGCGCTGAACGACTACGGGCAACACATCGTCCACACGCTTCGCGGCGCAGGCTATGACACTGCCCTGGCGGGCGTGCAACACGAGGCCCATGGGGCCGAGCCCTGGCACACCATCGGTTACGACCGCTGGCTGGGCAGTGAGGCCGCTCACGAGCACGCGGCGGCTTACCTGGCGTCTGCGCCGCACCAGCCTTTCTTCCTATCTGTGGGCTTCAGCGACACGCACCGCGAGTTCGGCCCGCTGAGCGACGCCGGCGACCCACGCTACTGCCGCCCGCCCGAGCCTCTCCCCGACACGCTCCAGACCCGAGAGGACATGGCGCACTTTATGACCAGCGCCCGCGCCGTCGATGCGAAGATGGGCGCCGTCTTGGCGGCGCTCGAGCGCGCGGGGCTCGCCGAGAACACACTCGTGATCTGCACGACCGACCACGGCCTCGCCTTCCCGCGCATGAAGTGCACGCTCACCGATAGTGGCACCGGCGTGATGCTGATCGTGCGCGGACCGGGCGGGTTCGACGGTGGGCGCGTGGTCGACAGCCTCGTGAGCCAGATCGACATCTTCCCCACGTTGTGCGATCTCCTGGGGATCCAGCCGCCCGCGTGGCTGCAGGGCGTCTCACTCATGCCTCTGATACGGGGCGAGGTCGCCGATAGCCGCGACGAGGTCTTCACTGAGGTGAACTATCACGCGGCCTATGAGCCGATGCGCGCGATCCGCACCAAACGCTGGAAATACATCCGTCGCTACGACGACCGGGACGCGCCCGTGCTGCCCAACTGCGACGACAGCCCGACCAAGTCGCTCTGGCTCGAATACGGCTGGGCTGCTATGGCGCCCGATCGGGAAGCACTCTTCGACCTGATCTTTGACCCGAATGAGGCGCATAACCTCATCGCCGACCCGCGGGCCGCCGATGCCCTGGCAGATCTCCGTGCGCGGCTAGACGCCTGGATGCGCGAGACCGACGATCCGTTGCTCAAGGGCAGAGTCGCCGCGCCGGCGGGCGCCGTGGTAAACCATCCCGATGGGCTGTCGCCCCGGGAGCAGCCGATGCCGGCACCAGGCGCGTGAAGCTGCTCATCTGGGACTTCGACGAGACACTCGGCTACCGTCACGGTGGCGCATGGGCGGCGTCACTCCTCGAGGTGCTGCAACGCGAGGCGCCCGACATACCGGTGACGCTTGACGAGCTGGGACGCTACACGCGGGCCGGGTTTCCCTGGCACACGCCGGAGACGCCCCACCCCCATCTCGACTCACCCGACGCCTGGTGGGAGGCGCTTGAGCCGGTCTTCCGGCAAGCATGCGAAGGCGTCGGCTTTGACGCGGATCGGGCGTTTGCGATGGCAAAGCGCGTACGGCCCACCTACCTGGACCCTGCGCGCTGGCGCCTCTATGAGGACACGGCGCCGACGTTGACGGCACTGTCTGACGTGGGATGGACGCACACGATCCTGTCCAACCACGTGCCCGAGCTCAGTGACCTGGTCGAGGGGCTGAAGCTCTCCGGCTACTTCGCACGCATCTTCAACTCTGCACTCACCGGGTACGAGAAACCGCACCCCGAAGCCTATCGCATGGTGCTCAGGGCATTCCCCGACGCGACGGCGCGCTGGATGATCGGCGACAGCTTCCGCGCGGATGTGCAGGGCGCGCAAGCCGCAGGCATCCCCGCCATACTGGTGCGCCGGCACCACCCCGACGCCGAGCGCTACGTAGCCACGCTCTCCGAACTACCTGGGATTCTCTCAGATGCAGATTAGCCTCCCATGTAGGGCGGCTCGCCTGAGCCGCCAAGGCCTGGGCCCACGGCCAACTAGGCGCCTGGCGACGTGGGGCGGCTGCTGCACCGAATGGCGCCTTGCCGCTGGACGGGTCAGACGACCCGTCCCCCATGCAGAGGGTGCGGCGAGTCGTCGTGCAATTCGGCTCGTCACTATAGCTGAAGGAGAGTGCCCGTGAGCGTGAGAGACTACGCCATACTGCGCGACCTGGCCGAGCGCTATCGTGAGATCGCTGCCGACCCCATCATGGACATGCGCCGGGACCTCTGGCGGCGCCACAACAGCCTCAAACGCACGCACACCCTCATCTACGTCCGCGCGTTCGGCTGGCAGGAAATGCCGCAATCACGGCTGCACTGCGCTGACCCCTTCTACCGCGCCTACGAGGACTTCTTCAGACAGAGCCTCTTCCGCTACACATTCAAGGACGACTTCATCTCCGAGCCGTGGGTGACGGTGCGGGCCGCCTGCGTCACCCCACCTGAGGGCGTCTGGGGACTCGCGTCACCGCGAACGCACAGCGCTGAGGCGCGCGGGTCCTTCGTGTGGGACGCGCCGCTCAAGACCGAGTCGGACATCGATCGGCTCATCGAGCCACACCACGCCATCGACGAGGCCGAGACGGCGCGCCGCCTGGAGAAGCTCGATGATGCCATCGGCGACATCCTCACACTCAGCGTCGATCGCCAACCGGCCTACGTCATGTGGGAGGGCGACATCTCGACCCAGCTCGCCTACCTGCGCGGGTTGGAGCAGATGATGTGGGATATGATGGATCGGCCCGAATGGCTGCATCGACTGCTGGCCCACATGCGCGACGGCATCCTTCGCACGCACGAGGAGGCCGAGCGCGCCGGCGACTGGTCGCTGATCGCCCACCAGAACCAGGCAATGCCCTATGTCGAGGAGTTGAAGGACCCCACCGCCAACGGTGAGCCCGTCGACCGCAAGCAACTCTGGATCTTCATGGCCTCACAGGAGACCACAGCGGTCGGCCCCAAGCAGTTTGAGGAGTTCATGCTCCGGTACCAGATCCCAATCATGGCGCCCTTCGGCCTCGCGGCCTACGGCTGCTGCGAGGACCTGACGCGCAAGATCGAGGTGCTGCGCCAAATCCCCAACCTGCGGCGCATCGCCGTCTCACCGATGGCGAACGTGGCCAGGTGCGCCGCTCAGATCGGTCAGGACTACGTGCTCAGCTACCGCCCGAGCCCTACCGATATGGTCGGCTATGGCTTCGACGAGACCAAGGTCCGCGATATGCTCTCGCGCGACCTCGACGCCTGCGGCGACTGCCACGTCGATATCACGCTCAAGGACGTCGAGACTGTGCAGGGCGACCCCGATCGCATCCGGCGCTGGGTCGACGTCACGCGCGAGGTGATCGCGCGGCAGGAGTGATTGGGCTTCCGCCTGTCGACGGTAAGCGCTCAACTCACGGGACTTCAGGAGGACATGGCCATGCCGCGCTGGAAGAAGGTGCTAATGGGAATTACCTTGATCGCTGTGACGATCATGCCGGCATTCGGACAACCGACTTCTGCACAACCGGCGGAGCCCATCGTGCTTTCGCCCGCTGAGCTGGCTCAGGACTTCGCTGTCTTCCGCACGGCGCTGGAAGAGGCGCATCCCGGCATCTACCGCTATACATCGAAAGCCGACTTCGACGCCCTGTTCAGCAGCATCGCCGCCCGGCTCG
>JALOOJ010000187.1 GCA_025454475.1 Anaerolineae bacterium
TGACAGGTCAGGTCGACAACGTAGTTGTCCGCGTTTCCCCCAAGATTGTGGGTGCGGACAACAGCGCTCGCCTGGGCCAGAGCCACCCAGCCGCTGTCGTAGGCCGGGCGAGGAAACGCGGCGATCCCTGGCCCGCCAGAGGTCACCGCGCCGCGCTCATCCACGTTGAACACCAGCGTGCCGTCCTTATCACGGATCTCGAAGTCGGCATCTTCCCCGTCGCCGTCCAAGTCCAGGTCGAAGCGAATGGTGTCGTTGGAGCTCAGGACGATATCGCTGCTCGCGTAGGCAGGGTCGGACGTGATCCGCCCGTCGTCGCCCAAAGTCGTCTCTGCATTCCCCGCCAGGATCAGGTCGGCGCCCGCATTGTGTCCCCGGGCGACCACGCCGGCGCCCTCCGCGGAATCGCTCTGCCCATAGACCCCGGTCGTCTCGCCGCCGATGGCGCTCGCGTAGCCATACACGCCCCGGCCCGACGTGGAATAACTCCGGGCATAGACGCCATACGAGAAGCCCGTGGTCGCCGCGTTCACCACGTGCACCGCGTCCCAGCTCGATTGTTCTCCCTCGATACGCGCTCCCGGTCGCAGGCTGAGCGCATAGGGCACGGGCAGGATCTCTTGACAGCCGACCGGTGTTCCCTCGACCTGGATCCCCAGCCACAGCCCGTGCCCGCTCACGCTGGTGGCCGACACGGACAGCGCGACGCTGAAGATCCCCCTGTCGACCGGCACGTCGGTCATCGGAATCGCGCCGCCGGTCGTCGTCGTGCACGCGGCGTCGGTGTAGAGCTGGAACACCATGTCCCGCGCGCCGCTGACCGGAGCGCCCCCCTCGCGGAGCAGGCCCTGGTAGGTGAACTTCGATGTGACCACCGCTTCGACCGACAGCTCGCCCTGCGGCTCCAGCCGCTCGTCCGGTCCCTGCGCCAGCCCCGCGCCCCGGGTCAACACCAACAGCAATCCGACAACGCAGACGCCAACCACGATCTCTCGGCTCTTCATCGTCTCCTCCCTTTGGGTGTCCGGGTCGCTCGCCGCATCGCCTATCGCCCAGTGCGTGGCGCTCGGGCGACATATGTCATGATAATAGCCTTATTGGACGAGAGAGCCAGACCACCCGCCCCCTGCGCCCACGCGAAGCGAATCCCGTCGAGGTGCTCGACATCGGCTGAGCCCCCCTCCCCGCCCCTCGGGCATCCGAACGCCTGCCGAGTACAGGGAGAGGGCGCGGGACTGCCTCCGCTCTCCGCGCCCAGCCGTTGTCCCTGCCGAGTACCCTCGGCCGAAGCCTTGGGCGCTTCCGGTGCCGACGCTACAGCGTAGCCACCCTGCACTCTCAGAGCGGCCGCCTACAGGAAGCCGAGTCGCCTCAGCAATATCAGCCCGTCCAGGGTCCAGAGAGGTCGCCACCACGGGAGATCCGGATAGGGCGCTGCCAGACCGCCATCCTCCTGCATCGCCGCGGCGAACGCGTGTGCCTCGGCCTCCAGCGTCCCGGTCGCCACACAGTCGGCGGCATGGAACCAGGCGCGACTGAACAACGGGAAATGGTCAGCATGCGTCTCGAGCAGACCGGGAAGCTGCCCGACCATCGTCTCAAGTCTCGCCGCATCTGCCGCGTTCTCACCGCAGTACTTCAGGTAGACGAAGTAGGGGTAGCCGTAGTAGCTGCCTGCTTCGGGCATCTGCGCCGCGTCATAGAAGCTACGCACCTTCGCGAAGAAGGTCCTGTCCCCAATCCCCCACTTCATCAGGTACCCGGCAAGCGCCAGCACCCTGTCCGCGTCGGAGTTCCGCCACCAGGGCTGGTGCGGATAGCCGGCGAGGCCTGCAGGAGGATGCGGGATGACGCCGTCCTCGCTCTGGTGCTCGGATATCCACTTCAGTAGCGGCTCAAGCACCTCGGGCTCCCGGGAGTCGAGAAGCTCCATCACGAACATAGCGGACTCGGCACCGATCGCCGTGCTGTCCGGGCAGAGAAGATCGGGCTCGATACCGTTCCCAAATCCCCCATCAGCGTTCTGGTAGGCCAGAAGCGCCCGCAAACTCGCGCGGATCGTGCCGTTGCCGAACAGAGTCTCAAACAGCTGCCGTTCCAGCAACCGGCCATGCCGGTAGATGAACTGCTTTGCCGCCTGCATTTGCGAATCGCTCAGGATAGACATGGTCCTCTGCCTCCCCCTTGGCTGTGTGGGATCCCGTTGTGGCACGAATTGCCGACCAATGCGCCCTGCGCCGTGAGCGTGCACGGTTCACCGCAGGGGTGACGGACACCCAGGCCGGGCGCACGCCTCTCCGGCACCCATCCGCCGACTACCATCCATCGTCACGCCATCGCGCGGTGTAGCTCGCCGGCGCCACACGCCCGCGTTCCGCCGGCGCATACGCCTTGAGGCACCCCACGAACGACCGGTCGTCGGGCAGCACCTCTACGTCGAACGCCGTGCCGCCGATCGCCACGCGCCCCGGTCGTCCGTCGACCCGCAGAACAGGCCCTCAAGCGTCATCGGGTTACAGCCCAACCGCCCGCGCGGCGACGACAGCCATGACGCCCGCCACCATCGCCAGGAGCACGTTCTTCGAGGCGGCGCCGACGACGACGGTCAGCCCGGCGGCCGCAATCTCCGCAGGCCCGCCCTCAAACAGCATGGGTGCGACGATGGAGACCAACACCGCGCCGGGGATGTGGCGCAGCGCGCGCTCCAGGCGCGGGGTCACGCGCACCCGCGACATCAGCCAGAACCCACCCGCGCGCGTCGCATACGTGGCAAGCGCCATCCCCAGGATTGTGAGTGCGGTTCTAGCGTCCATCCGTCCACGCGCCGACCACGCTCCCTGCCAACCCACCCAGCAGGATGTACCACTTGCCCGGCAGCACCTGCGCCGCCAGGATCGCCACCCCGGCGGCGACCAGCCACGGCGCCAGATCGCGCTTCCCGCGCCATAGCCCCGTGATCAGCGCCAGGAAGACCGCGAGGAATGCGAAGTCGAGCCCCCAGCGCGCCGGATCCCGGAAGACCGCCCCCAAGGCATGCCCCGTGACCGTGGCGAGTCCCCACGCCACCCAGGTGACCAGCCCACTGCCCAGCAGCACCGCCGCATCGCTGCGCCCCTCCCGCAGCTCGGGCACGCTCAGCGCCCAGTTCTCATCGGTCATGAAGAACGCCGAGACGTACCGCCGCGGCGCGCTCAGAACCTCGAACCACGGCGCTACCGCCACCCCCATCAGCAGATGGCGCAGGTTCACGACCAACGTCGTGAGGATGATCGCCGCAGCGGGCAGCGGTCTGATCCACAGGTCGAGCACCACCAACTGCGCCGATCCGGCGAACACCAGCCCGCTCAGCAACGCCGCCTCCACCAGGCCGATGCCCGCCTGCCGCGCAAGCACGCCATACACCGAGCCGTACGCGAAGACGCTCACCGCCACCGGCAGCATCAGCCGCGCGCCGAGCAGCGCGCCGCGCACGCTGAAGGCCGCGGATGGCGTGACCTGCCCCCCGCCAGTCTGCACACGAGCCATCGACTCACCCTCGAGGGTTACGATACCGGGGATGCTCGCCGCCTCGAGTGGGGCTGCCTCTCCCGGACTGCGGGCACCCCTGCCCGCTCTGCTCTGCCGCGCCGCTCGGACCCAGGGCACCCGGCCACCATCACCGCTGCGGCGTGGCGCTCAGAAGCGGGCGCTCGGAGACAGGCTCGAACCGCGCGATCGTGCTCAGGAGTGCCCGGTGCTCCCGCGCCGCTAAGGCGTAGGCCTTCACGCAGCCCACGTATGACCGGTCATACGGCATAGTGACCACCGTGGTCACCTCGCCCGCGGCGCCTCCCAGCGAAACGACGTCCGCGGAAAGCCACTCGCCAGCCCCATCAGGCGGAAGCACAACCCGGATCACCGGGCGCGCGCCCGGGTCCGCGAAGGGCACCTCGATCTCATAGACCATGCCCCCAGCGGGTAGCCCCAGCGCCGCCCGCACCTTGAGCGCATCCGCCCGGATAGCTTCGGCATACTCCGACCCGCACGCGCGCATCACGTCCGCGGGGACCGCCGCATCGATCCGGATCAGCCGCCGGGCGACGTCGGGCGGCCTTTCATGGAAGGACGCCGCCTCGAGCGCGGCCCAGAAATCGGGCCCTGCGGCCTCGCGCAGCCGGACCTCGAGCGCGTCGCCCTCCGCATAGGACACCGCCTCACCGCCGTCCAGCCCAAAGCGAAGCACCGTCCACTGCCCCGACTCCGGCAACGCGATCGCCTCGACCAGGTGGATGGCACGTTCTGCAGCCTGGGCGACGCGAGTCGACACGTCACTCAAGACCGCGCGGTAGCTCGGCGACAGGCAAAACAGTCCGCCGTCCGGCACGTCAACGCGGACCACGTCCGCCGGCTTCCCTGTGAAGGAGTCGCGGCAATCGGAATCGCCGCGGTTGGGACCGGTCATACCGTCCTCCTGCAATCTCGCGCCTCGCACTCGCCGCCTATTTCAGTAGCGCGAGGGCCGCATTCAGCACCGCCACAGCCTCGTTCACCCGCATACGGGCCAGTCCCCACTGCTGGAACGGGATCGTGCCCGACTCCGGATTGGCCAGGAAATCGCGGCAGTTCTGCGTCATATCGCGTGCACCATCGGAGAAGATTGCCAGCGCCTGGCGGTACTGCTCGTGCGCGGCGACGGCCTCCCCGGGTGCGCCGGTCGTGTCCAGAGCAGGCAGAGCCACGGTGAGGTCATAGCGCGTGACGACCTCCTCGCAGTCCACCGCCCCGAGCCGCAGCGCCGCGTCGATCATCCCCCCGAACCCCTCCAGGGCCAGCTTGGCCGCGGTAACGGCATCAACCACCTTCGCCTTGGCATCACCGGAGGGGCGGGGCGTTGCCGGCGTTGCCGCAGCCGCAGGACGCGTCGGCGCCGGCGTCGCTGTTGGCGGGGCCACCGTCGGCGTCGACGTCGGCGGGATCGGCGTTGCCGTCGGAACGGGCGTCGGAACGGGCGTGGACGTCGGACGAGTTGTCGCCGTTGGGTCAGGCGTCGCTGAGGGCGCCGGCGTGTACGTGGGATACGGCGTATAGGTCGGGTATGGCGTCGCCGTCGCCGCGGGGGCGGATGCCGCAGGGGCGGACGCCGCGCCAGTGCAGCCGCCTGCCAGGACGGCAAGCGCCAGCGTGACGAACAACAAGAGGAAGAGTCGGTGCGTCATAGTGCTCCTTCCGAATCGGCAGATACGAGCAGCGATGGTGTGTGCAGTGGCGGGCCCGCGACGTCACCAGTATGCACCCGGAGCCGCCTGCGCGCCAACCGGGTACGCGGCGCCTCCAGGCGTCTCCGTGCCGGCGGGCTCCGACTCTTGGTTCTTCGCGCGCCCCGACCTCAGATCGCCTTCTCTTGTAGAGTCGGGGCGGCGTCCCTACCGCGCAGAGGCGCCCGACAGGGGCGCTCCGCACCGTCGGCCAACATCATCTGATGCGAGATGGATACGCCCTGGGCAAGAGCTGGCACAGTGAGGCACCTTGCCGCGGGCGCAGGCCTCGGTAGAATAGGAACGTATGGCCCGATGCCTGCGCCGAAAGGAGTCGTCCATGTCGGAGCGAGCGCTCTACAAGCTACCCTTGGTCTTCGAGCCTCAGCCCGAAGGCGGATATACGGTGACATGCCCGATCCTCCCGGAGCTTGTCACTGAAGGCGACACGGTCACGGAAGCCCTCAACAACGTCACCGACGCGATAGCAGCCCTGATCGAGGCGTACGAGGACCTGGGCCGCCCAATGCCCGACGCCCTCCAGCGCATGGCGGTCGGTCTGGGCCAGCTCTTCTGGATCGAGACCGCAGTCGAGGCATGAGATACCGTGAGGTAGCGCGGAAACTCAAGTCGTTGGGATGCGAAGAGCTCCCTCGGCGTGGCGGGGGATCCCACCGCAAATGGTACAACGCCGTGACGGATCGTCTGGCGTCAGTGCCTGACTGGGGTTCGAAGGACCTCAAGATCGGGACGCTGCGAGCTGTCATCCGCCAGCTCGGGCTGGACTGGGATACGTTTCGGGAGGCTTAGGCATCGCGGTGCGGCGAGGCGGTGCGCCACGGTTGTGCCGAGGGTAAAGCTGCCTGGCCACGAACGATCCGTGACGTTTGGGCCAGCCGACCGGAGCGGGCGGGTCGCCCGCGATCCACCGGAGATCGCGCTGTAGCGCAGATGCATACCGTGCGCCCCCCTCCACCTCCGCTCTGCCGGACCGCCGGCGATCATCGATGGCCTTCAGGCTACCCGCCCGCTCTGCTGGAACGGGATGCGCTACAGAGACGTGCTTGACGCCTCTTCCCCTCTCCCTATACTACACACCGGAATCGGTCGTGGCCCTGACCCGCAAGATGGAGAGTGCACTTTGAGCCCATCCCCCACCCTCACCCCGCGCGAGTTCGTCGACAAGTGGCGCTACGCCACCGAGCTGAAGGAGCGCTCCGCCGCGCAGGAGCACTTCATCGACCTCTGCCGGCTCCTGGGCCATCCCACGCCCGCCGAGGACGACCCCGAGGGCGTCCGCTTCACCTTCGAGGCGGGCGCCGCCAAGCACGGCGGAGGCGAGGGCTAGGCCGATGCCTGGTAGCGCGGCTGTTTCGCGTGGGAGTACAAGGGCAAGCGCGCCAACCTCGAAAAGGCCTACGACCAGCTCCTCCAGTACCGCGAGGCGCTGTAGAATCCGTATCTGCTGAACGTGTCGGACCTAGACTCGATCCAGAGACGCCATCACTTCCGTGATAGCCCATCCAGGTGCCCGATCGGTGGTTGAGCGAGAGTGCTGTCCCGCGCAACCCACCAGCGCCACTCGTTCTGTGGGCGAGCGTGGCCAGATTCGAGTGGGTAAGCTAGGCTCTTCCGCAAGTTGACGTGGTGTGCCACAAAGCGCCGCACCGCAGAGTAGCTGCCGCGGTAACCGTAGGTGTCGCGCAGGCGCTGCCACAGTGCCACCAACTCCACCTCTTTCTTGAGCAGGGTTACCACAATCTCCGCACGGAGTCCCACGCTGGAGACGTGCCGCGGCGGTTGCGGCCCTGGGCCTAATGCCTGCTGCAGGGTCGCGTCACCTCGTAGCGCGGCATCGGTTTACAGAGAGCCCTGCGCTTTGGCCAGCGCGTGACGCTTGCGTACCGTGGGCCTGGAAAGGCCCATATCCGCCGCGATACGCCGTTCACTCTCACCAGCCCGTAATCGATGGATCGGATCTCGTCTGTGGTTTATGTGCAAGTGCTCCACGGGTTTCTGCTCCGGACTGCTTCGCCAGAAGGAAGTCTGCCATGGCCTGACTACTGGGTGGTGAACATACGTCCGCTCAACGGTGGTCGGTATTCGTCCGACTACGACTGGTAGAGTCTTGCGCGGTCAATGACAGATCTGCGGGCGCACCTCACCGCCGAAC
>JALOOJ010000188.1 GCA_025454475.1 Anaerolineae bacterium
TCCATATCCAGCGCAGCCTGGGCATACTCCTGGCCCACCGGCGAGAAGACGAGGTGCACAATCCGGTCATCTTGCACCGCGACCACGTGCCAGTCCGTCCGCAGTCCGGGTACACCGATGATCTCTATGGCGCGCACCCCGCCCAGTGGCACCTCGACCTTCTCGACCATCGCGTCGACAGGCAGGTTTTCCGGAGGCAGAAGCATCTCAACGACCTCCGTCAGCGACCGCCCCTCAGCCGGCTGGGATGCCTGAATGTTGACAAAGCCGGTCAGGGGCTCTGGACCACCGCCGTAGTCGGGCCCATGGATCACCACCACGCCCGGCTCGGGTTCAGTCACAGTGAATTCCGCCGGGTAGCGCAGGCAGTAGCGCGCCTCGGCGTTCAGGAACACGGCCTCGCCATCCGCCGCGAGCGCCTCGCACGGCGCCATGTCGACGGGCTCGGTCACGGGCTCCTCGACCGCGACGTTGTCCACGGCCAGGACGAAGCTCGCCGTCGCCCCATTCACATCGACCGTGTAGGTCCCTGCAGCCAGCCCCAGCACATCCAATGGGATCGTGACCTCGTACGGCACAAGCGCCTGCGTGCAGACCGCGTCTTCAGGCCGCGTCGTCAGGATGCTGACCATGAACGTACTACCGTCGCGGGTCACGACCATCTCGCCGAGCTCGGTGCACCCATCCGGCAGGTTTCCCTTCACGGCAACGCTCACCTGCACCGGGAACGACTCCATAACCAGGGCGTCCACGCTGTCCACAACTGCAGAGCCCTCCACGACTACACCCGGGCCCGGCGTCGGCACGTCGTCCCCTGAACCCACGATAACCCGGTTGCAGCCACTCAGGACCACAACCAAGGCCAAGCCCAACACCATCCAAGTCGCCATCTTCTTCATATCCAGTTCCAAGCTCCTTGTTATTCCACGCCGCCCCAAGCGGCGCTAGATACACAGATACCCCATGACACCACCACGATCCACGTCCAACCGAGGCTCACCTGTGCCGTCGCAGGATCTAGACGCTCATCAGCGCCTTGGGGTTCCCGGGAATGGAGCCTTTCGCCCCGTCGCTCATCGGCCCGGGGCCGGGGACCAGGCGCGAAAGGGCAGAAGCTCCCGCTCCTCCTGGAGCAGCCGCTGCATCTCGCTGCGCGCCCGCGCCAACCGGGACTTCACCGTCCCCAGGGCCACTCCCATGACGTGAGCGGCCTCTTCGTAGGACAGCCCGAGGCTGTCGATCAGTACGAGGGTAAGCCTCTGGTGCTCGGGAAGCTTCCCTAGCGCGCGCTCCAGTACCCGCCGTAGTTCCTGCTGCTGGAGCGACTGCTCAGGGTTGGGACCGGGATCGGCGAGATGCGGGTTGGCCTCCTCATCGAGGTCGCCGAAGTCCGCCCACGAGACTTTGGGCTGACGCCGGCGCCGACGCAGCTCGTCATGGCTCGCGTTGGCCGCGATTCGCAGCACCCATGCGCGGAACGAACCCCCGCGGAAGCGGCCAAGCGATTGGTATGCTGAGATGAAAGCCTCCTGCGTAGCATCATCAGCAGCGGCGGAGTCCTCAATGATGCGGTACGCCAGGTTGTGGACCTGGCGCTGATAGCGCAGCACTAGCTCGTTGAAGGCGTCGGCGCTCCCGCAGCGCGCGGCAGCCACCCACGCCTCCTCCTCGCCTTGCTCAGGAGCCCATAGGGCCTCGCAGAATGCCGTCATTGCCCACCGCCTTCCGCTACGCTGCGACCCATATCGCAGCCATGCCTGGTCTCGGAGAAGAGGACGGTCTTACGACCGTCCGGCGCCGGATAGCCCCAGGCATGGCCTTTCGCCGGGCACACGCCCCTATGGCTCCGGGAGCACGGCAAACGCGTGGCTGAACAGGTTATCGGGATCCCATTCGCGCTTGAGCGCGCGCAACCACTGGAGCGACTTGGCCGGGTACGCATCCGCGATTCGGGACCGTGAGGCCTCTCCGTGCAGGAAGTTCATGTACACGCCGCCGGTCAAATGCGGCGCCAGCGACGCCTCAAACGCGACCATCGCGTGCTCTACAGCACTTGCTGCTTCCCGCGTTGGCGCCATTCCGATCGCGTCCAGAAGCAGCTCCGACGATCGATTCCCGTAGACCGAGCGCGCCGCATCGGCCCGGGCAACTGCCCCGCCGATATGCCGCACCTCGGTGAAGACGACGGGTGGCGGTCCACCCTGGGGCGCGGTGAAGCGAATCAGCGTGTCGATCGTGTCGTCGGCCAGGTCAGCCATCCACGCACCCATGCTCACGCCCGGAACTGGGTCCTCAGGATCGCTGCTGATCGTGGCGGCATCGGCAAACGACATCGGCCCGAACATATCGATGGCCGGCGCGCGCCAGTGGCGCCACGCGTCAACCAGCGCCTGACCCTCCGCGATATCACCGGCATAGCAGCCGCGTACAATTGCGAAGCTCTTGCCGCGGACCGGCTCCGGGACCTGAGGGAACGGTGGGAAGTTCATCAGTACGACCGAAGACGTCATCTCATCGGGCAGCGTCGGCAGCCAGTCGCGGTAGTACATAAGCACGTCACGCGCGATCTCAATGGGGTAGAGCAGGTTTCCGCCGTAGACGGTCGTCACCGGGTAAAGCGCGATCTGCATACGCGTCACCACGCCGAGACTCCCGCCCCCGCCCCGCAGCCCCCAGAACAGATCAGGATGCTCGTCGGCGCTGGCACGGATCCGGCGCCCATCCGCCGTCACGAGCTCAAAGGCGCGGACGCTGTCAGCCGACAACCCATACTTGCGGGAGAGCCAGCCCAGTCCCCCACCCAGCGTGTAGCCCACCGCGCCGACGTCGGGCGAGGACCCCAGAAGCGGCGCAAGCCCGTGCGCCTGGGCCGCAGCAAGGACCTGGCCCCACTTGGTGCCCGCCTCGACCCACGCTGTGTGCGTCGCCGGGTCAACCTCGACGCCGGTCATCTCCGACGTGACGATCAAGACGGCATCGTCGGCGGGTGTCACAACGCCGTGCCCCGTTGCCTGAACAGCGACCTTCAACCCGGCATCGGCGGCCCAGCGTACCGCGTACGCCACGTCGTCAGCGTCCCTGGCCACGACGACGAGGGCCGGATACTGATCGATCGTCAGGTTCCACGCGCGGCGCGCCTCGTGGTAGCCCGGTTCGCCGGGCGCATACACCCGACCCTTTACCAGCCCATCCAACGGTTCTGGACAGGCCTCCTGTGTCTCGACCTCAAGCTCACGTACGGTATCCATCATCCCTCCAGATCACTCGCTGTGGAAGACCCTTGAGCTCTTCGGACAATACAGGCACCGCGTCGAGCCGGAGAGCTCAAAGGTCTCGCGCGGTGCCCATCGCAAAGTAATTTACTCGATAAAATCTATTATAATAGCATAAACTGCGCCGTCAATAGCCAAGTTCGGGGCAATCGCGTGTCGGAGGACAGCACACCCACATACGGCATCAGGCTCTCTTCGGGATCGGCATACGTGAGCGTAACCGGCCCTGTGGCGGGGGAACGGCGTAACCGTCGGGCCGGCAAACACCAACGCGCTCGGACCCGAGGGGATCCTGTCCTCACGCTAGCCGGCGTCGCAGGGGGGGGGCGGCGACGCTCCACCCCGCCCTATCGACCCCCTCGTGGGCGCTTGTCGCGGCGGGCTAGGGCAAAGACGCGTCAGTGCGACGCATCATGGGGCCCCATTCAGAGACAATGCAATGGCGAGCGCGGTCGCAAGACCGCCTACGAAACAGGCAATCATCGCCCCAAGCGTTCGCGAATACCCCTTCGGCGTGATCCAACCGTCGCGATCCATCTTCCGGATCGCCGGGAACAGCCGCCAGAAGAACGAGAGGATCGACGGGATCAGGGCGACTACCGCGAGCAGCTTGGTGGTGGCGCTTCCGGTGGCCAGAATCACAACCAGCAGCGCCACGAAGATGAGCTTCGTGCCTGCCACCCAGTTGACGAGGTAATTAACGAGCGCGTGAACCTCGGGATCGGACCTCGACGCCTCGTAGGCCTTGAACACGCCGACGCCATTCCCCACGCAGCTATTCGGATGACCGTACAGGACGCAGATGTTGAGCGTCTCCATCACCACAAAGACGGCGACGGCAATCGACAGAATGTCCAAGCTGAACCTCCCCTTAATCCAATCGCGGCCGCCCGCAACGACTGCGCCGAACTGCGCTGGCCCAAGGTGCCCCATTGCCGTCCATCGACGCAGTCAGGCCGCCCCTGAAGTCCTGCTCAATGATAGAAGGAGCGCGAGCAACGACAGCGGGAGAAGAATGTAGCTGCCGATTTCCCCGGGTGGCGGCGCCGCCACGACGACGGGTTTGAGCTGACCCACACCAATCCGCAGGATCTGTTCGGCAGACACGATGGCCAACATGAGTGGCACAAGGAACCGATATCGCAGAATGACGAGCCAGGTCAACAGAGCGAGGATCATCTGACTTGCGCCCCATTGTGCGAACATCGCGATGATGTTGGCTCCCCCTTCAACGTCTACGGGAATGCCCGCGATAGAGCTGGCGCCACCATCAGGTGCAAGGATGTGGATCAGGCTTCGGATTGTGCTGACCACGGCGAATAGGACCAGGAAGTAGGTGGCGAGGCGAGAACCTCGATAGCCCTCTGAAACGCGAGGAAGGAAACGACTCCAGTCCATAACTACCCCTCCTACCACCGAACGGCGACCAGGGCCGTCGCTTGCGCTTTGATTCGCTCTTCGGCGGACCATCCAGCGCCACTCCACCATACGCAGCATAGGTAGGGCCCCGCAATTCGTCAAGTCAAGGGATGTGGCTATGAAGAATCTGGGATGGGGAGTAGACCGGGCGCAGGAGGAGTGCCATGCGCCTGAGAGTCCGCTACCCGCATGTGATTTGACAGCCACCCTTTTTCTGGCCGTCCTTGCAGCGGGTGCTATACTTCCGCTCGCGGCGTGAATAGTGCCGCCGGAATCGCCAAGGAGCGGAGGCCCCTCCATTGGTGCTGCTGCGGACACTATGCGAGACGCCCGACGTGTCGGGATTCGAGGACGAGATCCAGTCCCTGGTCATGGCCGAGCTAGAGCCAGTCTGCGACCAATCCGGCGCGACGGGTTGGGCAATGCGATCGGCCTGAGGAAGGCGCGCAGCAACGTCAGCGATCCCCTGAAAGTCATGTTTGCCGGATACGTTGGCGAGTAAAAGGGAGGCGATGTTTCAAACCGATTTCTGCCCTGTCGAGCTTGCCACCCGGCGGCAACGTGTGTTGGATGCCATCGGAAGCGGCGCAGTGGCCCTGATCCAGGGCGCCGAGAAGGAAGGCACCCACGGCCTTTTCCGGCAGAACAACGACTTCTACTACCTGTGCGCCGTCGAGGTGCCCCATGCCTACCTGCTGCTGAACGGCTCAAGCGGCGAGAGCCTCTTATTCCTGCCCCACCAATCCCCCCAGAGCGTCAGCGCAGAGGGCGAGATGCTCTCGGCGGACAATGCCGCGACGGTCAGCCGGCTCACAGGCCTTGCACAGGTGCACGGGATCGAGCATCTGGCCCGGTACTTGGAGCGCGCGGAGGTCATCTACACGCCGCTGCGCATGGGCGAAGGCGCTGCCATGAGCTGGGATACCCTGCAGCGCGGGCAGCAAGAGATCATCTCCGACCCCTGGGATGGGCGACCCGATCGCATGCGCCGGCTCGTCAGCCTCTTGCGGGAGCGCTATCCAGGCGCGGAGATTCGGAACCTCTCGCCCATCATGGACGGCCTGCGCCTCATCAAATCCGAACAGGAAATCGCCTTGCTGCGCCGCGCCGGCAAGCTCAGCGCCCTCGGCGTCGCGGAGGCTATGCGCTCCACCGAGCCCGGCATCTGGGAGCATCAGCTCGACGCGGTGATGCGTTACACCTATCTGGTCAATGGCGCCCGCGATGCGGGATATCGCGCCATCATCGCAGGTGGCGACGCCATGCAGTTCGGCCACTACAAGGCCAACAACGCGCAGCTCGTTGACGGCGAGGCCGTGCTCGTGGACTGCGCGCCCGATTATCACTATTACACCAGCGATATCGGCCGCATCTGGCCCGTCAATGGCCGCTATTCGGACGTCCAGCGCGAGCTGTACGGCTTTGTGGTCCAGTACCACAAAGCCTTTCTGGATGTCGTGCGGCCGCACGTCACGCCGGAGCAGATCATGGACGAGGCCGCCGAGCGCATGCGTGCGGTCCTGGAGCGCAGCTCTTTCTCCAAGGACATCTACCAGCAGGCTGCCGCCAGGACATTGGAGTGGCGAGGCCATATGTCGCACCCGGTTGGCATGGCCGTGCACGATGTGGGGCGCTACCGGGAGAAGCCCCTCCAACCGGGCGTCGTCTTTGCGCTGGATCCGTCGCTGTGGGTGCCGGAGGAGCAGCTGTACTATCGGGTGGAAGACACGCTGGTCATCACACAGGATGGGTACGAGAACCTGACCGCCGATGCCCCGCTAGAGCTGCAAGACGTGGAGGCGATGGTGCAGCAGGAGGGCATGCTCCAACGCTTCCCGGCGCTCTGGTGACGACGGCGCCTATCCGGCGATCGTGAAGGCCTCTATCTTGTCCTCGTCGAGCGCCAGGCCAAGCCCTGGCGCTGACGGCACGGCGAGATAGCTGTCCACCAGCGCCAACGGCCCATCGAATCATCGTCGCTAGTCCCACAGTCTGCCCAGTACGGTTTTGCGTGATTGGAGGGTGTTCCATAAGGCCTTCAACAGCCCTGGCGCAAATCTATCCCACAGCCAATAGGAGCCATACACAACGATGGACTGGAGCAGCGCAACCGCAAAGAGGGCGATAACGAACATAGTATCAGTTGATTGATAGACAAGAGACCACAGGAGACCTGCCAAAAGACCGTCAACTGCTGCGATGACCAGCAGAAGAAGGCCGAGTGATCTCCTGGTGAAGAACTCGTACAACGCCACGACCAACTGCACGGGGAGAAGCAGAACCGCATAGGGCAATCCAAAGAACCCAAGCGCTACAAGCGGCGGAGGAAAGATGGGGCCGTCATTTGCGGACATGTACATGATCCAGATAACGGGTGACACAATGATCGTGGTGAAGGTAATCCCCGCGACTGCCGACAGGAATACCGCGGAAACTTTGATGAGGACTCTCCAGATCATTGGATGATCACTCCTACCAAAGGATGTAATCGTCTACGAAGTGTTGACAAGCGACGTCACTATGCTACACCTTAGGCGTTTGCGCAAGCGTTTCCGGGCGATTGATCCCACTATCGTCAGCCCTTCTCCATAGCCAACAGGAGGAAGTCCATCCTCTGGTTGACAACGACGGGCCTGAGCCCGCCCAGGGCCGCGCCCACCGCAGCGCCGGTGAAGCCGTTTTCGGCCAGCGGCAGGTCCATCACGCGCCCCCC
>JALOOJ010000189.1 GCA_025454475.1 Anaerolineae bacterium
GCTGATACCTGGTCCTACAATCCTGATAGGAGGCTGACCCACCATGGTTGCCTTGCGCCTATACCTTTTGGGCGGATTCCGGGCCGAGTGGGATGGCGTGCCGATCGGTGCCTTCGAGTCCGACAAGGCTCGGGCGCTGGTTGCCTACCTCGCGGTCGAGGGCGATCGCGCGCATCGTCGCGACGTGCTGATCGGGCTGTTCTGGCCTGAGATGCCTGAGCGACGCGCCCGCCACAACCTCAGCCAGGCGCTCTCCTCCCTGCGTTCCGTCTTGCCCCGCGATCCTGAGCACGCGCTGTTTGAGACCTCGCCTCAGGAGATTCGCATTCGGAACGACGTTTGCTGGGTGGACTCCGCGGAGATGGTGACGTTGCTGCAGGCCTGTCAGGCGCACGGACACGAACCCGAACGCCCCTGCCACGCCTGTGCTGATCGGCTCGAGCGCATCGCGGCGCTCTACCAGGGTGACTTCCTGGCCGGCCTGTACCTCAAAGGCTGCGCCGCGTTCGACGAGTGGCAGACAACACAGCGCGAGTCGCTGCGCGCCAGGCTGATCGAGGCGCTCAGAGCGCTGTCGCAGAGCCTCGAACGCTCGGGCGACGTCGAGCGAGCGCTGGCGCACGCTCGACGTCTGGCCGAGCTGGATTCCCTCGACGAGCCCGCGCATCGTCAGGTGATGCGCCTCCTGGCGCAATCGGGGCGGCGGTCGGATGCCCTGGGGCAGTACGAGGCCTTCCGGAAGGCGCTTCGCGACGAGGTCGGGGTCGAGCCCGAGGCTGGCACCACGGCGCTCTACCAGTTGATCCTGCGGGAATCCGCCGGTAGGTCCAGCGCGTCGCTGGGGTCTCGCGCCCTTCCCCCACCGCTGACGCCACTGGTGGGCCGGGAGTCGGATGTCGAGGCCGTGCGGCTCGCACTATCGGACGAGGCTTGCCGCCTGGTCACGATCGTCGGCGGCGGCGGCAGCGGCAAGACTCACCTCGCGCTCGAGGCTGCGCGACGCCTCGTGCCCAACTACGCCGACGGTGTCTGCCTGGTCGAGCTGGACCGATGCCGCCCGGAGGACAGCCTCGCGCCCCTCATCGCACACGCCGTGGGCCTGAGCCTCCCGCCCGACCCTGGTTCTTTCACGGCCAGGGCCAGGCCCGCAGTCGAGCAACGCCTCGACAGCTTCCTCGTGGGCAGGCGCCTCCTTCTGGTGCTCGATGGCTTCGAGTCCATGCGTCACGAGTCGCGCTGGTTGGGCGGCCTCCTGCGTCGTGCCCCGGGGCTAAGCGTCCTGGCCACATCTCGCGTCAGGCTCAACCTCGAGGCCGAACAGGTCGTGATGCTCGACGGCTTGCCCTACCCGACACGGCCGGCGCCGCTGGAGGAGATGGCGGCCTACAGTTCCATTCAGCTATTCGTGGCGACGGCCCGGCGCACTCGTCCGGGATTCGAGCTGGACACAGCCAACGGCGATAGCATCGCCACGGTCTGCCGTGCGCTCCAGGGGATGCCCTTGGGCATCCTTCTGGCGGCCGCCTGGGTCGAGGTGCTTGAGCCGGCGCAGATCGCCGCCAACATCGTCGATCAGAGGATGGGCTTGACCCGCCGCGGCCTGGACTTCCTCACAACGGACTGGGCCGACCTGCCCGACCGCCAGCGCAGCGTGAGGGCGACCTTCGACCACTCACTGTTGTTACTCGGCGAGCAGGGCAGGGACGCTCTACTGCGCCTCTCCGTCTTTCGCAGCGCCTTCTCCGCCGAGCGCGCCCTGCAGGTGGCAGCGGCCGACATCCGGACCCTTAAGGTGCTCATCGATCACTCGGTGCTGCAGCCCGTGGGCGACGGTTGGTTCCGCATCCACGAGGTCCTGCGCCAGTATGCCCTCGAGAGACTCGCAGCCGAGCCCGTCAGGGCTGCCACTGCTCGCGAGCAGCATGGCACAGTACTGCTGACCGCCCTTGGCGCCCGCGAACACCGCATGAAGACCGATGCTCTCTTCGCCGAGTTGGCCGAGATCGACCGCGAGTACCTAGACGCGCTCGATGCCTGGGACTGGGCCGCGGAGCAAGGTCGCACGCAGTTGCTGGATCAGGCCAGTTGGGCGATGGCGCGCTATCAGGAGCTCCGCGATTTGCATCGCGACGGGGCATCGCTCTGCGAGCGGACGATGGTCCGGCTCCAGGTGCAGGGCCTCGCCCCAAAGTCACTGCCCCTCTGGGCGCGACTGGGTAGTGTCCGGGCGCGACACCTGATCCGCCAGCGAGATGCCCGTGGCGCCCAGGCGGTTCTCGATCAGGTCGAGCTCGCGCTGCGCGAGACGCCGATCCCGGTCACCGACCTGCGACGGGAATGGGCCCACCTGAGCATCGCGCGCGGCGCCCTGTGCAGAGCCGCCGGAGGCAACCACATCGAGGTGTTGCGATCTTACGAGCAGGGCCTGGACCTGATGGTCAGCACGGAGGATCCGTGGGACATCGGCTATGCGTTGCTCCACGTCGCCCGAGGCCACGAGGGCGCCGGCAACCTGAGCGAGTGTCTGCACTATGCCGAGATGGGGCTCGACACGCAACGCCCGTCGGGTGACCCCGTGCTGATCTCGGACCTCCTGCGACACCGCGGGTTCGCGCTAATGCTTCTGGGACGGTCCGAGGCTGCGCTTCGAAACGTAGAGGAGCGCATCGCAACGATGCGCCGACAAGGGGACCACTACAGCATGGCCACCATCGTCGCCGAACGGGGTCTGGCGCTCCTGCACGCCGGGCGGTACGCGGACGCCCGTCCGCTGTGCGAACAGGCTGCGGCCTTGTTGAACTGGCCGGGAGAGCTCCCGGAGCGGGTCGCCTTCCTCTGGTTCACGGATCTTACGTATCTCGCCACAGGCGACTATAGCGCAATCCGCCTGGGCCCGGACCTTCGGGACGAGGATCGGACCGATCTGGACCAAACCGAGTGGCGCTATAGCGTGCATCTCTCCTGGGCAATCCTGGACCTCCTGCGCGGGGATTGGGAAGAGGCGGAACAGAACCTGCACATCTATGCGGACAACATGCAAGCGGTGGCACGGCTCGACATGGTCGGGGGACCGCTGGCCTTGCTGGCCCTGACAGCCTACCGTCGAGGCGACTATGCCGTCTCACAGCAGCGTGTAATGCAGGCAATGGAAAGCGCTGTGAGGCAGGGCTATTTCCTGGCGCAGTGCATGAGCCTTGGCGTTCTGGCCCTGTTCCTGGCCGAGGCAGGCGACCTCGAGGGGGCCGTCGAGCTCTATGCCACGGCCACCGTGCATCCCGGCGCTGGCAATGCTCGGTGGTTCCACGATATCCTTGGCGCGCCGATCGCCCGCCTCGCCGAGGCACTGCCCGACGACGTCCGCCAGGCCGCCGAGGCTCATGGGCGCGCACGGGACCCGGAGGCCGCTGCGCGGGAGATTCTCGCGAAGCTCAGGACAGCGGCGTCCTGACCGCCTCCCTCCGCGCTCCCAAGGGCTTACGGCAACCCTTGAAAGCTCCCAGCTTACGACTGGTAGCGCCCAAGGGCCTCGCATGGCCCTTGGGCGCCCAGACAGCCCGCCCTGCCGTTGTCAGTGTCAGGTGGCTCCGTTGGGTCTATTGACCCGGATCGAGGATCTCGCCCGACCAGGAGGGACCGATGCCAGCCATCAGATCACACCACAGATCACTCTGGACCTTGAGCCCCTCGTAAGGGCCTCTGCCGTGCAGCCACGCGCGGCCGGTGGCCTTTCCGGGCTCATACAGGAAGGATACGTGACCGCCCTCCCACAGAACCTCGCCACCTTCGTCCTTCGCAGTCAGGTCACCGGTCTCATTCCCGATTAACCAGAAGTAAGGGAAGTCCGGACTTGTGTACTCAGTCACGTTCCAGTCGAGCATCATCCTGTAGAACCCATCCAGACGATCATCGCTGAAGTCGCAGACCAGATCCGCGTAGCCGTCTCGGTAGTGCATACGCTGACCCGAATACCACTGCTTCGGTTCCGGGCCGCCCGAATCCTCAACGAACTCGCACCTGCCCGTGAATGGGGTCTTGGTCGCTCCCGCCGAGGCCGGCAGCGCCGAGATCAACAGCATTACAGCGACTAGCAGTATGACGCCGAACCATCCTGTCTTTCGCATTTCGCAGCTCCTTTCACAGAATGCTTATTCTGCTGGCTGGATGGCCGACGAGATTCACGGATCCGCATCACCTCCGGTTTCTGCACCTGGGCACGGCCACGATCCAGAGTGGACAGCGTCGTACCAGGTCCGCCAATGCCCCATCCAGACCAGGTGCGTCCATCGTACCCGGCGTGCATCATGAAACTATCATGGGAACGCTTGCGCTGGCTGATACTGGCCGTACACTGGCGATGAGGACGCGACTCGCGATGAACGCCCTACGTCTGTACCTGCTAGGCGGGTTCCGAGCCGAGTGGGACGGCGCGCCGGTCGGCGCCTTCGAGTCCGACAAGGCCCGGGCACTGCTTGCCTACCTCGCAGTCGAGAGTGACCGCCCGCACCGTCGTGACCTGCTGGCGGGGCTGTTCTGGCCCGAGACGTCCCAGCGCCACGCCCGCCACAACCTTAGCCAACTGCTCTTCTCGCTGCGATCGCTCCTGCCCGGTGACCCCGAGCATCCGCTGTTCGAGACGACGCCCCAGGAGATCGGACTGCGGACTGGCGCCTGCGCCGTGGACGCCTTGGAGTTGGTCGCGCTAGTAGAAGCCTGCGAGGCGCACCACCATAGTCCCGATACACTCTGCCGCGCCTGCCTGGATCGCCTCGAACAGGCCGTCGCTCTGTATCGGGGCGACTTCCTGGCCGGCCTCTACCTGAAGGACTGCGCCGACTTCGATGAATGGCAGGCCGCCCGACGCGAATGGCTGCAAGCCTGCCTGATCCGTGCGCTGGGGTGGCTCTCGCGGAGTCTCGAACGTTCGGGCGATCTCGAGCGGGCGCTCGTCTATGCCCGGCGCCTGACGGAGATCGATTCGTTGGATGAGCCTGCCCATCGCCAGGTCATGCGCCTGCTTTCGCAATCGGGGCTAAGGGCTGAAGCCCTGGCCCAGTATGAACTCTGCCGTAGGACCATACTCAACGAGGTCGGCGTCGAGCCCGATGCCAGCACGACGGCGCTCTGCCAGCAGATTCTTCGGGAGCCGGCTCTGCCCACCAGACCGAACGGGGCCTACAGCCTCCCGTGTCCCTTGACACCCTTGGTCGGACGGCAGGCTGAGGTGGAGTCGCTTGAGCGCCTGCTGTCTGGCAACGGCTGCCGCCTGGTCACGATCGTTGGCGGGGGCGGCAGCGGCAAGACGCACCTGGCGCTCGAGGCCGCGCGCCGTCTCGTACCCGCCTACGCTGATGGTGTCTACCTGGTCGAGCTGGACCTATGCCATCCGCAGCAACGCCTGGCGCCCCTCATCGCTCGCGCGGTGGGCCTGGACACGCCATATGAGGCCGACACGGCCACCGCCAGAGAGGCCGGACCCGCGCCTGAGGAACGCCTCACCCGGTTCCTCGCCGACAGGCACATCCTCCTGGTGCTTGACGGTTTCGAGTCCATGCTCCACGAGTGCCGGTGGTTGAGCGGGCTCTTGCGGCACTCATCAGGGTTGAGCGTCCTGGCAACGTCACGCGTGCGCCTCAGCCTCGAGGCCGAAAACGTCCTCATGCTCGACGGTCTGCCGTACCCGTCCCAACCGGCGAGTGCGGAGGAGATGGCCACCTACAGTGCCGTGCGGTTGTTCACTTCGGCTGCTCGGCGCGCTCGACCCGGCTTCGAGCTAGATTCGGCGAACGGCGGCAATATCGCCGCGGTCTGTCAGGCGGTCCAGGGCATGCCCTTGGGTATCCTTCTGGCTGCCGCGTGGGCGGAGGTACTGGAGCCGGCTCAGATCGCGGCCCACATCACCGATACGGCTGCGGGACTCTCCCGCCACAGCCTGGATTTCCTCACGACAGACTGGGTCGACCTGCCCGAGCGCCAGCGCAGCGTGAGGGCGACCTTCGAGTACTCGCTGACGCTGCTGAGTGAGCCGGCAAGGGAAGCCTTCCTGCGTCTCTCGGTATTCCGAGGCGGCTTCTCACCGGAGCGCGCGAGTCAGGTAACAGGCGTGGACCTGCGCACACTCAGGGTCCTCGTTGACCACTCGATGCTGCAGCCCATGAGCGGAGGCTGGTTCCGGGTTCATGTCCTGCTGCGTCAGTATGCGGAGGAGCAGTTGGCCGCCAGCGCCACCCGGGCTGCCGCGGTCCGCGAACAGCACTGTTGTGTGCTCCTGACTACACTGGCCGCCCGTGATTCCCGAATGAGAGGTGACAACCACTTCACCGAGCTGGCGGAGATCGAACGCGAGTACCCCGACGTGCTCGATGCCTGGGACTGGGCCGCGGAGACCGGCCGTGTCGAGCTCCTGGAGGCCGCGCTCTGGGCCCTTTGGCGCTACGGCGAATCCAGGATGCTGTTGCGTGAGGATCTGGTGCTGTTCGAGCGGACGATGGACCGGCTGGAGCAGCAGGGACTCAGCCCGAGGATCGCGCCTCTCTGGGCGCGCCTTGGCATCCTTGGAGTCCGATTTCTGACACGCCTGATGGACACAGAAGGCGCCCAACGGCTGCTCGATCGTGTGGAAGGTATCCTCCGCAGGCAACCCGCTGACGCCGCCGGCTTGCGGAGGGACTTGGCGTTCCTGGAGATCGCGCGAGGTCGCCTTGCGGAGTCGGGCCGACCGGACTGGGCGGCAGCGCTGAGCGCTTACGAGCGGGCGCTGGACCACATGCTCAGCACCGAGGAGCCCTGGGACATCGGCTATGCGCTGCTGCACGTATGCATGGGACACCAGGGAGCCGGCAACGTTCGGGCCAGCGTGCACTACGCCGAGCTGGGGCTAGAGACCCAACGTCCGTCCGGTGACCCCGCGTTGATCGCGCAGCTCCACCAGATGCGAGGGTTCGGTCTGATGCTGTCGGGACAGTCCGAAGCCGCGAGCTTGGCGGCCGGGGAATATGCCACCTACGTGGCGCCGTATGGCGATCCGCTTCACGATTCGATTCTCGCCGCTCAACACGGGTTCGCGCTGCACCATGCCGGCCGCTATGGGGAAGCCAGACGGTGGTTCGACCGGGCAGGCGAGCTGGCGGATATGCCGGATGAACAGGAACGACGGTTCTCCTACCTCTGGATGGCCGACTTCGCTTGCCTGGGCACCGGCGACTATGGTGCGGTCCGGTTTCGTCCCGACCTTCACGATGAGGATTCCGTAGCTCTCGTCCGGACTGGTGTCATAGCCAGCGCACACCTCACGTGGGGTATCCTGGATATGCTGCGGAAGGACTGGGATCAGGCGGAACAGAACCTGCTCGCCTACACCGACCACTTCCGGGATATGGCGCGACCCGACAATGTCACGGGCCCCT
>JALOOJ010000041.1 GCA_025454475.1 Anaerolineae bacterium
AGGCTCGGAAGCAGGGAAAGGCGCGCTTCTACGGCATCAACGGGCTTGGCGAAACAGCGGCTCTCCGCCAGGCCATTGGGTTGGGGGGCGCCGACGCCATCCGCGGCACGAATGCCGTCCGCGGCGCGGACACTGTACAAGCTTGCCTCAACCTGATCAACCCGACGGTCGCCGTGCGCGCCCCAGCCGGATTCCCCTTCCAGGACTACGAGCAGTTGATCGACAGAGCAGTCGATCAGAGGATGGGTGTGATAGCCATCCGGGTCCTCGCCGCGGGCGCGCTCAGCGGCTCACCCGACCGTGTCCCCAATGCGGCTCCACAGGTAGCGCCGATCGGCACATCTACCACCTACGTAGAGGACATCGCGATGGCTCAACGCTTCAGCTTCCTCGTTGAGGAAGGCTTCGTGAGCAGTCTGGTAGAGGCAGCGATTCGGTTCGCGATCGGCCAAGAAGGAGTGTCGACGGCGTTGGTCGGCATCTCCAATATCGAGCAACTCGAACAGGCCATTGCATTCGCCAACCGCGGCCCTTTGCCCATCGAGGCACTCAATCGACTGCCCGCAATCTGGACAACCTACACGACCGGTTCACAAGGAGGTACGTGAGATGAAGCAGTTCTGTATCACCCCCGTCATGGGCAAACGTCTCATCGGCAAGGGCATGGCGCAACACCCGCATATTCAGGCCGCGCTGGAAAAGGGCACCCTCGTCATCATCGCCGGCACGACCAACGGCTACGTGGCTGAGGAGATTCTCACTGCGCTGGGGCAGGTGGAGGGCTACACGCGCGTGGGATTTCGTCGTGGCGTCACTGTTGGACCGGGCGGCAAACTCGCAAGTGCGGCGTTCCCGGGCGATGTGGTCATCGTCGATGGCATGTGGCAGAAGGGCAAGACGATCTTCGACGCCGTTGGTGACCTCGATGCGGGTGACATCGTGCTAAAGGGCGCGAATGCGCTCGACCCTTACGGACAGGCCGCCGTACAGATTGCTGCTACTGATGGCGGGACAGTCCACGCAGCGCTCTCCGCAGTCTATGGACGTCGCGTTCGGCTCATCATTCCGGCGGGTCTGGAGAAGCGTGTCTTTGACGATGTCGTGGAGCTTGCCAAGCTGGTGAACGCATCGGATGCATCAGGCCCGCGGCTGTATCCTATACACGGCGAGATTTTCACTGAGCTCGATGCGATAGAGTTGCTGACCGGCGCGTACGCGCAACTGATCGCGGCTGGCGGCATCTACGGCGCTGAGGGCTCGGGGTGGGTCGCGGTCACTGGCTCGGACGAGCAGGAGGACGCTGCTGCTGCCTTGATCCGCTCCGTGCGCGACGAGCCGCCCTGCGAGGTCTAGCACAAACGCGCCCAAACTGACTTGAGACGAGACGTGGCGAAGGGATTGGGCACCCGGCAGCTTCCGCGGAGTAGATGGCATTCTAGACACAAAGAGGGATGAGCTATGCAGCATAGTACAGATGCGTATGCGCAGAACCGGCGCTTGGGTCGCGGCGTCAACATCATCGGCTACGACAACGCTCTGTGGCGGTCCTGGAAGCAGGGCCGGATGCAGGGCAGGCATTTCCGGATGATCAAGCAGGCCGGCTTCGATCACGTTCGCATCAATCTGCACCCGTTCAAGCACATGGGCGAGGCGCCCGACTACCCGATCAACCAGGCGTGGTTGGAAACACTCGACTGGGCGGTTGAACAGGCACTGAGCCAAGGGTTGCTCGCCATCCTGGATATGCATGAGTACAATGCGATGGCCAAGGATGCGGTAAGTCTTAAGCCCAAGTCGTCTGGGGGCAGTTGGCTGCACGCTACCGCGACGCTCCCTCCACCGTGCTGTTCGAGCTGCTATACGAACCCAATGGGGTGCTAACACCAGCGTTGTGGAACCAGTTCCTGCTTGAGCCCTACGACACTGTCCGCCGCACGAATCCGGAACGGACACTGATCATCGGCCCGGCATTCTGGAACGGCATCGACCATATCGAGGATCTGGAGTTGCCTGACACAGACCGTAACATCATCGTGACCGTACACTATTACCACCCGATGGCATTCACACATCAGGGTGCGCTATGGTCCCAGCACGGGGATCAGGTTGGTGTAACGTGGGACGACACGCCTGAGGAGCAGGAGGCGATTGCACGTCATCTGGACGGCGTTGGGGTCTGGGCAGAGCACCACAACCGCCCAATTCTGCTGGGCGAGTTCGGCGCCTATGACAAGGCGGATATGGCATCGCGCGTGCGGTACACCAGCTTCGTGGCACGTCACGCAGAGAGTCTCGGATGGAGCTGGTCCTACTGGCAATTCGGCTCGGATTTCGTCGTCTACGACATCGACGCCGACGCCTGGGTGGAGCCCCTCCTCCATGCACTAATCCCGCTGCAGGCCTAGACCAACCAGGGTTGGTTGGCAAGACACTCAGTCACCCATAGCGTATCAGGAGGACAACAATGTTCAAGCTCTGTATTCTGGCTGGGGACGACCCGAATCGACCGCCGGCAGCAATCGCCCCTGGGTGGGAGATGGCGGAGATCCCGGTGGCGTTGCAGGTGAAGCCCTTTGAGAGTGAAGCGGTCTGGATCGCGAAACGGCAGGAGATCGCCTCCTGGGGACTGCCACCGATCAAGGTCGCCAGCCACTTCCTGCAGTTTCACGGGCTCATCCCGGTTGGACCGGGGGCCGACTGGGACCAGTTGGCTTTCTGGACCAAGCGGGCGTTTGCACGGTTGGCTGGTCTGGGTGTTGAGGTTGCCGGCGTCTATGGCGGCTTCTTCAGGCCTCCGGCGGACTTCCCCGTCGATGTCGCATGGGAACAGGCGCTCACGTACGTTGACATAATGGCTGACGAGGCGGAGAAGCACAATATGCTCATCGCGTTGGAGCCAATAGCCGAGCCGGACACACTGTGGCCTATGTATCCGGACGGCGTTGCTTTTGCCAAAGAGGTCGGTCGCCCATCAGTGCGCGTGATGGCCGACATGAACTATTTCATCCGCGGCAATCAGCCCCTTGAGCTGATAGCCGAAGAGCCAAGCTACTGCTTGCACGTCCACATCGCGGGTGAGAAAGGACAGCCAGGCGTTGGGGATATGGAAGGCATGTTCACAAACCTCTTCCGCGTCCTCCGCGGTATCAACTACCAGCGTGGCGTGAGTGCAGCCTGTCCCTGGGTCAGCACCGAGGGCGGCCCGCTCGATTATGGTAAGGAAACAGCAAAGACACTAGCTTACCTGAAGGGTCTGCGGGATCAGGTTTACGCGGAGTAGGCCTCTGACGAGCCACCATTGCGAGGGCGCAACACCCTCGCAATGGTGGTTAGCCGCACATCTGGCTTGGAGTAGACGAGGCGGATATGAACAAGACCATCGTCATCTGCGGGGCAGGGCGTATTGGTCGCGGCTTCGTGGCCGACCTGTTTGCCACTGCCGGGTACCACATTGTGTTTGTGGATGAGGCAGAGCCGCTAGTCTGCAGTCTGCGCGAGCATGGGCAATTCACCGTTGTTCACACCAACGGTCACGAGCGCACTGATCGGATTATCAGCGATTACGAGGTTCTCTCGACCCAGGAGTGTGCAGCGGTAGCCAGCGCCGTCTCAACTGCCGATCTGGTGGCTGTGGCCGTGTTCCCAAAGGATTATGCCACCGTCGCAACGCAACTGGCTGCGGGAGTGCTCATCCGGCACGCGGTGCGCCCCGAAGTACCGCTCGATGTCATACTCTGCAGCAACCTGGCCCACGCCGGGCCAGCCTTTCGAAAACCCCTGTGGGATGCACTGCCAGAACACGTGCGGCCCTGGGCTGATGAGTACATCGGCACGATCGAGAGCTTGGTCATCCGCATGGTGGCAGATCCGCCCGCGGAGGAGCTGGAACGCAGTCCGCTTCTCGTCTGGACCAACGGCTATGCTGAGTTTCCAGTAGAGTGTCGCGCATTCAAAGGTGCCATCCCCTCAGTTCCCGGACTCCGTCCGGTGAACAACATGCGCGCCGAGGAGACTCGAAAGCTCTACACCTACAACACGTTCCACGCTGCCCTGGCTTATCTCGGTGCACTGCGCGGCTACGAGCAGATCAGCGACTGCTTCGCTGACCCAGTTGTCCTTGCCGACGCAGAGGGCGCGCTCGACGAGTCACGCCAAGCGCTACAGGCCGAAGGCGGTTGGCGGGACGACGAGATGTCAGCTTGGGTAGCGGGCGTGGTCGCACAGACGAACAATGCTGCACTGCGCGACACAGTCCAACGTTACGGCGCGGGCCCTCGCCGCAAGCTCAGGCGCAGCGACCGCATTGCCGGACCGCTCCTGATGGCTCGCAGGCATGGAATCATCGTGCCACATCTGACGCGTGTGCTGGCAGCTGCCCTGTTGTTCCGGCAACCGGGCGATGGCGAGGCCGTGGCAATGCATGAACAGGTCGCGAATCTCGGAGTGCCCGGGGCCGTGCGTGCACTGTGTGAACTGACCGAGGACGAAACAGACATCGCGGATGCGGTTGAGCAAGCCTATGTGCGACTGGAGCTTGAGGCTGCCTGGGCTCAACGAGGCCGACTAGCAGCGAAGCTAGCGTACGCGTATGAGCAACGCTACCATGGCTGCGGGCAGTGTACGCTGGCCGCGATCCTTGAGACACTGGAGGAATTCGACGCCGGCGCTGCCGATGCTGTCTTTGAAGCCGCGACAGGCTTAGCTGGAGGCTTGGGCTTAGCCGGCGACGGACCTTGCGGCGCGTTTGCCGGTGCAGCACTGGCTTTCGGAATGCTCTATCCTCGGCACCGATGGGCCTTCGACGGTGACCGGGAGAACAAGTATCGCACCTACGCGATGATCCAGCGGCTGCGCGAGCACTATATGTCAGCGTATGGCGGCATCACGTGCCACGACGTCCACCGTGCGGTGCTGGGTCGTTCCTATGACCTGCGTGACCCCGCCGATCGCGAGGGCTTTGAAGCGGCTGGAGCGCACGAAGACAAGTGCACCGGTGTCGTACGGCGAGCTGCAGAATGGGCGATCGCAATCATTGGAGAGCAACGTCTCCCGCCGGGGGGCTAGCGAAGCGGATCATCGGCTGAACTGGGCCAGTTTCTCAGGCAGATAGTGGACCAGCGCCCTCATCCCCATCCGGTGCGCGGCGCTCAGACCTCACCATCTCAGGCGTCAACGTCCGCAAGTGCAACAGATGCAGCGTGACAGCGACTGCAATCGCTCCTAGAGATAGGCGCACCCACAGAGCGCTGACGGTGAATAGTGCCGAGGCGCCTATCACACCCCACAGCAGAACTAGCGCTGTGACCTTGGCCGTCAGGGATACGGCACGGTGCTCACGATAGTGTCTTATATGGGATCCAAACCACCTGTGGTGGATGAGCCAGGCATAGAGGCGTGGCGAACTACGTACGAAACACGCCGCCGCCAGCAGGAGGAAGGGCGTCGTGGGGAGCACTGGCACGAACACACCCACCATGGCCAAGGCCAGAGCGAGAAAACCGCTCAACATCAACAGCCATCTACGGACAGTCTGCAGGTTCATTCCGAGCCACCGTTGGCGTCCAGGTCATCGCTGCGGGCTAGCTCGAGTGCCGTCTCCAGGGATTTCAGGGCGCCCCACTATCTGTAAGAACCACTAATCTGTAGGCATTGTAAACTCGATCCGCACAGCGTCAACAGCTGCAGGTGAGCGTAATCGCGTCCCCGTGCAACGCTATCATGGTAGCATCGATAGTCGCCTCACTCGAGCCCAGATCACCGTCGCTACTTTCCGCTGTGACCGTCCTAGGCATCCCAGCCGTATTCTGCGCTGAGAGTTCGGCGATCTGCCGGACGGGGCCGTGCAGCGAGGACAGCCTGCGAGTCGCATCATACACCGCTGGGCGCCCCTTCCCACTTGACACGTCCGAGGGCTGCGTACTATTGGGTATCATCCGCCCCCGGGCATCCCAACAGAGTGAGACGATCTATGAGCAATGCCGTTGTCCAAAAGAACTGCAGTCCTATCGAGCCGCTGACCGCGGAACGGGTCCGCGAGCTCTGGTCCAAGACTTACAATCGGGAGGGAAAGCCCGATTGGTCACACATCTTGCCCTACTACCACGAAGATATCGTGTTTCAGGACAGCATACAGCGCATTGAGGGCATTGGCGCATTCACGGCGCTGTGCGACCGCCTCACTCGAAGATGCAAGCAACTCCGGATGGACATCACGTCAGTGGTCATCGATTCGGGCGAGATCTTCCTGGAGTGGACGATGGTGACGATGTTCAGAAGGTGGCCCAGTTCACCAGTCTACGGATGCTCCAGGCTCACGCTTGGCAATGATGGCAGAATCACGCACCAGCGCGACTACTTTGACCTGTGGGGCGACATCTTCAACGGCATACCTTGGTTTCGCGGCCCCTCGCGTCTGCCCCAGAAAACGACAGAGGCGCGCGTAGACGGGCGCGTTTGTGTCGTCACTGGCTCGACGTCCGGTGTCGGCTACCAAGCAGTGAAACGCCTCGCGCAGGGCGGCGCAACCATTGTGATGGTCTGCCGCAACGCCGAAAAGGCCGCACAGATAGGCCGGGACCTATGGCGCAGCTACTCTGTGGGCACTGACGTGGTGCTCGCGGACTTCGAGAAGCTGGCTGACGTCCGAGAAGCCGCGAGGATCGTGCTGAACAGATATGGACAGATCGATGTCCTGATCAACAGCGCTGGCATCCATAGGACAAGGCGCACCTTCACCGATGACGGCATTGAGACCGTGTTCTGCGTGAACCATCTGGCGTCGTTTCTGTTCACCCGATTACTTCTGGACAGGCTAAAGGAGAGTGCGCCCTCCCGGATCATCCAGGTGAATTCCGAGGGGCACCGCTTCGGCGGCCTTAACGTCAACGATCTCAACTGGAAACGACGCCCCTATCATGGTCTCTGGAGCTATGGCGCATCAAAAGTGGCGCAGCTTCACACGGTACGGGAGTTGGCCACTCGGCTAGCGGGAAGCGGCGTCACCATCAATGCGATGCACCCTGGGGCGGTCAAGACCAACATCGGTATGGACAACGGACCCCTTTATCGCTGGTATCGCCGTAATGTGGTGAACAGGTTTCTTAAGGATCCCGCAATATCTGGCGAAGCCATCTACTACCTTGCCGCGGCGCCGGAGCTGGCCAACGTGACCGGGCGGTACTTCAATCTGACGATCGACGAGCCGCCGGCATCTTATGTGATGAACCGCAACGTGGGAGAGCGAATCTGGCAGATCAGCGAGACCCTGACCGGTCTTGCAGATCCGGACTGAACCTTAACGTTGGAGATAGACATGGACTACGACGTGATTGTGGTTGGGGGTGGTGTCGCCGGGCTGACAACAGCGGCCTATCTAGCGAAGGCGGGCTATTCGACGCTTCTGTGTGAGAAAGAGACTACCTGTGGAGGTCTGGTGCGCACATTCGAGCGCGACGGATTCGTCTACGATGGCGGCATCCGTGCCATGGAGAACTCCGGCATTCTCTACCCAATGCTGAAGCATCTTGGCCTCGATGTGGATTTTGTTGTGAATCGGGTATCCATCGGTATTGAAGACCGCGTGATCCGCATTGACTCTCCGGATAGCGTCTCCGAGTACCAAGCATTGCTCACGGCACTGTATCCCGAGAGTGGGGCTGAGATCGCTGAGATCGCAACCCAGATACGCAAGATCATGCACTATATGGACATCCAGTATGGGATCGATAACCCCATCTTCCTCGATCCGAAGGAGGACCGTGAGTACTTCATGAAGGCGATCCTGCCGTGGGTGTTCAAGTACGCGCTGACCATCGGCAAGGTCAATGCGCTCAAGGAGCCCGTCATTGGCTATCTACGGCGCTTCACGCAAAACCAAAGTCTTCTGGATATCATCACACAGCACTTCTTTCGAGACACACCCGCGTTCTTCGCACTCAGCTACTTCAGCTTGTACCTCGACTACAACTACCCGGTGGGAGGTACAGGAGTGCTGCCCGGGAAAATCGCGTCACTCATCACAAGGTATCAGGGCACAATCCGGACCAACACCAAGATCGTGTCCGTCGATCCGAGCAATAAGCGCATTGAGGATACCCAGGGCAATGCCTACACGTATCGTGCCCTGATCTGGGCCGCGGACCTCAAGGCGCTCTATTCGGTCGTAGACCCGGAGGCCTTGCCCGATGACCAGGTCAGGCGCACCGTGCTGGAGCGGCGATCTTTGGTCTTGGACAAGTCGGGGGGAGATTCAGTCCTTACCGTGTTTCTGGCGCTGGATCTGGACCCGCGCTACTTCGCGGAGAAGGCAACTGAGCACTTCTTCTACACCCCGCGTCGAGAAGGCCAATCGGGAGCGGGACCGGTTCCTATCGGTCAGTCGCGTGAAGTCATAGAGGCATGGCTGGAGCGATTCTACGCACTGACCACTTACGAGATATCTTGTCCTGTCCTGCGAGATGCAACCTTGGCACCCCATGGGAAGACAGGCCTCATCGTGAGCTTGCTGTTCGACTACGAACTCACCAAGCAGATCCAGGAAATGGGGTGGTATGAGGAATTCAAGACACTCAGTGAGACTGCCATGATCACCACCCTGGATGCATCGATCTTTCCGGGGCTCGAAGCTGCGGTGCTGGACCGATTCTCATCGACTCCACTGACCATGGCGAGGATCGCCGGGACATCAGACGGCGCAATCACCGGATGGGCCTTCACCAACAAGCCCATTCCAGCAGAAAGCAGACTACCAAGAGTCGCGAGCTCGGTGCGAACGCCGATCCCGGATGTCTTTCAGGCAGGGCAGTGGACCTTCAGTCCCTCCGGATTCCCAACCGCGATTCTGACGGGCAAGCTGGCGGCGGATCAGGTCAGCAAGGCGCTGAAAAAGGGCTCGTGAGGTCCCGATGAATGGCGTCGTAACGATCCTTAGCCTCGCACTCAATGCACTGTCGGTTGCTTTCATGGTTGCCTTCTGGCTACAGAGGGTGAAGATCTTCCACGGGATACTCCACGCCATCGAGTCGAGGGCGGCAGTGTCGTTTTTCGACGCCTATCCTGTAGCAGCGGGCGACGTTGTCTTCCTGGGCGACAGTATCACCGCCGGTGGCCAGTGGTCGGAGCTATTCCCCGATATCGCCATCAAGAACCGTGGGATCAGTGGTGATATGACTAAGGATCTTCTCAAGCGTCTTGGGCAGATCACCAGCGGCAAGCCACGCAAGATCTTCCTGATGATCGGCACCAACGACATCGGCCTGGGAGCACCGCGCGAGCTGACCCAGCGCAACTACAGGGATATCCTCGATCAGATCGTGCGAGAGTCCCCGGGGACACGCCTCTACGTGCAGAGCATCCTTCCGCGAGAGGCCGAACGTTGCGAGGCCGTCATTGCGCTCAACACCGCAATCGCCCACATGGCCATTGAGCGCGGGGCGGTATTCGTCGACCTATTCCCAGCCTTTGCCGACGAGGACGGCTCCATTCTGGACGAGCTCTCCCCAGACGATCTCCATCTCAGTGGACAGGGGTACCGCCGTTGGCAGTCCGCCATAGAACCCTTCGTGCTTGAAGAGACGGGCTGAGTCAGCTCCTTAGCCGCAGTCACCCTCCAACGATCTGTCTAATCCGGTTGATGATTATCTGATCCTGCCCGGGGGCAAGCGTCTGTGGGTTTACAAAGACGCCAGAGTCACCTGCCCCAGCTAACACTATACTTGGGACACCTGAGCGCAAGCGAGCCAGGACCTCATCCCGCGTCAGGCCCAGCGAGTGCTCGTCGAACGTGAGCTCGGCGCGCGGCATCGGCTGGCCTGCCTCGCTGGGGAAGCTGCGCCGTGCAGAGATGTGCGCATGGTCAGCAAACGCTTCGATCACTTTCTGCACCTGGACCTCATAGGAATGCATCAGCGCCTCGTGGTCCAGATCCAGGTATAGCCGCACCGCCGTCATCAACCCCACCAACTCCTCCTTGCCCACCTTCATCGGCCTCCCGATGAAGGCCCTGGGGCAGGCGTTGAAAGCACAGGCCTGGATCAGGTCCTTGCGGCCCAGGATCAGGCCGCTGCTCTGCGGTCCGCGCAAGCCCTTGCCGCCACTAAACAACACCAGATCGGCGCCCATCTGCGTAAACCGCCACAGGTTGTCAACCGGTGGAATCTGTGCCGCCGCATCGATGACCAATGGGATGTGAGCTTGGTGAGCAATCTCGATTCCCTGCTCCACTGGAACCTGGCCCGGCATACGGGCGGGATTGTAAAAGTAGTAGATGGCAGCCGTTTTATCCGTTATCGCCCGCTCCATATCGCCAGGCGTAGCGCCTTCCTCAGTCCCGATCTCGACGATCTGGCCCCCGGCCTGCCGGACTGCAAAGGAGTAGCCGACAATCCCCCGCTTCTGGGTGATGATCTCATTTCTCATGCCGTTCGTGTACGGCAGTCGCGCGCGCTTCTGGGAATCCAAGCCCGTGATGCATGCCGCTGTGCTCAGCGCCAACCCGGCGGCTGCGCCACTCGATACGTAGGCCGACTCATTCCTGGTCCATTCCGCGATCCGCTCCCCAACCTTCTGCTGAAGCTCGTCAATATCGACGAAATGCTGCGCAGCCTCCGCCATCGCCGCGAGGACCTCAGGGCGCATCAGCGATCCCCCAAACTGCGTCAACGTCGCGGCGCCATTGACAATCTTCGTAACACCGAGTTCGTCGTAGATATCCATAGAGTCCTCAGGCCTGAAGCTCGGGCAACCGCCAGTAGGATGCCGGTGCATGCTCCCAGTCCGGCATGCTGAGGCCGGTCGGATCGTAGACGATCTTGCCGGCGCGCACTGTGATGTCACACTCCAACTTCTCCGTGCCGACCAACTTGGCGCGACCGCAATCGGAGAATCCAAACGTGCCCTTCAGATGCCTGAGGACAGCGACGTCAGCCTCGGCGCCGACGCTCAGCGTTCCAAGCGCAGGGCGCCCAATCTCGCGTGCAGGCGTCACAGTTGACCGCATGATCACCTCCCGAAGCGGCATCCCCATGCTCAGATATTTGGACATCGTGGTCAACATGCTGACTACAGGACCATTGATGTTGGCCATGTGCAGATCAGTGCTGATCGAGTCCGGCGGGAATCCATCTCGCAGAGCTGGAACAGCGTTGCGGAACCAGAAACTACCCGCGCCGTGTCCAAGATCGAAGATGACACCCCTCTCCCGTGCCCTGCGAAGATGATCGCCGACCTTGCCTTGGGCGTCGATGACGGGAAACTGCTGCGCAAAGACGTGCGTGTGGATGTCTCCCGGGCGAAGCTTGTGAAGGATCAGCTCTGGATACGAGCGTTCCGGCGGACGCGGCCAGAAGTCCACCATGACCGGCATACCACACAGCTCGCCCGCCTCCACAGCCCGATCTACGGAGGCCCACGGTGGGTGCTCCGCATCCCATGGGAGCTTGGTCCAGTAGTGGGCGGTCTTGATGCCGACGACGATGTCGGAGTAGGCCTCCGCCAAGGCGGCTACCACCCGGGGCTGCATCGCGGTAATGTCCTGCTCTGAGGCGGCGTCGACCATGCCGCCGGCGGCGATATTCAGGAGCGCAAGGATGCGGACCTTGGCACGATCGATATAGTGTGTCTTGAAGGCATCGAAGTCCTTCCAGCCGACCGTCCCTACATCGACCGTCGTCGTCACCCCGGATGCAAGCAGGTGCGCATCGGCATTCATCCCCCCGACATACGCCGCATCGGTCTGCACAAACGGGTATACGTGCGTGTGGATGTCCAACAGGCCCGGTGTCACAATGTGGTCAGAGACATCCACAGCCGTGATCGCGGCGTTGATCGGGATCTCCTCATCGACGCGCGCGATTTCGTTCCCGCGAATGCCGATGTCCATCGGCCCATCGATGCCATTTGCCGGGTCAATGACGTAGCCGCCTTTCAGCAGCAGGTCGAGCGGCATATGCGGATCATCAAGGCGTGTTGTCACGTCCATCTCCTATCTTGAGCGGCGCGATTTTCTCTCGCCCAGCCCCCCTCCGGCATCGGAACACCGAGGGAGAGAGACACCGGAATCGCCGGGGACAGATGGAAAAGGGGCTGTGTGCAGCTTACTTGCTCTGCAGAGCCTTCTGGAAGAGCGCCGTCCCGTAGAACTCATAGGAGGCGGCCTTGTCCGGCACATCAACGACATGCACTGTAAACCGAGCCGGAACGCCGTTGTCAGGGAGATAGTCCCGGAAGAAGTCACGATAGGCCTCGGCGTAGGCCTTGCGCAGCCTATCGATCTCGGCAGCATAGCCCGCGGGATCGACCAGCGGGTTTGGCGACTTGGGCTGGCAGCCGAATGCGTGGATCTCGATGAAGTCCACGTCCTTCAGCGAATCGCAGATACCGGCCTCCTGCAGCCACAGCTCCCAGCTCCTGAAGACCAAAGGAATCTCCTCCTTGGGCTGCATAGTGACCAACTCCTCAAGCCCCAGTACACCCTTGGCCGAGTACCCGCCGGTCAATCCCGCAAAGGAGATCTTGAGGTCGCCATCGGGCAGCTCCTCCGTGACCAATGAGGACAACACCGGGTGGTCACCTTGGTAGTAATAGGTCAGCTTGCCACGTTTTTTGACGTTGAATGCCATAGCCCTATCCTCCGTTGTAGACTGAGTCCCATCCATCTTCATCAGGGAACACGTTGTCGTACTTGGTGCTTGATCGCGGCTCCGCCATCATGTTGGCAACAGCCTCACGCCAGATGCTGTAGTGAGAAGTCTCTTTGTGGCGGGCAGCAGCGTCAGGGGTACGGTAGACCTCGACCAGTACAAAGCGCAGCGGGTCGTCGAGTTGCTGGATAACGTCAAACCGGGCGATCCCCGGCTCGTGAACGCTGTGGCGGGCGTTCTCCAGGGTCGCTTCCTTGAACGCCTCGACATCGTCAGGCTTTACGTGGACAAAGACGTGGACCACCAGCATGGGCGCCTCCTTGGTCTGCTCGCGAGAGTATACCCTCAAGGATACCCCGCTCCCCAAGCCGCACAAGCGCCAAGCTCATCCGTCCGAGGCTAGCTCCTCATCATCGCTAACCAGGCGGTTTACCTTGGGTTCGCCAGCGATATAGTCGACAGCGGGCTGCTGCACCGGAAGGACGACGTTGAACTGGCTGCCGGGGCACGTGCGCACATCGTGACCGGGGCTCTCAACCCAGACCCGCCCCCGATGCGCCTCAACGATTCCCTTGACGATCGCCAGGCCGAGGCCCGGACCGCCCCCGCGGAATTTGATCGTCCCGGAGGAGTGCAAACTGACCTCGCCCGTCTGGTAGAACTTGTCGAAGATCCGCTGCTGATGGATTGGGTCGATACCAATGCCGGTGTCCGTTACCGTGACCTTAACGCAGCGTTCGGGAAGCCCATAGAGATCGTAGGAAACGAGTCTGGCCGTGATCTTGATCTCCCCACCATCGGGCGTGTACTTGATAGCGTTCATCAGCAGATGCCGGAACACTTTGTCCAAGGCCACGCGATCAGCCTCGATGGCCGAGATGCCCGACAGATCTGCCAGCTGAAGCTCTATGTGCCGCTCAGTCAATGCTTCTCGCAGTTCGGATACCACCGACTTGAGCAGGGCGTAGAGATCCATTGGCAGGCACTGAAGCTGCAGCGTGCGGCTCTCAATCTCCGCGATATCAACCATCCGATCGACGATCTCCTGCAAGCGCTCCGCACCTAGCGCTAGACCCTGGACCATGTTGTTCGCCGCTGCATTTTGCCTCAGGAGGGGATCCTCAAGGAGCATGTTTCCATATCCAATGACCAATGTCAGTGGCGTACGCAGCTCGTGAGATGCAAGCGAGATAAAATCGGACTTGGCACGGTCGAGGCTCGCTAACTGTCGGTAGGCCTCAGAGAGTTCCATGTAGACGCGCGCGTTATGTAGTGCGACACCCGCTTGCCCGGCGAAGGTCGCACCTAACGCCACTTCACTGGCGGTGTAGGGGGCCGGTGTCTCACGCACGAGGGAGAGCATGCCGATAACTTGGTCCCCAGCATTGATCAGGGGCAAACCCACCCACGACCGCGCTGGTGGAAGATCCTCGACATACTCCCAATCAGCTCGCTGCTCGATCTCGGGTATGATTAGGGGTTCCCTGGTCTCATAGATCCGACGGAAGACATCCCCTTCCTTGATTCGCACGCGGATGTCCAAGGGATTGCGATCCGGAGGGAAACCGCGCGCAGCCACAGTCTCCAGAACATCGTCGCGGCGCAGAAGCACCGATGCGCGGTCATAGCCCACAATCTGCCCCAGACTTGTCAGTATCAGGTCCAGGACCTCGGAGACATCCAGCGTCTGCGATAGCGCCCGTCCCACGGTGTAAAGAGTCTCGGAAAGAGTGCGCTGCGAACGCTCGAATTCAAACCGTGATGCGTTACGGATCGCGATAGCGACCTGGTCGGCCAGGGCATAGCATACGCGGCGGTCGTCGTCGCTGAAGGCATTGCGCTGGGCGGACTGGATGTCCAGGAGGCCCAGCAAGACGTCGCCAGTTGCCATCGGGACAACCATCTCAGACTGTGTGGCATCTAGGGTTCCGAGCCGCACGTACCGGTCATCGCGGGTGATATCGTTGACGCAAACTGGCTCGCGATGGCGGGAAGCCCAGCCTATCAACCCCACCTCTCCCACGACCAAGCGGTAGTTCTCCGCTATAAGCCGGCTCCCGGCATCACCGGTCCCTGCACGGGCTACGAGATAGTCCCCGGTTTGGTCGGTTAGGAATATGGCTACAAAGTCGTAGCCGAGCCTCGTCTGCAGAGTCTCCACCACGTGGTTCAACAACGCATCGAGGTCCAGGAATGCGTTGACACTATGTCCAATGCCGATCAGGGCCTCCAGATGTTTGGCGCGCTGCTCATACATCCGCGAGCGTGACTCCACTTCGTAACTCATCATCTGGAGTTGGTGGAGCGCCCTCAACCGCGCTACCTGCAGCACCAGGCTCAACGCGGATGCCGATATCAGCGCTGCTCCGGTTGCCTGCCACGGCGGAAGCGAGAGCCGCGACCACGCAACTGCTAACCAGCTCACCACAACAGTGACAATGAGAACGGCAAGCATCGGGACAGAAAGCAGCAGATACCCGGCACCAATCACCAGGAAAATGAGGTGCCCAGTTCTGAGAGGATCTTGTGACAGCACTAGGTGCAGCAGGCCGTTGGCGAGCACGATCGCGGCGATGAAGGCGGACCACGCCCGGCTGTCAACACCTGCGAACCAGCCACGCTTGAGCCCGCCATGGAGGCCCAGCAGGGACAAGCCTGACACCAAGGCAACAGGAAAAGTCAATGCGCACGAAGTAGGGGTAAGCACAGCGTAAGCAACCGCGTAGATCAGGTACAGGCCGCTCAGAACCAGGCTCGCCACTAAGAGACCCTCCAGTCTAAGCTGTTCGAGGTCTGGTGGGTTTTTGGGATCCGTGGGCGAGCTAGCCACTAGTGGAGGCGCGCCGGCTGAGCTGAGTCCATCGGAAACGCCAAGGTTATCCATAGTCACTCGGTAAGGCCCTCTGGTAGTCTGGTGACTACTATTATACAGTTGGACCAGAAACGTTACCAATACTACGGGTTTCGGTAAGGTTACAGTTTGATTGAGCGTGTTGCCACCGAACTACGGCAGCACTATAATGGCCCTGGGCCCCGGCAGCTAGCGGAGGCCATCAGACTGAGCACGCATCCTGGAGAATGGATGAAGACACTGCTGATTGTGCGACATGCGAAGTCCAGCTGGAAGCAGGATAACATCCCCGATCACGATCGCCCACTGAAAGGTCGCGGAAAGCGCGATGCCCGAGAACTCGGTAAGCATATCATCCTCCAGGATCTGGTACCCCAGCATATCATCAGTTCCACGGCAAAACGCACGCGGAACACCGCCAAGCTGGTTGCCGAAGCCTGCCACTATCAGGGGGAGATCCTATTCGACCGCGATCTGTATGAAGCCGGCCCCACGGGGTATCTTGGAGCCTTACAGCGTGTTGATGATCGCTACCAGAGGGTTATGGTAATCGGCCATAACCCGGGGCTGGAGGTGCTCTTGGAGGTACTCACCGGTGAAGCGAGATGGCTAACGACAGCGGCCATGGCTTGTGTCGAACTCCCAATAGCATCCTGGACTGGAATCCAGGAGTACGTCGGGGGGCGACTGGCTAGCTTTTGGTCGCCGAAAGAGAGTCAGGGCGCGGTGGCTGGCACACGGTAGGGTCCTGCGGCGAGCTCATCCCAGTAGTCTCTACTTTCCAGCCCGCCATAAGAGAAGATGGCGTGGCCTTTGGCGCCTGCGGCGCGGGCAGTCTCGATGCGCCAGGCAATAGCTTCGAAGTCAGAGTACAGACCACCAATGCCGGGATACACCGGCCGTCCCCCGCTGTCGGCGAGGAAATCCGCCATCAGAATCCACCACTGCAACGGTGGATCGCTCTCCCCTCCGTAGAGCATCGGAGCGATCGCATCCACGGCGCCACTCGCCAGCCACCCTTTGGAATCCTGGTAGTAGTCTGAGTAGCCCTCACTGAGGTCCGCCCAATCCCACTTGTCGACGTAATATGGCCATACGGCGGCAGAGACCAGCGCCTCCGGGCGCCAAGCACGCGCTGTTTCACGCACCTGCCACACCAGCGCAGTGATGCGGTCGCGCTGCCATTGAGCACGCTCGGGCGAGATCACAGCGCCCGCTGCGGCATTGCTGCTCGGGTCATAGGAGTACGCCGGGCCTGCATAGCGTACGAGATCGAGGTGAACGCCATCCACGGGGTAACGCCGTACGATGTCCCGGACAACATCCGCAATGTAGCTGTTCACCTGGTCGACACCCGGGCTTGCCCACAGATAGCTGTTGTAGGACAGTGGCATCGGTGTGCCCGAGCTATCGTATTGCCGCCACGTCCATCCCAGGCCATACAAGCCCGGGTGCACTGGGTGGGTTGGACCATAGGTGAACCGGTCGAACATCTGAGGGGGCGTCGTGGCAGGCGGCCACAGCTCAGCGTTGGCCGTGATGGGGGGAGATAGCCACGCTGTGTAGACGTTGATGTAGGCGTGCACCTCCAGCCCGGCGGCGTGCCCGACCTCAAGCATCCGCGCCAGCGGGTCCCACCCCGGATCCACACCCAGCGTCTCCGAAATGGGGCCGGCGCTAAGACGCGAAGCCCACGGCTCCAGCCCCGGTGTGTAGTAAGCATCGCCCGCGGCGCGAATCTGGAAGAAGATCGTGTTGAACCCAGCCTGGCTCACAGTTTCCACCATCGCATCGATGGTCTCCGGCGCGGCGGCTACACCTTGGGTCGTCCAGTCGTAACGCGTGATCCAGATCGCGCGGCGCTCGACCATCACAGCGGGCTCAATTTTCGATACCAGGGGCAGGAACGCTGTTGGCGTCAGAGTTACGGAAGTGCTCAGAGCCGAAAGCGATCGTCTTGCGGCATCATCTGACTCAGGAAAGGCAGGCATCCGCTGGGCGCTGAGCATGCCTTCAGCCAGACCCGCCATCAGGTACCACGCCTCCGCCCGACCGACCTGCCCCGCCAACTCCTCAAACGTCGCAGCGCGGGCGGCCCTATCTGGTTGGACCGATGGCGTAAGGCCAAGAACCAGCAGTAGCAGCCCTATCCTCGGGAAGACACGCACCGATGACCGCATCGCTAGATCAGGTAGAACTCGGTCTGTCGACCATCGACAGGGAAGCAGCCATCTTCCGTGAAGGCGACATCCTCTTCGATCGAGAACGTAACCTCCTGTCCATCCCATTCCGGCACTACGTCAGTGACCGAAAGCTCCATCGTGAAGGTCTGGTTGGGCTCGAGGACCACATCGCCACGCCCGGCACAGTGCTCTTGCTCCCAAGGAAGGCCGATCAGCGGCCCGGGTTCGTGCAGGAACAGGCCCAGGTTGTGCGAATAGACCTTCGGGCCGGGGATGCCTACCGCACGAGCCCTGGAGAGAATAGCCTTCAGGAGCTCGTTGCCGGTCAAGCCCTGCCTGAACTCGCCCACGAACACGTCCTGCAATCGGTTGGCCTCTGCCATCAGGTGCCGCAACCCGGCGGGCGGCGTAGATTCGCCCCGGCGCAGGACGTAGGCCCATTGCTGGTGGTCGCTGTTGAGACGCAGATACTTGATCCCCACATCGGAATGAACCATGTCTCCCGCACGGATCACCTGATCCTGTTCCCCAAACTCGGTCAAGCCGGCGCGGCTCCTCACAAGGTTATAGAAGGGCTTGAACGCAAGGTCTAGGCCAAGGTCGGCGGCGGCCTGCCAGTAGGCCCACTCCAGATCACTGGTCGTCGTGACCCCAGGGACAATTGTGTCTCGACTGTAGCATCCGGCCAACAGCCTGTGACCAACGGCAACCACGTGATCGAAGGCCGACAGCTCGCCAGGTGTCAGTATCGACAGAAACCGCGTGATTAGCGGCTCCGCAGATACGAGGCGGCCCACGAGGTTCGTCGGCAGGGCATCGACAAGCTGCGCATACAAGTTGTGAGTCAACCCGCCGGCCACCCATGCAACCGAACCGATGTTGATACCTATGCGCCTGGGGTCGCGGTCCCGGACCACCTGACACAGGAGCGACCATTGCTCCTCGTGATCCCGCCCTGACCAGATCTTCTCGTAGAGTCCCTGCGTCTGGGTCATCGAGAGATTAAGGTATTCGACGCCCCCACGCAGGCCTCGATCGTAGAACACAAGGATCTGCAGGATCGGACACCACGTGTCCATCGGCAGCAGGATCTGGAAAACCGGATCGAGGTCATCCTCCTGGCACAGGATGACCCACATATCGATGTCTTCCTCACGCATTACGCGAGGCAGAAGATCCGTCAGTCGTTCGCGAACGAGGTTGTTAATGACCTGCGCTCGCTGGCGCATTGGCAGAACGCACCACTGGCCTTGATGAGCTCTCAACATAGCGCCACCGCCTTCCTGCATAGAAGCTCCGCATTTTGGCATGACCATTCGTCACGAAACACCGGTATCTTCGTCCAGAGAGCGACACAAACACCAGTCAGCAGTGGATAGTGTAGTGAATCTTAGCCACGCTAAGGACAGTGTCAATGGGGTTACTTGACCGTCGTGTTATGCGGGACTATAGTGATGCCGCTGCTATGCTCATAGACCTCAACTGCGATACTGGCGAAAGCTTCGGACGATACACGCTGGGCGATGACGCCGCGATGCTCGACGTCGTGACATCGGCCAACATCGCCTGCGGGCTTCACGCCGGCGATCCCATGGTCATGCGGCGCACAGTGGCGCTCGCCGCCGCTCGAGGCGTCGCTGTTGGGGCCCACCCGAGCTACCCCGATCTTCAGGGGTTCGGGAGACGTAGTATGTCTCTAAGCTCGGAGGAGCTGGAGTCGTACCTGACCTATCAGCTGGGGGCGCTTGCCGGGTTTACTGCAGCCGAAGGCGTGCCGTTAGTCCATATGAAGCCTCACGGCGCCCTCTACAACATCGCAGCCCAGGATTCCGAGGTAGCGACCGCAATCGTGCGTGCCACTGCGGCCTTCGACCGCGCCATCATCATCATCGCCCTCCCCGGCTCGGCCCTGGCCCTCGCAGCAAAAAGTGAAGGCCTGCGGGTTGCTCACGAGGGATTCGCTGACCGCGCCTACCAGGAGGACGGCACCCTCGTGCCACGAGGCCAACCCGGCGCTGTGATCGAAGATCCCGATCAGGCCGCCATCCGTGCCGTGCGCATGGCCACCCGAGGCATCGTGGATACTCTGAGCGGCAGCACGATTCCGTTGCGCCTTGACACCCTATGCGTCCACGGTGACACCCCGAATGCGCCACAGATCGCTCGAGCGTTGCGTCGTGCACTGGAGGTCGCCGGTGTCGAGGTGCGACGTCTTGCAATGGGTGCGAACAACGCCGTGGGGCTGCGATGAGCAACCCGGATTTCCCTCCCACCTACCCTCGAGTCTTGCCCGTTGGCGAAGCAGCATTTACCGTCGAACTCAGTGCGAGCGTCGATTCGGCCCTCAACCGCAGGGTCCACGCTCTCGATGCAGCGCTTGCGGCCACTGCGACCGGCGGCATCGTGGAGTGCGTGCCGTCCTATCGCTCTCTGCTCGTGATCTATGATCCCGACACCGTAAGCTCGGCGTGCCTGGGCTCCCTGCTGCTGGAACTCGCACTCGCCGTCCCCGCGGCGGACACAGCCACCACGGGGAGAGTAGTCGAGATCCCAGTGCAGTACGGGGGCGAAGCGGGACCCGATCTGGAGGATGTTGCCAGGCACTGCCATCTGACACCGACCGAGGTCATCCGGCTTCATTCACGCACTGCTTACCAGGTTGCTATGCTGGGCTTCACACCAGGATTTGCCTACCTCTTGGGCCTGCCCCAAGCGCTGTCGACGCCCCGGTTGGAGACGCCGCGCTTCCGTGTTGAGCCGGGCAGCGTAGGCATCGCTGGCGACCAGACCGGCGTCTATGCCCTGAGCAGCCCCGGGGGGTGGCGCATAATCGGACGCACACCCCTCGAGCTCTTTGACCTGCGTCGCCCCGACCCGTTCATGCTCAAGGCAGGTGATGAAGTGCAGTTCGTCGAAAGCTGAGGGGCCCTATGCTTGAGGTCATCGACTCAGGCCAGCTAACGACCGTTCAGGACCGCGGTCGTATCGGATGGGCCCGCTATGGTGTTCCTCCTTCCGGGCCAATGGACGCGCTGGCCCTCACCGCGGCAAACGAACTGGTCGACAATACACCGGACTCCGCTGGGCTGGAGATCACCTTACACGGGCCGATCCTACGTGCGTGGCAGGACTGCCTGATCGCGGTGTGTGGTGCAGAGTTTGAGCTGTGGGTCGGTAGGCTGCCGGTACCCACGTGGAGTGCTATTTTCGTTCGGGCTGAGTACCTGATCCGGTTCGGTGCAAGAAGTCGGGGCGCGCGGGCCTACCTTGCCATAGCCGGGGGTATCGACACCCCGCCCTTCCTTGGCTCTAGGTCGACCCACCTGAAAGGGGGATTCGGGGGACTCGATGGGCGCGCCTTGTTCAATGGAGACTATCTCGCCATCGGCCCACTCTCTCCAGGAGCCTTGGATGTCAGGCTCCGCAGCAGCGCACAGATGATCACCAAGGCCGGACGCGCCTGGCCTGCGGCGCAGCGCCCCATCTACACGGACGCACCTATCCTGCGCGTGGTCCTTGGCCCCCAGCACGACCACTTTACCCCTGAAGCGATGAACTACTTCCTCGCCACAGCCTATACCCTTACGCCAAAAGCCGATCGCATGGGCATCCATCTTCAGGGCGAGCGCCTGACTCATAGGCAGCGTCCCGATGGCACACTGGCCGATGGCATTGTCTCCGATGGCCTGGTCACGGGCAGCATCCAGGTCCCACCCAACGGCCAGCCAATAGTGATGATGGTCGACCACCAGACAACCGGCGGCTATCCCAAGATCGCGACCGTTATCCGGGCAGATCTGCCGCTTCTGGCCCAGTGTCTGCCGGGCAACACAGTACGCTTCAGAGCGGTAAGCGTCGCAGAGGCGTCTGCAGCCTTTCAGCGGCAAACCGGATGCTCGGAATAGGGACCATACGACGGCGGTGCACGGAAAGGCGCTGTACCCTTACCGTTCCCGCACCAACATCTGCAGCACCTCTCCCACATACATCCGGTGGAAATCGCGGGTCGGATAGTTTCGGTCCACGACACTATGGTCAACGAAGCCCTTCTCCTGAAGGTCCTGCGCATAGAGCTTCCGACACTCAATGACCAGGCGGGCTTGCTCGAAGTAGACAGCGCCTGAGCTACCGACAATGGGCGTAAGCCCTGTTGCCGCCACCTTGTCGCCATCCCTCCCAGAGTGGCTCCCACAATAGTCAAGCACGTGACGGTGTGCCGGATCAAAAAACGTCAGGGAGTACGAGCTCGACTGCTCCATGAGCGGGAAGGTGTAGCGCTGGGGACGCACCACACAGATCGCGACCGGCCGCCCCCACAGAATACCCATCCCACCCCAACTCGCCGTCATCATGTTGAACTTGGCCCTATCACCGGCCGTTATCAGCATCCACTCCTTGCCGATCAGGTGAAACGGGTTGTCGGTAAGCTGCTCGGGATCGATTGCCCGAAAAAGCGGTGTCTGTGACATAACGGAGCTCCTTTCATAAATGGAGTTCTGGCTGCGGACCTGAATAGCCGGCCCCCGTACTATGAATCCAATTCCACGCGCCTACTTCCCCCTGGACCACGCTATCAACCGGCCCGACAGATAGACGACAGGCCGCGGCACTAAGGCAGAGATGGTAGCCAGAAAGCGGTAGCCCAGGCCGGGGATCGAGACAGCCCTATCAGCACCCAGGTCGCGGATCGACCCGGCCACGACGGCCTCCGAGGTCATCCACAGAGCATCGGGGATGGCCAGCGCTTGGACTTCGGCACTCTCCATAAACTCAGTCTTCACAAAGCCGGGGCAGAGTGACTGAGCACGTACGCCCGTACCAGCCAATTCCTGGTGCAGCGCCTCGCTAAAGGCGCGCAGGTAGCACTTGGTCCCCGCGTAAGTCGCGCTACCGTAGATGGGATAGAAGGCCATAAGCGACGAGACGTTGACGATCGCGCCGCGCTTCCTAGCGATCATCCCCGGAAGTGCAGCGCGGCTGAGGCGCACCACAGCCAGGACATTCAGACGGATCATATCCAGATGCTGGTTGATATCGCCCTTGGCAAACGACCCATACGTGCCGAAGCCGGCGTTGTTGACTAGGAACCCAAGATCATCCGTGGCAGCGATCACTTGCTCGACGAGGGTGACTCCAGTATCCGTCGACAGGTCAGCCGGCACAACGACGGCCTTGACGCCGTAGGCATCCCGCAACTCAGACGCCAATGCCTGCAGCCGCTCCTCGCGCCGGGCCACCAGGATGACATTGTAGCCTTGAGCCGCGAGCTTGGTGGCGTAGGCCCAGCCAATGCCACTTGAGGCGCCTGTCACCAGAGCGGACATAGTGTGACCCGATCTGACTTCGGATGGGCGGAGGAGCGGCGATGAATCCTGCGCACTCTTCCGACGCCACCATGCCAGCCCAGCCATGACTCCAGCGGCCAGGCCCAAACTCAACCAAGGCCCACAACGCTCCTCAGCACAACAGGGTAGCTTCACCACACGTTTCCCTTCCTCCCAACGGATCGCCAAGACCAGCTTGTACGATTATAGCGCATAACAGGCCGATAGACCGTCAGGACCGCCCACACTGACACTCAAGTATGCGGATTCCGGCAAGCTCTGCGTCGGCCCCTAGGCGAACGAGCTCGTAATCGCCTATGTAGAATCCACCATCGGTCCGAGCCTTCTCCCGCGCTCGCTCGATGGTGTCCGAGAGCAAGGTCCGAACCTCGGGTAAGCTGAGTCGTCGTAGAGACTCGTGAATGTAGGTGCGCATGGCGTCCTCACTGCCTCCTGGAGCCCACCTCTGATACCAATAGTAGGCGCCACACACAGGGCACTTCAGCAAGCGTTCGCTCTTGTAGCGGTAGTAGCCTTCAAGGTCGACATTGGGTGATTTCAGCGCCAGCACAGCGTGGGGGAACTCGTGCGACTCGTCATCATCGGACGGCGTCTGCGGATTATCAATCTCGAGATAGTGGCCGATATTGTCACAGACCGAGCACACGATCGAGTTCATGGCAGATCCCTTGTGGGAGCAGAGTCGCGAACGTTCCACACATTATACAGCCCAGGCGCTCGCGTGATACAGGCGCCCTGAGAACTTGCCCCGCACCTCCATCGGGGTATGCTTAGGCAGAGACTCAAATACTCAGGAGGACGGAATGACCCAACTACCCCGACCCGAATACCCGCGACCGCAGTTCGTGCGCGACACGTGGATCAACCTGAACGGCCCGTGGGACTACGCCTTTGACTTCGGCGAGTCAGGCCGCGAGCGCAGCTATCAGGCTCGGGCGGACTTCCATGATCTGCCGGACAACGGCACGATCACCGTGCCCTACTGTCCGGAGAGCAAGCTCTCCGGTGTAGCACACACGGACTTCATCGAGACGATGTGGTACCACCGCAGTCTGGCGGTGCCAGCCGCTTGGGCTGGGAAGCGCATCATCTTACACTTCGGTGGTGTCGACTACGAGTGCGAGGCCTTCATCGACGGCGTGTCTGTGGGCCGACACTGGGGTGGCACGGTCGCCTTCAGCTTCGACGTTACCGCCGAGGTGGTACCCGGCAAGACGCATGATCTCGTAGTCTACGTGCGCGACGAGCTCCGTTCCGGCGCGCAGCCTAGCGGAAAGCAGTGCCCTGCATACCGCTCGCACGGGTGCCTTTACACCCGCACCACGGGGATCTGGCAGACGGTCTGGATCGAGGCTGTGTCGGCGTATGGGCTCAAGGACGTACAGATCATCCCGGACCTCGACAACGCGAGCTTCGTCGTCGTGCCCACGTTCTATGCCCAAAAGCAAGGTCTGCAGTTCCGCGCCACGCTCCTGGCCGATGGCCAAGTCGTGGACAAGCGGACGTTGGCAGCAGGCGATGGCTTGCCGTATGTGCTGCCCATCACGAGTCCTCGCCCGTGGTCACCGGACGATCCATTCCTCTACAACTTAGTGTTCGAGGTCCTGGATGCCGGGACCGTCGTCGACACCGTCAGGAGCTATGGCGGGCTGCGCAAGGTGCATATAGAGGGCAACCGCGTCTATCTCAACAACCGACCCTTCTACCTGCGCTTGGTCCTTGACCAGGGCTTCTATCCGGATGGGATCTGGACCGCGCCCAGCGACGACGCGCTGAAGCACGATATCGAGCTTTCGATGGCAGCGGGCTTCAACGGCGCACGTCTCCACCAGAAGGTTTTCGAGCCTCGCTTCCACTATTGGGCGGACAAGCTCGGTTACGTCACCTGGGGCGAGTCGTCAAGCTGGGGGATGGACATCACCAGCCCGATCAGCGCGCGCAACTTCCTGGCGGAGTGGCATGAGATCCTGGTCCGCGACCGAAATCATCCCTCAATCATCGCCTGGACTCCCTTCAATGAGACACGAGGCGGCGCAGGGCACCCTCAGCACGCACGCGTGCATATCGACGCCTATGAGCTGTGCCACAGCCTCGACCCAACGCGGCCTGTCAACGATGCCAGCGGCTATGCCCACGTGAGGACTGACCTCTGGACAGTACACACCTACAACCAGAACCCCGACTCACTGCTTGAGCAACTCAGGCCCACTCCCGAGGCGGGCGTCTGGCGCAATTTCTCCGACCACGAAGTGCCCTACACGGGCCAGCCCTACATTGTCGACGAGTTCGGTGGCATAAAGTGGATCCCGACCGAGGACCTGGTCTTCGCCGAGGATTCATGGGGCTACGGCGAGGGACCGCGGACACTTGAGGAGTTCTACACGCGACTTGGAGGCCTCGTTGACGTGATCCTGAGCTACGATCACATCTGTGGGTACTGCTATACCCAGCTCACCGATGTCGAACAGGAGCAGAACGGCGTGTACCTCTACGACCGCTCGCCCAAGTTCGATATGGAGCGAGTCTCCACGATTTTCACGAAGCGCAGAGACTAGAAACTGGTCGACTGGGACTGGGGGAGGCATCTTCCCCAGTCCTCAACAACCTGCGTCCCGAGAGGCCGTTCTGTGCACATCGACGCACATCAGCACTTCTGGCGCTACACGCGAGCAGCCTACCGATGGATCCCGGATGGGATCCTCGCACAGGATTACCTGCCCGCCGACCTGAAACCGCTCCTGGAAGCCTCCGGCTTTGACGGCACCGTTGCCGTACAGGCGCGCTCCACCTGGGAGGAGACGCGGTGGTTGCTAGCGCTTGCCGACGCACATCCCTGGATCGTCGGTGTGGTCGGCTGGGCCGATCTCTGTGCAGCCGACGTCACAGAACAGCTAGCGTACTTTGATGCCCACCCCGCCTTCTGTGGCGTGAGGTGCGGTCTTGAGGCCGCCCCAGCCGCGCCCGATGTGCCCCGTGCCGACTTTATCGAGGGGATCACCGCGCTGACCGCCGCCGACCTGGCCTTCGATCTGTTGATACGCCCGTCCGAGCTACCACTCGCGCGCCGGCTGGCTGAGGCTACGCCCGACCAACGTTTCATTCTCAACCACATTGCCAAACCGCCGATCAAGGACCGTGTTGTGATGCCCTGGGCCACGGACATCCGCGCTCTTGCCGCTCACCCCAACGTGGCCTGCAAAGTCTCCGGGATGGTGACCGAGGCAAATCCGGATGGGTGGCAGGTTGCCGACTTTGCATCCTATCTGGACATCGTCTTCGAGGCCTTTGGCCCCGAACGACTGATGATCGGTTCCGACTGGCCTGTCAGTCTACAGGCCGCGCCCTATGAAACCACGATGCGCATTGTTGAAAACTACATCGAGCATCTGTCGGAACGCGATCGCGCCGCTGTCCTCGGAGACACGGCCAGCGAATGGTACCGGTTGGGTGTTAACGCCTAAGGTGCCGCGGGAGCACCAGGTATCTCGCCAGAATCGGTAGTTACCTGCTGATCGTGGGCAGCCGCGATGCAACATTGAGACCTGTTTCGCCTACAGCCCAGGAGGCATCCTATGGTGATGACTCTACAACCCGACGATGTCGTGTTCATGTACGCAGCAGGCGACGAACAGGCCTATTCCGACTACGGTGCAACGGTGGTTGCATGGGGTGGCGCACACACACTAACCCAGGTACGCCGGTTCGCGGAACTTGGCATTCACGCCACGGGTACTATGTGGTGCCTGACTGCAGGGGCCGAGAACTTACACAAGAGCGCAGACTTGCGCGAGGCCACTGCCCGCGATATCGAGGGTAACCCCATCCCAGTGCCATGGCTGCCCGACCACGTCTACGAGGGAACGCCCAGCTGGTTCGGGTGCACCAATCACCCCTCCTTCCGCGCTCATGTGCGGAAGGAAGTCTGTAACGCGATGGGAGGCGGGGCACTCGGCCTCCACGTCGACGATCACCTGGGTAGTGCACAGGCGGCTGCCTCGCAGGGCGGATGCTTCTGCGATTACTGCATGCGGGCCTTTAGCCACTGGTTGACGCGCGAGGCGTCGCCGAGCCATCTGGCTGAGGCTGGTGTCAACAGCTTTGACGATCTCGATTACCGGGACCTCGTGCGTCGGTTTGCCTCCACACGGAGGGCTTACCTTGTGAGGCAACATGAGATCCCACTGCACCAGGCTTTTGTCGATTGCCAACTGCAGTTGGCTGCAGAACACACGCGCCAGTTGGGGGAGCTTGCCGCAGAGGTAACGGGCCACGCCGTCACGCTGAGCGCAAACACAAGTCTGCCGCACCTTGAGCACATCGTCGTGGCACCCTATCTTACCTACCTGGTGGGCGAGGTCGCACAACACGCAGCACGAGGCACAGACGATCTCATCAAAGCGGTTCATGCATACCGGATGGCTGAGGCGATAGGCAAACCGATCGCGGCGACAGCCATGGGCTGGGACTGGGCCTATGTGAAGGAGCACGGCTGTTCGGGGCTTGTGCAGATCTGGATTGCGCTTGCCTACGCGTGCGGGCAACGGCTGATGGCACCTCATCACATGTGGTGCTTCACGCCAGAGAAGGGCACACACTGGTACGACGGCCCCACGGAAGCTTACGCACCGCTCTATCGCTTCGTGCGACGGTGTGGCGAGCTCTTCCGGGATACCGTGACGGTCGGCCCACTGACCGCCCCGCAGGACGTGCCATCCCAGTTCCGCTCGCACGAACAGCGACACGCCCTACAGTCTATCCTGGCACAGGGCGACCCCAGGCCGCTGACTGCCGGCGACCGGCTGTGGGTCTTCCCGCGCAGGAGGGCTGACGGTGCGGCCATTGTGCATATAGTCAACTTGGCCTACGACGTGGACCAGGATTGCGTGGCTACGCAGAAGGACATCGAGATCCTCCTGCCGGACGAGCTCTATCAGCGTGCCTTTTCGCAGGCCACAGTCTACAGCTTCGACGCCGACCCCGATCGAACACCGATGACTTGCCACAGTACGGACCTGCTGAATGGCGCCTCAGTACGGCTGTCGGAGCAACGTCTGTGGAGCGTAGTCCTTCTCGAATAGTGGGGGCGTCGCAAGCTCAGACCTATCACCAAGCAACACGTACCGACCGACATATAATGCCTATCGTCAGCTCGGGCCTCTGTTCACATAGGCTCGGCCGAATCGGAGGTGGACCACGATGAGGATCACCGGTCTCGAGACGCTCTGTCTCTCCCGTATGCACGAACCTGAACGTCAGTGGGTCACATCCCGCTACAGGACCGTCAAGGCCGACTGCGCCATCGTCATTATCCACACTGACGACGGTATCGACGGTATCGGAGAGGCCAGCGCCTACGGCTGGCCGCTGATGATCCGAGACTGGGTGTCCTGGCTTGCCCCAGACCTGATCGGGCGCGATCCACAGGACCCTACGCTGGCGCCTCACCCGAACGGCCAAGCCGTTCCGACGGCCCACAATGCGGCAGCCGCCGGGATCGACTGCGCGATCTGGGACCTCCGCGGCAAGATTGCGGGGAAGCGGGTCAGCGAGCTCCTGAACAAGACCACCGCCGACAGGGTCAGGCTCTATGCATCCAGTGGATGCCGCTATGATTGGCGTGAGCGCCCCGAGCAACTCATCGAGGAGGCCTTGGTCTATCTCGACGAGGGCTATACGGCGATGAAGTTCCGCATCGGGACGGAGTGGGAGTGGGATGGGGTCACAGTCGACCGCTTCCTCGGCCTGGTGCGGGAACTGGTGCAGGAGGTCAGCGGACGAATGGATCTCATGCTCGATGGCAACTGCCGGCTGAACCCGGAACAGGCGTTGTCGGTAGCGGTGGAACTCGATCGGCTAGGTTTCGCTTGGTTCGAGGAGCCCATGCCGCGTGACCTGATCCTTGAGCACGCCCGCCTTTGTGAGGCAGTGGAGATGCCCATCTCAGGCGGCGAGGTCTTCACGACCTTGGCGCAGTTCCGCCCGTACCTGGATGCCCGCGCATATGACATCGTGCAGCCGGACGCCGCGCTCTGCGGCATCAGTGAGGCACTTCGCATCGCGAGGATAGCGCAACGGTACGGGGTGCCGACCGCGCCTCATTCCTGGCACAACGGCCTCATGGCAATGGAGCACGCGCATCTCGTCGCAACACTCCCCAATCCGCTGCCGCTGGAGGTGTGCCAGATCCAGGGCCCGCTCCAGTGGGCGATTCTTGCCGACAAACCAGTCATAGAGAACGGCTATCTGGTCCTACCTGACAAGCCAGGCCTCGGCGTCTCACTTGCCGACAACTTGCAGGAGACCTACCCGTACATCGAGGGGCACTACGCCGTGCAAGTTCAGAGATGAGTCAACAAGGATCTAGGCAACAAGGGACAAGGGGGACCTTACCCTCGATTCCCTATCCCTGGTCACCTATTACAAACCGACAAGGACAGACATGGACAAGTTCGCACCGCTCAACATGGCACCGGAGGAGATCATCGACTACACCCCCGAATGGAAAGGGGAACGCTTCGCTGATGGCCGCCCGAAGGTACCCGACGCCCTTCTGGAGCGTGTGAAGAGCGTAACCCTCACACAAGCCTGGGGTGTGCTTCGAGGTGACGGTTACCACTGGCAGTATGAGGACGGCTTCGTCTGCACCCACCCCGGGCAGACGCTCGTTGGCCGCGCGCTGACGGCTATGTACATGCCGCGGCGACCGGGCATGCGGACGATCATGGAACGGAAAGGTGAGGCCGCCGGCTGCATCGGCGACCAGATCTCGTGGCCGATTGATATGCTTGTGCCCGGCGATGTCTACATCGCCGATGTCTACGGGAAACACGACCAGGGCCCCATCATCGGCGACAACCTATCGACCGCCATCTATGCCAAATCCGGGCGCGGCGTGGTTCACAACGCCTCGGTCCGCGATATCGAGGGCATCCAGGAGATCCAGGGGTTCGTCAGCTTCGTGCGTGGCTTCCACCCCACGTACGCCTCTCCAACGATCATGTTGGTCGGCGTGAACTGCCCGGTGCGCATCGGGCAGGCAACCGCCATGCCCGGTGACGTCGTCCTGGGCAAAGGGGAGGGCGTCGTTTTCATCCCACCGCACCTGGTCGAGAAAGTCGTCAAGACTTCGGAACTGGTCGCCCTGCGGGACATGTTCGGGAAACAGCGGCTGCGTGAGGGACGGTATACGCCAGGTCAGATTGACACTCGCTGGGTGGACGAGATCGAAGCGGACTTCTCCCAATGGCTCGAGGATCATATTGATGCCCTCCCCGTGCCCCGCGAAG
>JALOOJ010000190.1 GCA_025454475.1 Anaerolineae bacterium
GCGGGCCGGTATTTCCTGCACCTCACCCGCGCGCCGCACGCGCACGTTAGGTACAGCCAGCTTTTTGAGCGCAGCCATAGCCCGTTCCGCACGATATTCCTGCACGAAACCCAGAATGGCGAACATCAGCACGATTGCCAGGATGGCAATGGTTTCTGTGGTTTTGCCTAGCAACCCAGACACGACGGCAGCGACAATCAAGATAACCACCATCGTCTCTGTAAACTGCGCCGCGAGCATCTGCAGCAAACTCTTTCCCGCTTGTTCGATCAACTCATTGGGGCCGCGTTCTTGTAATCGACGTTGCGCTGCCGCCTCAGACAACCCCTGTTCCCAATCTGTGCCTAAGCTCTCTATAGTTTGTTCGAGAGACTGTTTGTACCATTCAGTCATTTTTCTACCCCTTTTCACGCTTGGTTCTAGAGCCTGTTATGCACTTTTGCTAGTGTGCGCGGTATCACGAGGGTATGGAACGAAAGACATACCCGAGTGATGTCAGTGATTCGGGGCCATCGTGCGGGACCTGCGCATGTTGCTGCGCGAGATCGCCGCCCGCACGCCCCAGCCCCGCGCAGCGATCCTGGACGGGCGCGTCCTGCAGTCGACGCCTGAGAGTGGCGCGCGGGCGGGCTATGATGGGCACAAGCGGCGTAAGGGGTCGAAAGTGCATATCGCGGTTGGCACGCTGGGGCAGCTGTTGGCGGTGATCGTGACGCCGGCGAACGAACAGGAGCGCGCCCAAGCGGCGGAGTTGGCCGCGCAGGTACAGGCTGCGTCGGGCGATTCGGTGGAGGTGGCCTTTGTCGATCAAGGCTACACCGGCGAGCAGGCCGCTGAAGATGCTGCGGCGCACGGGATCCGTCTGGAGGTGGTCAAGCTGCCCACGGCCAAGCATGGGTTCGTGCTGTTGCCGCGGTGGTGGGGCGTCGAACGTAGCTTTGCCTGGATGGAGCGCTTCCGGCGCCTGGCGCGAAACTACGAACGACTGTCCGAGACCCTGGTCGGGCTGCATTTCGTCGTCCTGTGCAACTGATTCAAACGCGGTGGTCCGGTAGTTGATGAACTCATCGACACCGAGCTCCCGGAGAAACGCTTCGTTTCCGGCTGACGCCGTACCGATCACGTGCGCGCCCCGCCACTTCGCCAACTGAACGGCAAGGTGCCCGACGCCGCCGGCGGCCGCGTGGATGAGCACCGTCTGCCCGGCGGCCAGCCCCCCGACCTCGAACAGGGCTTCCCATGCGGTCAGCGCAGCCACCGGCAGGGCGGCTGTGTGCACGTGGTCCAGAGACGCGGGCTTCCGGCCGAGCTTGTCCGCCGCTGCGACGACAAACTCCGCATATCCGCCCCCGAATGTGCCGGGCATGCCGTAGACCTCATCGCCCACACCGAGTCCCGTGACTTCGGCCCCACGCTTCTCGACGATGCCGGAGACTTCGCAGCCGGGGATGAACGCGAAGGGTTTCTCCAGCCGGAACCGCAGGCCCGCGCGTATCTGCCGGTCGGCGGGATTCACTCCCGCCGCACAGACGCGGACGAGGACTTCTCCGGGCCTTGGCTCCGGGATCGGGGCGTCCTCGTAACGGAGCACCTCCGGGCCGCCGTAGTCGTGGTATCGTACAGCCTTCATCATCGTTTTCTCCTCTGTGCGGGATCATCCACCGGATACGTGCACTTTCGACCATGCTGTGTCACGAGCCGAGGCAGTGCTGCTCACCGCTATGTCAAGCCTTCGCAGCCGCCTGCACGTTGCTCAGCATCTCGATCGCCTTGATCACCGCCGAGTGGTCCAAGTCTCCGTACCCGTTCGCCAGGAGACTGGAGAAGAGCTGCTGCGCCAGCGCGCTGGCAGGCAGCGAGACGTTGAGGTTCTTTGCAGTCTCCATGATGATCCCCAGGTCCTTGTAGTGGAACCGGCTCTTGAAGCCGGGCTCGAACTCACCCTTCACCACCTTGGGACCGCGCACGTCCATGACCCGCGTCTGCGCATAGCCGCCGCTCAGGACCCGGAGGATGATCTGTGGATCCACGCCGGCCTTTGCCCCCAGCACGAATGCCTCGGCCATGCCCAGGAGGCTGAGCGCCACCTGGATCTGATTGCAGGCCTTCACCGTCTGCCCGGCACCGGCCTCACCGCAGTGCGTGACGGTCTTGCCCATGACTTCCAGGAGAGGCAGCCGCCAACCATGATGGAAAGCGTTGCGTTCATGGCGCCGGTCTCGCCCCCGCTTACGGGTGCGTCAAGAGAGCGCACGCCCAGCTTTCCCAGTGCCTCGGCAACGCGGATAGAGGTGGCCGGAGCGATGGTGCTCATGTCGATGTAGACCAACCCCGCTCTCGCCGCCTCGATGATGCCACCGGCTCCCAGTGCCGCAGCTTCCACGTGCGGCGAGTCGGGCACCATGGTGATCACCAAGTCCGCACCGGCGGCCGCTTCCGCGCTGCTCGCTGCCCGTGTCGCGCCCTTCGCAGCGACTGCGTCCAGCGCCGCCGGGTTGATATCAAAGGCGGTGACTGCGTAGCCGGCGTTCATGAGGTGGCCCGCCATGTGCGAACCCATGATGCCGACGCCGATGAACCCGATCTTCTGCTTGCTCATGGTGGTCTCCTTTGTACCCAATGGTGTAGCGATGATAGGGTATTAGGTGTTTCATACCTCCCGATAGCTCATCCCCCAGGCATCCTTGCGCGCGTCGTAGACTCCGTTGGCCCCTGGCTCGGGCGTCCCCGGCCACAGAGTGAGGATCACGAAATCATCGGTCTGACTTCTGTTGGTCAGTGCATGGAAGGTCCCTGCCGGGATGAAGACCACCATGTCCTTCTGCAGCTGGTATTCGGCCCCGTCCATATCCAGCGACGCCTCGCCGCTTAACACATAGTAGATCTCGTCGTAAGGCGCCGGATGAGCCGCCCCGGACAACCGCTGGCCAGCCTTGACCACCCCGTGGTTGACCTGCAGCCGCTCGGAACCTGAGTTCTCTTTGTCGATCAGCATCCTGGAGACATACGTCTCCTCCGCCCCGGGCGGCGAGAAGGGCATCACCCGGTCGACCTTCACCACAGTTCCTCTGGGCATCGGAAACCTCCTATGTTGGGACAATCCCCCAGTGATCCGCTATGCTCAACAAGCAAGAACAGCCGTCAGGCGCACGATGACTCGGTGAGAGGAGCCACGCCGCGCCGCGAGCGCAGCTTTCCGTGCAACCAAGGTTCATGATACATATGGTAGAAGCAATGATAACCAGATATCAAGATGCGTCAATCGCTCCTGCCGCGTGACAGAAAGCGGCTTCTTGACAGATCCTGAAGGAAGCGTTAGGCTTGGCTGTTGTCCGTTATCAGCTCCCCACTTGGCTGGAAAAACACGGTGAAAGACGAGTAGGGATTCAACTACAACAACCAAGATGAGGTGGAGATGGCTGCACTGACGGCGAATGGAGAGGTGGGACCGAGGATCACGCTGTGGCTCGACGATTTGGAGACGGCCACGCTGCGCAGGGCGAAGCTGGGGCATATGATGTATGGTGGTTGGCTGAAGGAGCTGGTCCGCTGAAGGCCGTTGGCTACCATGAGCTGACGGTTCAGGCTCAATTCCTTGGAGGGTGACTATGGCAACCGTCTATGCGGGCAAGCTGTTGCGGGTGGACCTGGCGAGCGGACAGTGCGAGGATGTACCGCTCGAGGATGAATTGGTCCGCACCTACATGTTGGGCAGCGGCCTGGCGGCGTACATGTTTCGGGAGGCGCTGGATGCCGGGCGGGTGCCGGAAGACCCGCTCGATCCGGCCAATACGCTCTATGCGTTCAACGGTTTGCTGTCGGGCACGATCGCGCCGACGGGCTGCCGGAGCACGTGGTGCGCGCGTTCCCCGCTGACCGGCATCTGGGGCGAGTCTAACATGGGCGGTCACTGGGGCGCGGAACTGCGCTTTGCCGGCTATGATGGCTTGATCTTGGAAGGCGGGTCCGATCGCCCCGTCTACCTGTGGATCGACGGGCGGGATGGGACGGTCGAACTGCGCGACGCCGCGCATCTTTGGGGGTTGGACCAGTTTGAGGCGCACGAGCGCCTCTGCCAGGAAACGGACAAACGTGCGCGGATCGCCAGCATTGGCCCTGCCGGAGAACGGCTGGTCCGTTTTGCCTCCGTGATGCAGGGCGGTCCCACGCACTCTCGCGCGGCAGGGCGAACGAACCGGCATGGGCGCGGTGATGGGGGCGAAAAAGCTCAAAGCGATCGCCGTGCGCGGCACGGACAAGCCAAGCTACCCCGACGCGGAGGTACTGCGCGACTTGGTCAAGCACCTGAACAAGATGATCCGTGACAAGGCTGCGGGTATGACCAAGCTGGGTACCAGCGGCGGGGTGCTGACCGCGGAGCGTTTCGGCGGCCTGCCGCTCAAGAACTGGCTGGAGGGGAGTTGGCCCGACGGCGCAGAGGCGATCACCGGGGAGACGATCCACGCCACGATCTGGGTCCGCAATACCTTTTGCCACGCCTGCCCAATCGGCTGTGGCAAGGCGGTCGAGGTCACAGAAGGACCCTATGCGGGCGTGAGCGGCGAGGGGCCTGAGTACGAGACGTTGAGCGGCTTTGGTGGCCTGCTGCTCATCGACGACTTGAACGCCATTGTGCGTATGAACGACCTGTGCAACCGCTATGGGATGGACACGATCACGACCTCGGGCGTCCTGGCCTTTGCCACAGAGGCGTTGGAACGCGGGATCATCACCGTCGAGGACACGGACGGGATCGAGTTGGCCTGGGGCGCGCCGGAGCCGGCGATCCGGATGATCGAGAGAATCGGGCGTCGCGAGGGGATCGGCGACCTGCTCGCCCAGGGCTCCCGCGCGGCGGCAGAAGCACTGGGAGCGGAAGCGTGCGCTTTTCACGTCAAGGGATTGGAGCTGCCCTACATTGACCCGCGGGCCTTTGTCGACATGGGGCTGGACTATGCGACCGCCAACCGCGGCGCGTGCCATATGGAGAGCCCGTCCTACTGGCGGGGCTATGGCATGAACTGGCCCGGCTGGCAGGACGGCGCGCGGGACCGCTTTGAGGGCGGCGAGACCGCCGCGCGGTTGGTCGTCGAGTTTCAGGACTTCGCCTCTGTCTTCAACCCGCTCGGTCTGTGTAAGTTCATCTGCAAAGGCGGCATCGCGCCCGCACACGTCACCGCGCTGGTCAATGCGGCGACGGGCTGGACGTGGGAGCCGGAAGACCTGATGGCGGCGGGGAGGCGCATCTTTGACTTCAAGCGCCAGATCAACCTGGACCTGGGCGTGACGCGTGCCGACGATACGCTGCCCGCCCGGTTGCTGACCCACCCACGGCCTTCGGGGGCGGCAGCAGGCAACCTGCCCGACCTGGACGAGATGTTGAGGCACTATTACCGGCTGCGCGAGTGGGATGAGGAAGGAAGACCCCATGTCTCGGAACATTGATCTCTCGGGCAAGCGTGCCCTGATCACCGGCGCCGCGGCAGGCATCGGCCGAGCGTGCGCGGTCGCCCTGGCAGAGGCTGGCACGACCATTGTCGCCGTTGACGTGAACGAACAGGGCATCCAGCAGACGATCGATGCGACCGGCAGCGGCTTTGCCGTACGTTGTGATCTGAGCCGCCCGGATGACGTGGAGTCCATGCGCGACCGGGTATTGGCCGAACTGGGTGGGATAGACATCCTGGTCAACTGTGCGGGGATCATTTCCTACAAAAAGGGCATCGGCGCATTTCCAGTCGAGGAGTGGGATCGGGTTCTCAACGTCAACCTACGGGGCACCTACCTGGTTTGCCGGGCCTTTATCGAGGGCATGAAGGAGCAGCACTGGGGTCGGATCGTGACCTTTTCCTCGCTGGCGGCCCGCGTCGGCGGCATCGAGGTGGGGCTGCACTATACGGCCTCCAAGGCGGCGCTGATTGGCTTTACGCGGACGTTGGCCAAGGAGTGCGGACCCTATGGGGTCACGGTCAACGCCGTAGCTCCGGGGGTCATTCTCACCGAGCCGGTCAAGAAACAGATCCAGGGCCGAGAAGCGGACTATGTGGCCCAGATTCCGCTGCGCCGGCTGGGCGAACCGGAGGATGTGGCGAATGTCGTGCTCTTTTTGTCCTCGTCTCTGTCGGGGTACATTACCGGTTCGGTGCTCGATATCAACGGTGGGATGTACATGGGATAGGGCTCTGCACATGCATTCCTGAATACAAGAACGATGCAATGAGGCCCAAACCAACCCTAGTTGCTGCTGATGCACTGCTGGCCTTTGCCGAAGAAATCTTGGTCGCCGTGGGCGTGCCGCGGACGGATGCGGCGATCGTCAGCGACTGCCTGCTGGCGGCTAACCTCTCGGGCATCGACTCGCACGGCATTGTTCGCCTGGCGCACTATGTGCGGCGTCTGGAGAATGGTACAATCCAGACCTGCCCTACGATCTCTTATCAGCAGACGGCGCCATCGATGGGCATTATCGATGGGGGAGATGGCCTGGGGCACGTGGTCACCTATCACGCCTGCACTCACGCGATGGCCCTGGCAAAGGAGAGCGGCAGTGGCATCGTCTCGGTCTGCAATTCGAGTCACTTTGGGATGACCGGCTTTTACATCCAGCGCCTCGTCGCTGAGGGATACATTGGCTGGATAATGACCGCAACCGACGCCTTCCTGATCCCCTTCGCCGCGCGCAAGCCATTCTTTGGCACAAATCCGATCGCAATCGGATTCCCGACCGGCGGCGCCGGTACACACCACCGGTTCCCCGTGATCCTCGACATGGCGACTACGTCGGTCCCCTATGGCAAGATTGCCATCGCCCAAACCGAAGGGCAGCTGATCCCAGATCACTGGGGTTTTGATGTCCACGGCAATCCGACCACCGATCCACACGCCATCGCCGGGCTGCACCCCATCGCCGGTGCCAAGGGCAGCGGGCTGGCGATGGTTATCGACATCTTTTGCAGCGTGCTTTCGGGCATGCCCTGGGGACCGCACGTCAATGCCATGTACGGCGAGCTGGACAAGCCGCGGAAGTTGGGGCACTTTTGCGCCGCCTTTGACGTGTCCCGGCTGATGCCACTGGAGACGTTCAAGCAGCGTTTGGGCGAGATGCTGGACGAGTTTGGCCAACTGCCGCCGGCAGAGGGCTTTGAGCGAGTCTACTATCCGGGGCAGGTCGAGGGCTTGCGCCGGGAACAGCGCCGCGCCGAGGGGATCCCCATCGATACGGGGCTCTATGACGAGCTGCGCGGGCTGGGAAGCCGGTTCAATGTATCGCTCCAGGTGTCCGAGTGACGCGATCTTCATTCTCGAAGCCCCCCTGTGAGGAGGATGCATGAAAGCACTGGTCAAGGTTGCTGCGGGGCCGGGGCACGTTGCCATTCAAGACGTGCCGGTCCGCGACCCCGGTCCGGAAGATCTGTTGATCCGGGTCAAGTACTGTGGTATTTGCGGCACGGACCTGCACATCCACGCCGACGAGTTCCCCAACGATCCGCCGGTGATCATGGGGCACGAGTACTGCGGCACGGTCGTTCATGTGGGGACCGGCGTTCGGGAGGAGTGGCGCGTGGGCGAGCGGGTGGTCGGCGAGTTGCACACCGGTGCCTGCGGGACGTGCGCGCTCTGCCTGGCAGGCAAGCCACACATCTGCGATCGTAAACTGGCCCTCGGCTCGCGGCGCGACGGCGCCTTTGCCGAGTACCTGACGCTGCCCGCGTGGTTGGCGCACCGCGTGCCCGATGGGTTGCCGTGGGAGGTCGCCGGTGTCACCGAGCCCTTTGCCATCTCGACGCACTGCCTGGTGGAGCGTGTGCCGGGGCGGCCCGGCCGGGCACTCGACGGCGCGCAGAGCATTTTGATCACCGGCGCCGCGACGATGGGACTGATGGCGATTATCTGGGCCAGCCGGCTGGGGGTTCGGAATATCGTCGTCGCCGGGACAGATCTCGACGTGCCGGTTCGTTTCGTGCTGGCGCAGCGATTGGGGGCGACGCGTGTGGTAAACGTGCAGCGCGAGGACCTGGCACCGGTTGTCGCCGATCTGACCGCCGGTGCCGGCGTCGATGTCTGGGTCGAGTGTTCTGGGTCGCAGCGGGCCATTGCCCAGGGGATCGAGCTGGTCAAAAAGACGGGGAGGGTCGTGCTCATTGGCCTGGTGGGTCCAGAGACGATCCCCGTGCCGTGGAATACGCTGCTTTACAAGGAGCTCGACCTGGTCGGGTGTTTCAGCTCGCCGCCCAGCAGTTGGGAAAAGGCGCTGGCTGTGGAGGCAGAAGAGGCAGACAAGCTGGGCAAACTGGCAACCCACATTCTGCCTCTCGAGGAATGGGAGCGCGGATTTGCCATGATGCGCACCGGCGAGGCGGTCAAGATCCTTATCGATATGCAGAGGGAGGAAGCCTAGTGTTTACGCGAGCAGATCACGTCGCACTGAGCGTGCGAGATATGGAAAAGGTGATCGCCTTTTACCGTGATGTCATCGGCATGGAAAAAGTGTTCGATCGCGAGTTTGGGGAGGAAATGGGGCGTCTGATCGGCGTGCGCGGCACTCGGGTGCGCATCGTGCACATGAAGCTCCAGGACTCGGTCGTCGAACTCTTTGATTACAGTCATCCCAAGGGGCGCGCGCCCAGGCCAGACGCCCAGCAGAGCGACTATGGGCTGATCCACATCGGGTTTATGGTCGAGGATTTCTGGGGGACGTACCAGCACCTGGTCGACCGCGGTGTCGAGTTTCTCGGCGAACCGATCGAGATCCGCACCAACGTGTTTGTCGCCTACTTTCGTGGTGCCGAATACGAGGTCTGTGAGATCCGAGAGATTGTGGCCGGCGAAGTTGTTCCGACGACCCAGGTCCCGGCTAAGGAGTGACGGACAATGCCCAAGCTGACTGCACAAGCCGCACCTGCTACTTGCCACCGACTGGAGGTCTCGGACGACGACCTGGCCCGGCACGCGATCGAGCGCGCCCCCAGTCGGCTGGGGCATGACCTGATCGATATGCTCTTCTACCTGTACACGATCCGGGCGTTCGAGGTTGAGCTGCTCAAGCTCAAGGACGAGGAGTTGATCCACGGGCCGGTACACGCCAGTATCGGGCAGGAAGCCGTCGCTGCGGCGGTGGCGGTTGTCCTGGACAGGCCAGACATGATCGCCTCGACGCACCGCGCGCACGGGCATTTCCTGTCCAAGGCGCTGGCCTACTATGCACCGCAGGGCTATCAACCGCTGCGGGATGGCGTCACGCCCGACATGCAGCGGGCCATAGACCGGACCTTGGGCGAGATCATGGGTCTGGCGGAGGGGTGGTGCGGTGGGCGCGGGGGCTCGATGCACCTCTATGACGCTACATCCGGCAACCTGGGCAGCAATGCCATCGTCGGCGGCGGCATTCCCATCGCCACCGGCGCTGCCTGGGCACAGCGTATTCAGGGTACCGGACAGGTCGTCGTCTCGTTCTTTGGCGATGGGGCCATCAACCAGGGCTGTTTTCACGAGGTCGCCAACATGGCGGCGCTGTGGGGTGTGCCCGTGCTTTACCTGGTCGAGAACAACCTCTATGCCGTCGGGACGTGCACCGGCGAGTCCTCCTATGTCCAGGACCTGGCGCAGCGCAGCATAGGCTATGGGTTTGACAGCTTGATCGTCGATGGCATGGACCCGGTTGCTATGTACGTCGCCGTGCGCGATGCCGTGGACAGGATGCGGCAGGAGCCATTTCCCTACCTGATCGAGGCCAAGACCTACCGCTACTACCACCACGGGGGCGGTGTGCCCGGCAGCGCCTTTGGCTATAGGACCAAGACCGAGGAGAAAGCGTGGCAGGACCAGGATCCGATCTCCGCGTACCCAAAGAAACTGGTTCGCCTGGGTGTGATTACTGAGGAAGACGATGCCCGACTGCGCCGCGTCGCGCAGGAGGCCGTCGACCGCGCCGCACAGCACTGCACCGTCCAAACAGGGGACAAGAGAACCATCCCCGTCGAGAAGTGGCCCTCTGTCCGGTCGGTGGCGGAGAATCTGCGCTGCCAGGACGATGTGTTTGAGGGAGCCCGGTTCCTGGAACCGCAGGATGTCGCGTCATTTAGAGACATGACCTACGTGCAGGCCATCGCAGCGGTCACGCTGCGCAGCATGGAACGCGATGCGCGGGTCGTCGTCCTGGGTGAAGAGGTCGCCAACCTGAACGGGGGCGCCTATGCCGCCACGCGCGGCATCAAAGAGGTCTATCCCGAGCGACTGTTCAATACGCCGATTTCAGAGACGGGATTTGTCGGCATGGCCGGCGGGCTGGCGGCTGTGGGTCTACGACCGGTCGTCGAGATCATGTTTCCCGACTTTGCGCTCATGGCCTCTGACCAATTGTTCAACCAGATCGGCAAGCTGCGCCACATGTATGGAGGGCAGATCCATTTTCCGATCGTCGTGCGCACGCGCGTGGCGATGGGCTTTGGCTATGGCGGGCAGCACTCGATGGACCCCAGCGCTTTTTTTGCGCTCTTTGGTGGGTGGCGGATCGTCGCTCCGTCCAATGCCTTTGACTATGTCGGCCTGTTCAATACGGCGATGCGTTTCCTCGATCCGGTCCTGATCGTTGAGCACGGTATGCTGTACGCCGAGCAGGGGCGGGTGCCGGCGGATACGCTCGACTACTGTTGTCCCTATGGCAAGGCCAAGGTCGTTCGCCCGGGCACGGACGTCACCGTGTTGACCTATTTGACCGGCGTTCGCCAGTGCCTGCAGGCCGCGGAGGCGCTGGCAGAGGAGGGGATCGAGGCCGAGGTCATCGACCTGCGCACCCTGGACTATGCGGGCATGGACTGGCAGGCGATCGGCGATTCCCTACACAGGACGGGGAGCGTGCTCGTCGTCGAACAGGCTCCTCGTAGCCTGACCCTGGGCGGTCGCATCGCCGACGAGATCCAGATGCGCTTCTTTGACTACCTGGACTGTCCGGTGGGCCACGTCACCGGGGTCGACGTGCCGCCGCCGGTGTCCAAAATGCTGGAAGAGGCTGCCCTGCCTTCGCTCAAGCAGGTCAAAGAGCAGATCAGGCGCGGCGCGGCGCACGCATTCTAGGCGTAAGCGGATTCCTTATAGCACGCGAGCCCGAATCCGTGAGAGGTCCTTCTCGATGGCCTAGAACTCAGGCATCCCCGGATGCGAACCGCCAGCATTCTTCGCCAGGTTCCCGCCATCCAGGGGGATCAAAGCGCCGGTCATGAACGACGAGGCGTCCGAAGCAAGCAGGAGCGCGATCCCTTTAATGTCCTCGTTGACGCCAAGGCGTCCCATCGGGATACCCCGCAGGAAGTTCTTTCTCAGTCGAGGATCATCTGCCATCCTCTGTTCCAGGCTCTGGTTGCTGATCTGACCGCAGACGATGGCATTCACCCGCTCAGCTCTTTGGTCATATGCCCGACGGCGGCCATCGCCATGCTGTAGGGCATGTGACTGCGACCATTGGCCGTGATGCCCGTGACGGAGCAGATGCTGATGATGCTCCCTTTGCCCGCTGCCAGCATCCGTCTGCCCGCCTGCTGGCAGATGAAGAACCTGGCTGTAACGAGATGGTGGATCGAGTATGCCACATCCGCCAGATCGACCTCCTCCGGCTTCCCGATCTTCGCAGGTCCCGCGACGTTCACCAGGATGTCGATCTTCCCGAACTCGCGGTCCAGAAGCTCGAATAGCTCCGTGATCTGCTGGATGTCCCCGACACTCCCCACGACAGTGCGGACCCGCTGTCCGGAACGCTCCAGCTCTTTCGCCATCCGGTGCAGCCCGTCGCCGTCGAGGTCGAAGAGCAGCAGGTCTGCGCCGGCGTCCGCATATACGGTCGCGATCGCGCTGCCCAGACTGCCTGCCGCCCCGGTAACCAGCGCCACTCTTCCGCTCAGGTCGAACATCTTCTCGATACCCATCTGGAACTCCTCTCTCTTCATTGTGTGTCTCACAGACTCGCCGCCGGACCGACCGCGCCGTAACTAGCTTCACCTCGAACCAGCAACCACAGGATACTCCCGTACGTGCCGCCCGCCTATCCCACGGAATTCCCGTTGCACTGCAGAGCGTCGGACATGATCATAGGGTCCAAATGACGTCACGGCTTCTCGCCCAGGAACAAGGCGTTGACGCGCCGGAGCCGCTC
>JALOOJ010000042.1 GCA_025454475.1 Anaerolineae bacterium
CCCATCCTCGCATGAGTATCCGGTACAGCTCCTCCCGTACCCTTGATGCCCGCCACCACGTGAGCCTCGTCCGCATTCAGGAAGTAGCGCCAGTAAGCGGCAGTCTCACCCAGCGTTCCCATCAGGAGACTGGAGGCGCGCCGCACCTCCTCCGCATCGGCAACACCCGGCATCTCCAAGCGCAGCAGCTGCTCGCCCTGCTCGACGATCCGCACCTGTCCCTTGCCCGTCATCCACAGAAGCCCAGCCCGAACCGACGCCTCGCGATGACCCATCGCCGCAGCCAGATCAGGCAGGCTGACGACACCCTCGGCGTGCCCCAAAGCGTATTTCACCAGTGCCACCAGATGCGAGAGGAACTGGGGAACCTCTACACCCACACCACCTCGCCCCACGAGTATGAGACGCTCGGGTGATACCCGCTCCACGGCAGCCCGAAGCGTCGCCGGGCTCGGCGGGCGCACCCACACCACGAATGTCCCCGCGGGCCTCAGCTCTAGCCGGTGCCGGCGCGGACCGGACCATGTCCCCGGAGCACTTCCCTCGTCCCACACTTCGACGTCAGCGCTCTCCAGCAGCAGTGCAGAGAGCAGCTTCGCCGCATCGGACAATCCACGCCAGTCATCAACGCGTAACGGTACCGCAGGCCGGGCAACCGTCTCCGTGATCACCCCGGCAGCCGGGCGCGAATCCTGCCACACAAGGCGCACATCGGTTCTGCCGCGGAACTCATTCAGACCCACTGCGAACGCCAGGTCCACGCGCCCATCTGGTAGCGGCGCGCCGTCCCAGTTCCACCATACCACGCCCCTCTGGTCGCCTTCCCGATCCTCCAACGCCACGCTCAGGTGACGTCCCCCACGCCCCAGTTCTCGTCGGCTTACAATCTCTAGATCACGAGCCACCAAGGTGAGCGGCGGATTACCCGGTCCAAACGGCGCCAGCCGGGCGAGGTCAGTCACCCACGGAATCGACAGCTCGCCCAATGACACGTAGCCATGGATCTCCAGCGCACGCTCAGCCTCGCGGCCTTCCAGCTGCGCCTCCACAGCGGCTCCGAGGCCACGCCGGAAAGCCTCGACATTCGCCGGGTTGAGCGAGAGTCCGGCCGCCATCGCGTGTCCCCCGAAACTGTCCAGAAGCTCACGTTGAGTGGCGATGGCGTCCGTGATATTGCAGCCCTCTACTGACCGCGCCGAGCCGCGCGCCGGCTCCCCCAAGGGCGCCGACAAGAGGACAACAGGGCGTAGGTAGCGCTCCGCTAGCCGGTTGGCTACAATGCCGATGATGCCGGCAGGCCAGTGCGGATCGGCCAGCACAATCGCCGCCCCCCTCAGATGCGTCGAGTCCTTCTGGAGGTATTCCTCGGCTGCAGCATCCACCTGATCGCACATCAGCCGCCGACGAGCATTGAGCGCCTCAAGCTCCGACGCCATCGCACGGGCGCGGCCAAGGCTCTCTGTCGTCAGGAACTCAACGATCGGGTTGGCATCATCCAGCCTACCGAGCGCGTTCAGCCGGGGACCAAGCGCGAAACCAATGCTCTCCTCGTCAAGGCGCTCCTGGTTCACGCCCGCCAGCTTCATAAGCTCCACCAGCCCAAGACGCTGCGTTGCGCGGAGCGCGCTCAGGCCCCGCTGCAGCAGGTACCGCGTCTCGCCAGTCAGAACGGCAACATCGGCAACGACGCCCAGCGCGACCAGATCGACAAGGTCAGCCGACTCGGCACCACGTCCAGCTCGGGCGTAGAGCGCCTCAGCGAGCTTATAGGCGACACCAACACCAGGGAGCGTGCTCAAGGGATGTCCGTCAGGCAGGAAGTGCGGGTTGACAACGGCACATGCAGGCGGGATCGCCAGGGGCAGTTCGTGATGGTCGGTAATCACGATGTCGACGCCCCGCGAAGCCGCGAAGGCGACAGCCTCGTGTGCGTCGATGCCGGTGTCGCAGGTAACCACGAGCGATGCCCCTTTGGACAACTCCTCGGCCAGCCAAGGCACGCGGATGCCATGCGACTCGGTGTCACGCACCGGTATGTGGTAACGGACATTGGCGCCAAGGGCGCGCATGCACGACACAAGCACTGTCGTAGCAGTCTGGCCGTCGACGTCGAAGTCCCCCCACACCAAGATGGGCTCGCCGGTGCGCACGGCGCGTCCAACGCGCGCCACGGCCGCCTCGATGCCGGGCAGGTCCTCCGGTGGCGTTGGCGCATAGGCTTCAGGATCCAGGAACGCCCTTGCAGCAGCCACTGTCGCGACGCCGCGACGCACCAGCGTCTCGGCGACAAGCGGGTGCCCGCCCACGGCCTCGTGTAACGAGTGAGACACCACCACCGGAACGGGCTCAAGCCAGCGCCGTGTCACATCACCTCCTTCGGTCTCGCTGAAACCAACAGCCGCCAGCACCTGAGCTGGCGGCTGTATACGAGCGACACTCCCCAGAACCGCCCTAGCCGCGCGACTTCCCCTGGTTGGCGACAGCCTGTTGCGCTGCAGCCACGACCTCCGGGTCGGCCAGATAGTAGTGGCGGATGGGGCGTACGGCCTCGTCGAGCTCGTAGACCAAGGGGATGCCCGTGGGGATGTTCAGCTCAGCGATGTCTTCGTCCGACACGCCATCCAGCGTCTTCACCAGAGCACGTAAGCTGTTGCCGTGCGCCGCTATGAGTACACGCGCTCCAGACTGGATCTGGGGGACGATCACATTCTCCCAGTACGGCATCACACGCGCGACCGTGTCCTTGAGGCACTCGGTGGCCGGGATGTCCGCCGGGTCCAGGTCCTTGTAGCGCGGATCGTGGCCGGGCCAGCGGGCGTCCGACTGCTCGAGGACAGGCGGGGGTACGTCGTAACTCCTCCGCCAGACAAAGACTTGGTCGTCGCCGTACTTGGCAGCCGTCTGAGCCTTGTTGAGTCCCTGCAACGCGCCATAGTGGCGTTCATTGAGGCGCCACGATCGATGCACAGGAAGCCACATCAGGTCCATGTCATCGAGGATGATCCACAGCGTGCGAATCGCTCGCTTCAGCACCGATGTGTAGGCCACGTCAAACCCGTAGCCCTCGGCCTTGAGAGCCTCAGCCGCGGTGTGGCAGGATGCCAGGCCCGCCTCGCTGAGGTCAACATCCGTCCACCCCGTGAAGAGGTTGAGACGATTCCACTCGCTCTCGCCGTGACGTACCAGTACCAGCTTGTACATTGCACCTCCTATCAAGTTCCGCCAGGCGGAGGCCAACCCAGGCGCGTGCCAAGAGACGCTGGTGCTCCGCCCACTGATCAGCCATTGTACCCGGATGGACTCCGATCACAACCGCGGGTACCTAAAATGCAATCTCACCGATCTGCTCGAAGTCCAGGTCGATGTCCTCCGGGGCGGCACCGAGGTCCCAGGCAGCAATCAGCTCGTCGAGCCTGCCCGCAGTGGAACCGCGATCGCAGTACGAACGATATACGCAGAACCGGCAGCGGGATTCGTCCTGCGTCATTGGGAATCCATCGCCCTCCGCGAGCGCAATCAGCCCAATGAGGTCGGTCAGGTACCGATGGTCAGCAGCGTACTGCTCAGGACCATAGGCGATCCGCGCAGGCGACCCAGGGGCCTCAGGAAACCAGTACACCAGGGTCACATGGCTGGGGTCGATGGGCCGGTCCCCATTGAGGTGCGCACCCGCCTGAACAGCGAGAAATGGGTACACACGCGTCTGCAACCGCTCCCGCAAGGCGTCGTCCGGGGTTCGCTTGGTCGAGGTCTTCCAGTCGAGAATCGTGACCTGCCCGGTCGCCGCCACGCTCAAGACATCGTACTTGGCCACCAACCGATGTCCGCCCACCCCACCCGCGAGCATGTACTCACCGCGCATCCATGTACCTGGCTGATCCCCGCAGAATGCGGTAATGGGCCTGTAGGCCAAGAAGCTCTGCCACCAACGAAGAAGTTCCGCGTTCGAGGCAGCCCGGGCTATCGCCTCCTCAGGTAGACCTACAAGGCGCTGCTGGACCATGCGGTGGAACGCCTGTCCGAGCACCATACGCTGCTCGTGTTCCTCAACCGGCTCAGCCTGAACAGCCGGCCATTGTAGCGCCAACAGGTAGCGAAGCTGAAACCGCCGTGGGCAGTCGACATAGTCTTGGAGACTTGCCTGGCTGAACTGAAAACCCGGCGGCAGTGTCACGTCGCCACCGCTCCTCGGCGACGGCGCCACGACGACGCGCTGCGCGCGACCTCACCATCACCCATGTTGCTCCTCCCACCAAGTCTGCAGCGCCAGCAGTGGAGCCGCGGGTTGCGCTGTTCCCTGGCGCCCCGTGTTCCACGTGACGGTCACCGCCCGGCGCGCACGGGTTATGCCCACGTAGAACAGCCTCAACCGCTCCGCGGCGTAGTCGCGCCGCGCAGCCAGCGTCGGGCTGCCCTCGTCGTAGTCGAACAGATCGGGGTTCAGCTCCAGCGCCTCGAGCTGGGCCAACGCCTCAGCCTGCAGGTTCAGCTGATCACGGACGAACCACGGTTCGGAGATGAAGCGGTCCTGTGGCAGCGCAGATGGAAAGTCGTAGTCGTTCACAGATACCAGGTAGACCTTATCCCACTCCAGTCCCTTCGACTTGTGCATCGTCGTAATGACCACCTGGCCCTTGTAGCTCTCGGGATCGAAGCCCGTATCGGCCTCGGCGAACCCGATGAAGCGCCGCTCGTTCCTCGCGATGGTGGCCAGCTCCTCAGCGAGCTCCGGCAGCCGCCAGTCTGGGTGGTCATCAGCAGCCTGGCGAAGCGCCAACGCCAGCTTATGGGCGATCGCTAGGTCAGGAGGTTCGGTGAACAAATCCTGACCCAAGGTCAGCATAAGCTGGTCCACGGGAAGCAGCGTGGCGCCTTGCCAGCGTCGGATCAGCTCACGAAAACCACCAAGGTGCACCTGTAGCGCGGGAGCCCAGGAGGCGTCGCTCGGCAACGCCTCTAGCCAGTCCTGCCCTGCCCTGGGCCAGATGAAATCCTCGACGTACGGACACAAGGCGATGAGCTTGGAGATAGCCCCCAGCTCTTCAGCCTTCGCGATGTCGTGGCGATCGTCGCGCCGCCAGACCCGGTAGACTATGGCAAGCTTCCGGGCAGATGCCGGATCAGCAAGATAGCGCACCACATTCGCCAGGGCACCAGCGGCCTCGCGGGTCGTCGGTGTGCTGCGCAGCAGCTCAACGCTGGGCACCGCCGCGACTCTCAACGCATCGGCGATTTCGAACCCCCGCACATTGCGAGGGACGAGGATCGCAGCAGTCTGCTCAGGATGCTCACGCACCCAGCTCCCTGCAGATCGGACGAGCGCCTCGATCTCGGCGCGCGGTGCCAATCCGCGTTTCACGAAGCGGATCTGATCCGGATCATCAGGTGGGTTGGGCTGCGGGTCGCCGCGGGGTGCCGGCTCGATGTAGGGCTCGCCCAGCGCACTACGCAATCCCTGGACAGGGTGCTCCTCCGTCGTCCACGTGATAAGCGCATTCGCCAAGTCAATCACGCTCTGCATCGATCGTCCCGAGTTGGGAAGGTCAAGCGCCAACACGTCAGGGGCGTCCAGGAATTCTCGCAGATATCTTGGATTCGCCGTCGTGAACGTCTCGTAGATCGCCTGGTTGGGATCCCCAACCCGCACCCAGTTACCATGTGGCCCAACGAGCTCCCGCAGGATCACCTCCTGTAGGTGACTGCTGTCCTGCGCCTCGTCCTCAAGAACGTAGGGCCACCGCTGCCTGAGGCGCTCCAAGAACGCCGGATCAAGACGTAGCGCCTGCAGCGCCAATCGGATCAGGTCGTCGAAGTCGACGGCGCCCCTGTAGGCCAAGGCCCTTTGGTAGTCGGCATAGACAGCGCACCCCATCTCAAGGAGCAGCAACCGTTGCGGGAAAGCATCAAGGCGATACCGCAGCACCGCAGGCGTGACCTGCAAGTCCTTGGCTTGTCGGGTGATGGCCGTTGCCACCCCCACCACCAGATCGGGCCACTGATTGGCGCGGACACGACCAAGCTGATCTTCGTCCAGTTCCGAGGCCAGATAGGCGTCCTCCAGATCCGTATGGCTCCGAAGCCAAGCCAGAGCTGCATCCCGCATGATCTCGGCCGAGACGCGATCGTCGACGATGGTGAATTCGTCTGATAGACCCACGAGGCCCGGCCGCTCGCGGACGATGTCATGGGCTAGCCCGTGGAGGGTGCGCACCCGATAGCCGATTCCCGGGAGCAGCCCGTATGTCCGCAGAAAGCCGGCCACCCGCCCGGCAAAGTTGTCGACCGCGGAGTTGACCAGCGTGACAATCAGGACCTCCTGTTCGTCGCGCAAGGCACCCTCAGCGACGATCTTCGCCGCAAGAGACGAGAGTGTCCACGTCTTGCCGCTGCCGGGAACCGCCGAGACGCCCATCCATCCGCCGGTGTAGGCGAGAACGGCCGCCTGGCTGGGTCGAGGCCGAAAGCTGGGAAAGACTGCCTCGCTCAGAGTGCAACCTCCGCCCTGACGACGCCCGCACGATCGTGTCGAGCCACCAGCTTGATCGTGCCCCCGCCAGGCGCCCGAACGACCCATTCGACTTTGATGCGGTCCTCCGTGGCGTCGTCTGCACTCACGAACGCTTCCTTGTAGGCACGCCCCTCCAGCTGCCCGCGCTGTTCGCGCGGCTCACCCGCCTCCAGAGTAGCACCTTCGGGAAGCTCAATCTCGCACACAAGCCCGCGCACCACCTGCTTCTCCACCGCCTTTTTGGTCGCATAGGATGGCAACCATCCCGTGTTGTGGACTACGAGACGGATGCGATACGTGCTATCGCCCAGACTCGTAGAGCTCCAGTCTGGGGGAGATAAGCAGAGCCCACAGCAGGAACTCCGGGAAACGCGCGATCTCCTTCTCAAGGAACGCCGCAGGGGGGTTGCGGAATGCGAATACGCTGTCCCAACCTCCAAGCTCAACCTTCCCGAGTTGCGGATGCTCATAGGGGTACCAATCCACGTACCCCTTTCCGTCCAGGGCCTCATCGCTCCACGCCAGCATCTTGAGATCGTCAGCCAGTGGGTGCTCGCGATACCAGTCGATGAACTTGTAGTCCTCGATCCCCGCCTGGCGCTGGGGGCTCCAGACCTCGATAGTCCAGGCAAACGCCCCCATCTGTTCGTACATCCACGTGTCGAACCCGCCTGTGATGATTTCTTTGGGATGGTAACGGAAATCGTGGAAGACCGAGACAGCAGGATACCCGGTTAGCTCGGTGCCCTTTCTTCCGATAGCCTGGTACGTCCAGAGATCTTCGATCGGGAACTCCTTGTCATCCCGATCGTCATAGGGACGCAGCATCACGCCGCTATAGGTGTGGAACGCAACGGCACCTGTGATGTTAGGATGAGCAGCGATGAAGGCCACCATGGCCCTCACCTCGGGTTCCGACGTCGGGTAGGGACCCGCTCCCCGCTGCTCGTGCTCCTGGCGCCAGTGCTCGGGGAAGTTGCGGTTGAGATCCAGGCGCTCTTTCTTGGGTTGGATAGCCACGGTGACACCGTCATACTGATCCACCTTGCCTTCGGGGAGCAGCCGGTAATAGGTGCCACCAAACTCGGTAGGATCACGCCGCACCAACAATCGTGGCTCCTGCGGACATACCTTCCACGGGCCATTGGCATCGGGGATGCGCATCGTTAACATGCGTCCGTCGCCATCGATGTCCTCGACAACCAGCCCGCCGATAGGCTCCTCGTCGTAGGGATAGGGGCGGGTGCTTGACCGGATGTACCTTGGCCTGTCAGCCAACGCCCACTCCGCTCCATCGGGGTTGACTCGCGGCACGATGTAGTACACACGCGTGTCCAGGGCACGGGTAACCGCGTTGTCATCGCGATAGCGCGTGACCAGGTAATTCAGGAAGTACAAACACGCCGTCGACGGCGAGACCTCCGTCGCGTGGATGTTGCCATCGACCCAGAACGCCGGCTTCTCCACATCGGGGCCGGTCGCAGCATTCGTCACGACAGCGAGCCAGATCTCACGGCCCTCGTGGCTCTGCCCGAGGCTCTCGACACGAACAAGGCCTGGGTACTCATCAGCAAATGCCCTCAGGTGGCGCGTGAGGTCGTCGTACCGATAGAACCGATCGAACTCAATGTCAGGCATGGTAAGCCTCCACAACAGATGATCGACGCGTAGAGCTCAAGCTCTGCGCAGGACACGCTGAAACGCTCGCAGCAACACGCCTTCCTGCTCATAGCCCTGCTCCGACAGATCAGACAGGCCCAGATAGAGAGAGTGACGGCAGCGGCGGATCAGGCCGAGGACAAGGCGAGCCATCGTCTCCTGACGCAGAGCGAACTCCTCGGCATCCGTCCACAGCCTACCCGGAGCCCAGCGACGGCTCAGCACATACGGATGGGTCAATGGCTGGTACAGTCGCTCCCACCACCCCTGTCCCCCTACGTTCAGCCAGAACTGCACGTCGACCGGGCGGTTCGCCAGAAGGAAGGTGTAAGCCGGTGCCAGCAGCACTGCGTCTTTGGGCTCCTCCTGCCAAGGCTGGAGATACTGAGCAGCGATCACGCCTTCCTTCACCATCGCAAGGTACTCGTGACCCAAGGCCCTGTCCAGCGCCAGGTCCTGGACAACCCACCTGAACTTGCGGACCGACTCGATGACCATTGCCACAATACGCCCGGCATCGCTATCGCCGTGGAAGCCGAATCCAGGCTGCGAGAGCACCTCACCAAACAGGCGGGCCAGCACGTGGTCCAGAGGCGCAGCATCGCAACTGCACGCTCCGATCCAAGTTCGAAGCGCCTCGTAGCGCTCACCATACATGAACGTGATCCGCTCCTGGATCTCAGGCCGAATCGCGTGAAAAGACGTCAGCTCGGGCTCTCCCGCGTGGGGCCGGTACACGATCTCGGCCAACAGCTGAGCACGAATGAGGTCCATCCCAGTAATCGCAACCATAAGGGCATAGGCCACGTCATACTTCGAGGGCACGATGCCCCAACTCGGGTGGATCAGCGCGGCGAACGTAAGCAGCGTCTGTGTTGCAGGTTCGTCGCGCAACGCGCGCGAAGGGCGGTGCGAACGTACGGGGATATCGAGTTGCTCCAAGCGATATGCCAGCGAGTACCGCAATGCATCTGTCAGAAAGGGGGCCAGTACGACGATCTCGCCGGGCGTTACGCCCGCCTGATCTATGAGACGATGCACTTCGGCGGCGACCCAGTCCAGCATCTGCGGGTGAAACCGGTGACTAGCGAAGTGCAGCACCTCGGTCGGATCGAGCGTTGCCACGCTGGCATCATCGGTCCCCACGACGCTGAACGGTTGAGGCTCAACATCCTCAGCCACAGGATCGGCAGGCGCTACGGCATGCGTGCCGGCAGGCGATGGGCGTAGAGCTCGGGATAGAGTATCGCCAAGGGCTGCCATCGTCGGCGAGATGACGAAAGACTGCGTGAACGTCACGTGGACATCGCACAGATCACCCAGCATACGCGCGCCCTTGGGGTCCGCACCCAAGAAGCTACGATAGCCCGCTCCCTGGTCCAGAATCACGAGCGCTGAGTGCGCAGTCCCCAGCCACTCGATGAGAATATCGTGAGCGACAGGGGTGTCCTCCTCGACGTTGTCCACAATAAGGTGCGTATAGGAGCTCGTAAGGTAGTCGCGGCAGAGAGGCTCCTGCCACAGGTGCTCCGCAAAGATGGCCATCTGGAGCGAGAAATCGAGCAAGTTGTGCTGCAGGCAGTAGGCCCGAAAGGCCGTTGCGCACGCCTGCGCCTGGTCATACACCCTGGCCTGCGACTGCTCACCCATCCACGCGCCCTTCAGGCGATCAGAGATCTCGGTAGCCGCGAAACCAACAACTGCCGACTTGTTAAGATTGTCGAGGATCTGACCGTATAGGCGATGTCGATCGATTGTGACCGACTCGAAGTACCCCTCGCGGTCAACCAACGGGCCCACGACACGCGCGATGTGATACTGCGCGGTCTCCAATGTGAGGAACGACGGTCGCGCATCCGGGTCGCCGAAGCCCGCGTCCTGCGCCACAAGCGGCCAGAACAGATCCACCATGCGGCGCGCGAGCCCGCCAACGGTGGCGATCGTGGGCTCGCCACCGCTGGGGCGATCGGGCCGCCGCAGAGCATCGACATAGGGCTGCGCCAGTGTGCGTTGCGGCGTGAGAACCAGTACCTGGTCCGCAGGGATTCCCGCAGCGAGCATATGATAGAGGCGCGCCACGCCGGCAGTCGTCTTGCCGGTACCCGCCGGCCCCTCAAGGTAGATCCGGCTGCCCGCGGCTTTCGGGCCGCCCAACGGCATTTGGACGACATCGAGTTGCTCGGGTGTCAAGGCATAGGCCGTTATTGTCTCCACAACTGCCCCATCGTGCCTCCCAGACGTCGTCCAGGCTGGCGCCGCTCAGCAGCACAGACAGAACGGCTGTTCCACATTGTACCCAGCCCAACCGTGTGGGCAAGCCAGGTTTCCCGATCAGCGCGTCTTTGGGTTGGCCGATCTGGTTGGTGCCCCGACCCAACGCAGGTCTCCGTCATCCTGGTGGCGGGAGCTGCGGCAGATCCCCGGCACTGACACTGACCAGGAGGTTGCCCAACGGTGGCGGTGGAGCTCCGGAGTTGCCGGCACCGCTGCCCTGGCTACAATGGTGATCGTTGGCCGCCCCATTCTAACCGAAGAGGAAAGCAGACCATGCCCAAGGAATCGATGACTCCCAAGGAACGCTGGCTCGCCGTGCTGACGCGCGGCACACCGGATCGCCTGCCGATGGACTACTGGGCGACGCCCGAGGCCACGCGCAGCCTGATGCAGCACCTCGGAACCGGAACGGAAAGGGAGATGTGCAACCGCCTCCACATCGATTACCTCGTGACGGTTGGTCCCCGGTACGCCGGTCCGCCACTGAGACGTGACACTGACATGTATGGGGTTCGTCATAGGGATGTCAACTATGGAACCGGTGTCTACAGCGAGTCTGCCAACCATCCCCTCGCGAGCTACGACACCGTTGAGGAGATTGAGGCCGCTTACACGTGGCCATCGGCAGATTGGTTCGACTACACGGTGATCCCCCAGCAGGTCCGAGGACAAGAGGACCACGCAGTTCGCGGTGGTGGATCGGAGCCATTCCTAACCTACTGCACCCTGCGAGGCCTCGAGCAGGCCTACGTAGACCTGGTCGTGAACCCCGAGATCGTCCACTACTGCCTCGACAAGCTGTTCGACTTCGCCTACGAGAACACGACGCGCATTTATGAAGCGATCCCGGGACGGGTGAACGTCTCCTACGTGGCCGAGGACATGGGCTCGCAGACTTCGCTGCTGTTCTCGCCCAAGCAGATACGAACGTTCCTGATCCCGCGGATGAAGCGGATGATCGACCTGGCACACAGTGCAGGCGCCTACGTCTTCTTCCACAGCGACGGCGCGGTGCGCAAGATCATCCCCGATATGATCGCCGCAGGCATTGACGTGCTCAACCCAATCCAGTGGCGCTGCGCTGGTATGGAGCGAGAAGGTCTCAAGCGCGACTTTGGACAAGACATCGTCTTCCACGGGGGTGTCGACAACCAGCAAACGCTGCCCTTCGGTACGGTGGATGAAGTGCGCGAGGAAGTCATCACCAACATCGATATCCTGGGCAAGGGGGGCGGCTACATCCTGGCCCCTTGCCACAACATCCAGGCCAACACAGCGCCGGAGAACACTGTCGCGATGTATGAGGCGGGCTATGCCCACGGCTGGGCCTAGCCGTGCAGGTTTCCGCACTGGGCCGGAGTGCCGCCTCAGCAGCGGTATCCCGGCCCAGCCCCAGATCCTCAGACCCCGGTCACAGATCGCTCATCCCTATCCCTCGCCGTGCCAGTAGAGATCCCAGTCCAGGTAGGTCGCGATGGCTTCGTTGAGTACTGCCGCCACGTGACCGCGGGTCACAGCAGTGTGATGCTCAAAGCCGTTCTTGACCATGTAGTTGAGCAAGCCCTGCAGGTTGGCCACGCGGAGGACGGCTGATCCGCCCTGGAAGTTGCCCACGGGATCGTCGGTGATCTCGCCCTCGCCCAGGTAGGCCTTTAGCACGCCCATCGGGTCGTCGGTCGATACCCGGAAGAAGGTCATCGGCCCAGGCGCGGCCTGGCCCTTCACCGCTCCGAAGCAGTTGTCAGGTCCTAGCGTAGCACCCAGGATGTCAAGGTTCGACACCTCTACCTCCGCGCCCATGAAGCTCTTGGGGAAGTTGCTGCAGTGTGTATTGAGGCACATATCCCGATCGTCACCGTAGTTGTTGTTCCAGTCCTGGAACGCGGGCGGATTACCCGATGCCAGGAGCAGGGCGTACATCGAGACGGCGCCCATCACGTCGACCTCGCAGGCGCTTGGCATCAGCCGGTCGCCCATCATCGCCATGGACACGCAGGTGGCACACCCGTAGTTCTTCTGGATGGAGTTCCAGCACTCCACCGCGCTGGCATCGCACTCGTTCTCATCCATCCAACGGTCCATGGTGACTGAGAGTTTCGCCTGCTTGAGCACATTGGCACTGGGGATGGTGCCAGGGATCCTCCCATAGTCACGGATCGCCGCAAGCTTCGCCTGGACATCGGGATCACCATCCTTTAGTGACTGTGCACCGAAGATGATCTCCGACAGATCCACAGGTACGACTGTGATACCGGTCGCTTGGAGCAGCTTCTCGCTGTACCGCACGGTCTGGAACGCTGCAGGTCGGGCGCCGATCGCCCCGATGCGCGCATGGCGCAGTCCATTGACGACGCGACAGACTGCCGCGAAGAACCCAAGATCGTTCTCGAACTCGGCGCTCCCAACAGCGTACGTATGGTACGTGGTGTTGGTGAAGGGGATGCCGTACTGGTATAGGTTGTTGCAGACGGACAGCTTACCGCAGAAGGCGTCCCGGCGCTCCGCCACAGAGAGCTTATCCACGTCATCGTCGCAGGCCTGAACCATCACCGGAACGTTGAGGCCGGCCATCTCCAGCGTCTGCACGACGGCGAGCTCATCCCCGAAGTTGGGAAGCACGACGATCACACCATCGATGCGGTGGGCGTTCTTCCTGAACTCATCCGCAGCCAGTTTGGCATGCTCGCGCGTCTCGATGGCGCCGCATGGCGTGGCGTCCTCCGGCGTGATGACATAGTCGTAGCCCCTGGCATCGAGGATCCCCAACAGCCTGCGACGCACTCCGAGCGCCAGCTCAGCGTTGAAGAAGCCACGCGTGCCCACGATCAGACCGAAGCATGTTCTCTTCTCAACCATACGCATAGCACACCTCCACATAGGGTCCATCAGTGCAGCCACGGTCCCCCGGCCGCCCCTTGCTCGCCAGCACTAACGCGCTGTCGCCGCGTCTGCACCCAGAAGTCTCTCTATCGCCGGGGCGATCTCCGCAGGCTCAACACTCGGCGCGAACCTCTCCAGTACCTTTCCTTGCCGATCCACAAGAAACTTGGTGAAGTTCCACTTCACCGCCTTCACACCCAACGCACCGGGCGCTTTCTCCTTCAGGTACTCGAACAGCGGATGCGCCCTGCCTCCGTTCACGTCGACCTTGTCGAACATCGGAAAGGTGACGCCGTAGTTCACCTGACAGAACTGCTGGATCTCCTCGCCGTTTCCCGGCTCCTGTCCCATAAACTGGTTGCATGGGAATCCCAGAACCTCAAACCCCTGGTCGTGATAGCTGTCGTACAGCTCCTGCAGGCCGGCATACTGGGGCGTGAACCCGCACTTGCTGGCGGTATTGACGATGAGCAATACCTTGCCTTCGTAGAAACCCAGCGACCTGGGTAGACCCATGATCGTTGTCGCAGTGAAGTCATAGACCGAGTTCGCCATCCCACACCTCCCTTTTTGGCTACGCGCTTGCCCCACACAGTATCTAGCCGGATAACCAACGCGGACGCCGTCGACTCAACCATCATCGCTCGGCGGCGGGTAGATACGTTCAGGCGCGAGCCGCGCGGCAGGGCGCTCAATCAGCTCCAGCGTGACGCCAATCCGATCCTCGGTGTCCAGATAGGCATAGGCGCCATCTCCATCCCGCCCGAATCCTGCGCCATCCATTGTCATCGCGACACCGCAAGCCTCCGCCTCAGCGAGCGCAGCCGCTATGTCCTCGACGAGCACGCCAAAGTGGTGTACACCGTAGCCGTGCTTGGCGATGAAGTCCGCATAGACTGTGTCACCCTCCAGCGGCTGTATGAGCTCGATCCGTGTTGAGCCCATGTAAGCAAGCGCCACCCGCATGCGGTAGTCAGCCTGCTTGCCCTGGTAGGACATCGTCCTGACCAGTGGTTTGCCATAGGTGTAGATGTGCCACGGACCGATACCGAAGAGCTCCCAGTAAGCCCTCACCCCATCGTCGATGTCCGGCACGAGAATTGCCACCTGCGCCAGGCCTTTGCTCAGGAACGACAGTTTCAGCTCCTCGCCTCCTGGCATACTTCCTCCCTGTCCGATGTGGGCTACTCCGGTGGTTGCATCTCGGGCGTCGGCGGCGCTCAAGCCATGCCGGAGGCCACATCCTGCAGCTCGCGTAGCCTGTAGACGAACGTGCCCGAGTCCGGCGTGAAGTTCTGCCGTGTCAAGAGCGTCCCGTGTGGGATCTCCGCCGTGACCATACCGCCCGGAGCAAGTCCCAGCGGGATCGCGGTCGTCCGGCGGGCGTCATCTCGCGTGGTGATACGGCCGTAGTAGTCAGGGCAGCCGATCTGCCCGACCTTCTCACCAGGCCGCAGGTCACGCTTCGCCACCGGGACAACCTCCGACACCAGGCGCGTCGAGGCAACCGTCAGGTCGCCGTAAAGCACGGCATCGACGATCGCCTGCGGCGTCTCGAGGTTGCACAGGTGATAGGGGCGCAGCAATGCATAGTAAGGCCCCGGCCCCATCGAGACGAAGGCCATATCCTTGCGGATGCGTGGGTCATCCGTCGTTACTATGGCGAATACTGCCGGCGCAACCTTGCCCGTCGTGTACTCGACACAGCCCCGATGCTCGAAGATACCTCCATCCTCGCGGGGCACGAAGATGCGGTTGAGGTCGGGCACCTCAACCCTGGGACCGTGCATGCCGGGCACATCGGGCACCAGACCCGTGGCGTTGGAGACCGCAGCCATTTCCACCATTGTCTTGGAGCCATCCTTGAAGGCCGACAGCATCTTCGGGTTCATGCCCTTACTCAGGGCTTCCTGGCGACACGACTCGGGGGTTGCCGCAAGGTCGATGGCGTTGTTCTTGCCCTTCCCCAAGCACACGACCTCGAAGCCGAGCGTACGCGCCTCGTCGTACAGCCGCTTGCAGACACCCGGCTCATCTCCGGCAGCGACCGTATAGACGCACCCAGCCTGTTGTGCCATCTGGTGCAGGATCGGGCCCACCGTGACATCGGTCTCCACGTTGAGCATAATCACGTGCTTCCGCTGCTGGATACAAGCCCAGGCAACAGCAGCGCCAACCTCCGTGAGGCCCGTCGCCTCTACCACGGCGTCCACGCTCTCTAGCCTGGCCAACATCAGCGCGTCCTCTGTCGCCACGACCTTCCCTTCCCGCAGAGCATCCTCCGCCTCGCCCTGCGTGTCGGTTATCACCACGTCGTCATCTGCGATTCCCACCGACCTGAAGGCCGAGAGCGGGCGGCCGATGTCGGTATCGGAGATGATCCTCGTCGCCACTCCCGGCATCCGGTGCGTCACGTGCACCATGCCCGAGCCCATCTGGCCACAGCCCACCAATCCCACACAGATGGACTGCCCCATTGCTTCGCGTGCCAACAGCCGCTCGTAAGTATCCATTCCGCTCCTAGACACCCCGACTATAGCGATGGAAGGTCGCGAATCGTGGCCAACAAGCCGAAATCCGTCTTGACGTGATCGTAGATTCGCTTGTACAACTCGAAGTACTCCATATAGCGTGCGTGACGCGCTGAGCTAGGGTCCATCGGCGCGACCACCTCGGCCCACGATTTGGCCACCGCAAAGGAGTCGAAGACGCCGGTTGCGACGCCAGCAAGAATGGCGTCCCCATACGGCGCACCGGCGCGACGCTTTGCCAACACGATGGGCACATTGAAGACGTCAGCGATGATCTGGCGCCACATCGGGCTCACCGCCCCACCCTCATTAAGCACCATCGGGTAGTTCACCTTCAGGCCGGCATCCCTGATCAACCGGAACGAGTCGAACATCGCGTACGCCACCCCCTCCATCATTGCCCGGACGACGTGACCCTTGGTGTGCTGTAGCGAAAGCCCAAAGACCACCCCGCGCGCATTCACATCCCAGATAGGGGTCCGCTCCCCCATCAGAAAGGGCAGAATGATCAGCCCATCACTTCCAGGCGGCACGTCGGTGGCCTCTAGGTTGAGCAGGTCGTAGGCCGAGACGCCGAGAATCCTCTCAGCCTCGACCTCTGCCTGCGAAAAGGTGTCTCGCAGGTAACGGATGCACTGTCCCCCCGTCATCGTCGTCGGCACCGTGACGTATGTGTGCTCCGAGTCGACGGTGTACGGGAAGTTGATCATCAGCCGTCCCACACTCGAGTAGTTGAAATCGATGCTCCGGTGCACGATGCCGAAGTTTCCCACGCTCCCAAGGTTACTCTGGAAGTCACCGACGTCCGTTGCGCCTGCCCCGACCCAGCTTGCATTGCAGTCGACCTGGCCCGCTGCCACAGGCGTGCCTGCACGAAGGCCTGTCTCCGTCGCCGCCTTATCCGTTACCGTGCCAACCACGTCCTCACAACGGAAGAGCTCGGGAAGTATCGCGGGGTCGATGCCGACCTCATCAAGCAGCCCAGTATCGAAGCAGCGTCGTCGGAGGTCGTAGGCCACACCGTAGAACGCGGCCGCGGAATAGTGCAGAGCGGCCCGCCCCGTGAGCTTCAAGGTGATGAATCCGTCGATCGTCAACGCCCTGTGGATGCGGGCGAAGCTTTCAGGACGATGCCGCTTCTCCCAGAGTAGGTTAACGAAGGCGGGGTGGTCTTCGAGCCGGTAGCCCGAGATCTGGAAGACCCGCTCCTCACCCACCTCGTCTTTGAGCCACTGCACGATGTCCGTCGCCCGCCGGTCCATTAAGTTGTAGGCACGATGGATCGGCTCGTCGGCACCATCCACGATGACCAACGATGGCAACGCCGAGGACGCAGCGACGCCGCGGATCTCGGCCGGGTTTGCCTTTGCCTCGGCGATGACCTGGCGGATCAACCGGCACGCCACTGTCCAATAAAGCTGGGCATCATGCTCCGACCATCCGGGGTGTTCGTGGATGAGTGGATACTCCTCGAAGGCATATGCCAGGACCCTGCCCTGATCGTCGATCAGGCAGGCCTTTGCGCCACCCGTTCCGAAATCGATACCCACAAGATAAGCCGTCATAGCACCTCAGGCGGATAAGCGAGAGAGCTGATGCAGAACGCGACCAGCGAGCGTCATATCCTGTGCAATAGGTCACTGAGCGTTGGGTAGAGGTCCGTGTAGAGCGCATACCGCTCGGCGTACCGCCCCACGAGTTCGCCGTCGGGCTCGAAGCGCCGCTCCAGGTGCACGCCCTCGGCCGCCGCCTGGACAAGGCTGTCAAAGCACCCGGCGCCGCAGCCTGCAAGCAGCGCCGCGCCCCAACAGGCAGCATCGGTCACCCGCGGCGCCACGACAGGAATCCCCGTCACGTCCGCCTTAAGCTGCAGCCAGAGGTCGGACCGGGCTCCCCCGCCGATCGCCCGTAGCTCATCTATCTCAACGCCACCCGCGCGCAACAGGTCAAGGTTGGTACGCAGCTCGAACGTCAGCCCCTCCAGAATGGCCTTGGCGATCTCGGCCTTGGTGGTGCCGAACGTGAGCCCAAGGATGGCACCCTTGGAGCCCGTATCGAAGGTTGGTGTGCCGCTGCCGGCGAAATGCGGTAGTAGCAGAAGTGACGTCGGCTCGGAGCTAGCTTCGGCCAGCAGGAAGTCGTAGGCCTCTCGGCCTCTCCCCGTATCCCCGACATGGTGCGCGTACGATGCCGCAGCCTCGATCTCCTCGCGCCCGAAAGTGTCTCGATACCATCGCAGCAACATTCCGCCGCTGTGATTGAGCGTCATCGCGAGATACAGCTCCGCGACCGTGTGGGCATAGACCGAGATGTTACCCGCATAGAGCGTTGCGTTCAGCGCCGGCGATGACAGCGCAACCTCCACGACCTCGGCGGTGCCCGTGGAGACCATCGCCAGGCCTGGTTGGGTCAGTCCTACCCCAAGCGCGCCACACGCCTGATCGTGTCCACCCGTCACAACCAGCGGCGCGCCATCAAACCCAAGATCCGCCGCTAGTCCGGTGCCCATCGGCCCCACACAGAAACCGGAGGGGCGCACCGGCGCCAGACGGGAGGCATCCAGCGCCAGCGCTTCCAGTATCTCGCCCGACCATGCGTCGTCCCTCAGGTCATATAGCTGGGTACGGGAGGCCAGACAGCGGCTGATGACTGGCTCGCCGGTCATCTTGCCGATGATGAAGTCCTCGTAGAGCAGGAACCGATCCGCAACCTCCCAGAGCGCAGTCTCGTGCTCGCGCAGCCAGAGCAACTTGGGGAGCGTGTTGATCGTGTGCACGGGCATACCGGTGCGGTCGAAGAGGTGCCGGGCGCCGATGTGCTCCCTCAGCCAGTCGTTCTGTGTACCCGTGCGGGTATCCATGCCCAAGATCGCCGGACGCAACGAACAGCCTGTGGCGTCAACTGGGATGATGGCCTCTCCCTGAACTGACAGCCCGATCGCCTTGACAGGTGCGCCTCCGCGGGTGGCTGCAAGGACCTCACGCAACGCATCTTGGGCGCGTCGCCAGACTGCCTCGGCGTCCTGTTCGGCCCAGCCGGGCTTGTTGATCAGTATGTCGTACTCACGGCTGGCGCTTGCGACGAGCGTCCCATCCTGCTCAAAGAGCGCCGCCTTGCACCCTGTCGTGCCGATATCCAAGCCAAGCAATCGCATGAGGCCTCCGCTCCGCACCCGACTGGGGGCAGGGTATCCCGCCGTCTGCACTCCTGGGCCGCTCCGCAGCTGGCGAGCCAGTCTACGTCAGATCGGCGTCAAGCTCAGCCAGAAGCGCCGCGCCACTCACCTCGCCATTCATCCAGCGATCCTGCAGCCACCGCAGTGAAAGAACCGTCGACGGTAGGTGAAGCACCACATCAGCATAGCCGATGGGGCGATCCATCGCCACCTCATGCACGAGACGCGCGCCCTTAGCCAGACCAATCGGGAGCAATCCCTCGGCGCGGGCAACCTCATAGCGGTCGATCAGGCCGTAGTATGACTCGCCGCCGATGCCATCGAGCACGTCGCCAGGACGTAGGTCCTGTTTCGCCACAGCGAATACCTCCGACACAAGGTGATCCAGTGGGGCCATATTCGACTTCCCCACGATCTCGAGCATCGCGCAGGTCAGTGGCACCTCAATGGAGCAGAGATGATACGGCCTGAAGAGCGTGTAGTAGGGTCCCTGGCCCATATCGCGGAGCACCATAGCCTCACGCAGCCTGGGATGGTCGGTTCGCACGATCAGGAAGACGCCAGGCGCCACCTTGCCCACGCCAAAGTCGACAACACCCATCCGTCCCAGGATTCCACCATCCTCGCGCAGGCAGAACACCGTCTCCAGCACGTCGCGGTGCGTGTTTGGTCCGTGCATTCCCCGGACGTCGGGAACCAGGCCAGTGGCGTTCGAGACCGCCGCCATCTCGACCATCGTCTTGCTGCCATCGACGAACTCGATGAGCATGTTGGGGCTCAGGCCCCTGCGCCCTGCCTCAGCAGCCCATGCGGGGTCCGTCGGCTTCGCGTGACGATCGAGCGGATTATTCTTCCCCTTGCCCGCTGCCACGATCGTGAAGCCCAGCGCATCGGCAAAGTCGAAGAGTTCCTTGCAGGCCGCAGGTTCGTCGCCGGCAGCCAACGCATAGAGCACGCCCTTCTGCTCGGCATACCACCTGAGCAGCGGTCCAACGGTGATGTCCGTCTCGACGTTCATCATCGCCAGATGCTTCCCGGCTCGGGCAGCTAGCAGGGCAGCCCGCGAACCGATCTCGGGCACGCCCGTAGCCTCCAACACGACATCGACCTGTTCCATCCCAACGACGACGCGATAGTCGGTCGTGTACACGCGCCTGCCGGCAGCGACCGCAGCGTCGGCTTCGGCCGCCGTCGTCACTCGCACCACCTCGGACCCGATCCCGGCGATGGCGTAGACCGCGCGCGCCCTCTCGGGATCGATATCGGCTGTCGCCGTGACCTCGATCCCCTCCATCATTGCCGTCTCGGCCACAACATCGGTTCCCATCTGGCCCGCGCCGACAAGCCCAATCCGCACAGGCCTGCCCGCCGCTGCCCGCGCCGCTAACTCCACGTTGAGCCCTATCACTATGTCCCCTCTTCCCTCATGGCGTGATGACCACCTTTAGCCCTTCGCCCGTCGAGGCCACCTCGAAGGCCGTCGCAATCTCATCGAGCGGGTATGTGTGGGTGATTAGATCATCTGCAGGGATCAGCCGGCGGCTCAGGACATCGAGCGCCAGCGCGTGCATCGTGGGATGGTAAGAGAAGGCGCCCACGACCTCGATGTCACCGTAGTGGATGCGGTTAGCGTCGAGCGTCGTCATCGGGGTCGCTTTGGGCAGCCCGCCAAACAGCACGACGCGCCCACCCTTGCGCACAGCCTCGACGGCTTGGGCTTGAGTAGCAGCGACGGGATTCGCGCAGATCACGATATCGGCGCCCCGTCCCTCAGTCAGCGCGCGGACCTGTGCCACAAACGCCTCGCCGGTCTCACTCAGGGCTGCATCGGGGCGAAAGCGCCGCGCCATTGCCAGACGCGTCTCGCTGGGCTCTGAGATGATTACACGCGCCCCCCGGCTCTTGGCGATGGCTACGTGCAAGCACCCGATCGGCCCGGCGCCCATGACCACAACTGTATGATCGAGATCCGTCCCCGCTTTGTCGTGGCATGCCAGGACCGAGCTCAGCGGTTCGGCAAGCGCCGCATGGAGGCTGGACAGCCCCTCGGGAATACGATGCACAATGCCCAACGTCAGCACCTCGTGGGTCAGTATCAGCCTCTCGGCGAAGCCGCCAGGATATCCGGGGCTGATTCCCAGGAAGTGCAAGCTGTCACACAGGTTGTACAGCCCACGGCGGCAGTAGAAGCAGGAGCCGCAATGGATGTCCGGAGCCACTGCGAGGCGATCTCCCACGGCGTAATCGCGGACCGCCCGGCCAGCCGCAACAACGGTGCCCCCCACCTCGTGTCCCGCGATGATACCGGGCAACCCGACAATGCTGCCGGGGCCATCGGGTGGCCCCTCGTGCCACCGCCGCAGGTCTGAGCCGCAGACCCCGCATGCCTCGACCGCCAGCACGATCCCGTCCTCAGGCGCGACGGGATCAGGCGCCTCGCGCACCCTATATACACGCTTACCGACCAGAAACGCAGCCTTCATCCATCTGCCTCCTCGAATGCGACCCTAGGGTCCCTCCCGATCCTCCGCAGCCTCCTGGTTGAGCGGCCAGGAAGGGTCCAGAGGGCTGCGTCTAGTGAGGTCCCTCCACCAGCATCCGCCCCACCGCGCCGCCAGGATGCGTCGCCCCAAAAGCCTCACGCGGATACCCGCGGAGCTCGAGCAACAGAACGCACAGCACATCTCCCGCCGCGCCGGCAACGAGTGAGCTGCCCGTCGCGATCATCCCATATGGATCAACGTCGGCAGGAGCCCGGACACAGTACACGGCGTCGCACTTCATCGCCAGCGCCGACTCGGGATGCTCCGTCTGGGCGATGATCCGCGCCCCGCGTGCGCGCGCGAGGTCCACGCACTTGTTCACTTCATCACTCTGACCACCCTTGGAGATGACGAAGAGAACGTCATCCTCCTTGATAGCCCCTGCACCACCGTGCAGCGCATCCGCAGCACTGATACACAAGGCCGGCGTGCCTACACACGAAAGCAGATGCGCGAAACGTTCCGCCGTCGCGTGTGATGTGCCCACCCCGGTTACCAACACGTGGCCCGAGCATTCGAGCAGCATTCGGGCTACCTCAGCCAGCTTCGCATCGATCTGCTCAGCGAGCGCTGCGACAGCAGCAGCTTCAAGCGCCACCACCTCCTTAGCGCGCTCCACGATACCCAGGTCGCTCATCAGTTCATCGTGCCCTTCACCCATTCACTGTCCTCCCACTCTGATCACACGGTAGCTCGTGCTTTGCCTCGAAGCTCTGGACCGCTGGCCGTGAGCTCTTGGAGTCGGCGCCCTCGCCAAGCAGAGACTCCGCGGTCGCTTGGTCCGTCACCAACACGTGAAGCAGCCCTGCCACCAGGGCCGCGCGCACGATGTGCCGTTTGTTGGTGCCCCCTGCCACCCCAATCACGCGCGGGACGCGGGAGAGTTGGCCAAGCGTCAAGCCAAGGATGCGATCGTTGAGCACCAGCGCCAAGGGCTCGCCAATCGCATCAAGATACCGGAGAATGATGTCGCCCACGGCGCCAGCCTCGGCCAGGGCCTCGAGGTCCTCAGAAGAGAGGATCGTGCCGTATCGGAGCAGGACCGACTCGGGCGTGAGCACGCCCAACCCGACCACAGCGACATCGGCTGAGGCGGCCACCCGCAATGCCTCGGCAATCTGCACGTCGGCGCGCAGCGCGCGCGCCGCCTCCGGCGAAGACACGATGCCTGGGGCAGGTAGCAGACTCAGCCTCGCGCCCAGCTTGTGCGCTGCCAGCCGCGCAAGCTCGGTCGAGTGTTCCAGGGCTCCCACAGGCCCGAGCCCTCCACTCAACTGCGCCACCGTCAGCCCTGGGATCACCTGTGCGGGCAAGGCCTCCACCATCGCTAGGATGGTCCGACCCCACGCAAGTCCCAAGACGCTGTTCGGCTCGAGGCAGCGAAGCAAGCATTCCGCCGCAGCCGGCCCCAGCTCCAGCGCAACCCTGTTTGCGTCGTCAGGATCGGAGACGGAGACCAGCACCGCTTCTTCCAGACCGTAGCGGCGCTCCAGCCCGCGCTCCAGATCCGAGGTACCACCAGGAGGAGGGACGAGGGTGATGCTCACGACGCGCATGTCGCGTGCCCGCTGAAGCAGCCGCGACACTTTGGGACGCGATAGCCCGAAGCGCTGCCCGATCTGCTGTTGCGTCTGCCCCTCATGGTAGTACGCCTGCGCTATCCGGTAGAGGAGTCGATGGTCTTCAATGCTGTGTGGCATATCGGTCCATATTGAACACATGATCGCAGGTGCACATATGTGCAGATTCTAGCACACTTGTCGGTCTCGGTCAATAGGGGCAGGCAGCGGCACGAGCCGATCCACGACTCCATAGGCAGAGGCCCTTGCTTGGACGCATCGACAACCCTGACATTGCTGAATCGCTGAAGCGCGCCGGGGGGCTCTGCTGGCCTCACTTCCGTACCGCGATCGAGCAGAGGCCCTCAGAGCCACGCCTGCGCGCCCTCGCTGCGGTGCAGCGCGACGCGACTGAGCGGCTCCTCGTCGACCTTGAGGAGTTCATCCGAAAACATGACTACAGGTTTCAGGATGAGGCGATGGCAACCGAAGGCGACGCCTGGCTCCGTACTGTCGCACAGGTGTCCGGCACGCGCGGCGTGTGGTGATGCCAACCGACCACAGCTTGCGCTTCGACGATGCCAGGCTGGGCGTGCCTCGGGAAATGCGCGGACGCGGCTTACAAGGCTTCGCTCCGGCTCGCAGGGCTTCGTCCGCGCTGCCCGATCCCCATACCCGTCTACATCTGCGCGCGCCCGATGTCGTCGGGCGTCGGAGCAGCCTCAGGGCTATCTCCGCCTCAACGCCATTGGCGTCCCGACTCGCCCTAGCGTGGAATCGGGGTACACTGAGCCGAACGAGCGAACGGATGTGACCGTGAGGCTGAGCAGCCGCGGCGACGCTTTACCGAAAGCTTCACCTGCGCGGAGACGACTTCCTGGGAAGCCCCCCGATGTCGGGCCTTGAACCCGGACCCATTGAGTGACGATGTAGGAAACGGCACAGAAACCGCAGAATCTTGAGGATCAGGCACTGGTACAGTCCATGGATAGCCGAGTGGACGCGTTGCATCTGCAGGTGCTAGGAGACCTCGCCCTTCGGCGCGGTGAGACACTTGTGAGCTTGGAGCTCACGGAGCTCGAGTCAGCACTGCTGGCATACCTGCTACTCCATCGGGACGCCCCACAAAGGCGCCAGCACCTCGCCTTCGTCCTTTGGCCGGAGGCGCCGGAGTCTCGGACTCGGGCACGACTGCGGAAGACCCTCTTCGATCTGCGCCGACGGTTCCCCCCGGCAGATGACTGCATCGAGAGCACGGCCTCGACGCTCTGGTGGCTGCCGGAGGCGCCTGTGGCTGTCGACCTCATCCGCCTTGAAGACGCTCTGAGCGAGGCAGATGTGGCCGAGGCACGCGGCGATGCGGCGGCGCAACAAGCTGCGCTTCAGACCGCCGTAGAGCTGTATCGCGGTGATCTGATGCCCGACCTCTACGAGGATTGGGTCGTGACGGTGCGGGAGCAGCTTTCGCAGCGCTTCATGCGAGCCCTGATCCGGCTGCAGGCGCTGCTTGCGGAGGCCGGTGCGTACAAGCAGGCCATCAACATAGACGAACGGCTGCTGCAAACCGATCCACTCTATGAGCCGGCTTACCGAGACCTGATGCAGCTGCATCTGATGGTCGGCAACCGAGCGGCGGCTGTGCGTGTCTATCACACCTGCGTAACGGAGCTAGACCGAGAGTTGGGCGTCTTGCCCAGCGTCGCGACCCGCGAGGTCTACGAGAGGCTGTTAGGTGCCAACGTGTCTCTCGGCAAGGATGTCACGGACGCAGGACTCTCGACGGCGTGGCAGCCTCCTGGAGTACCCGAGGGTCTGCCGTCCCTGGTGGGAAGGGACAGCGAGTTCGGCCGGCTGCAGTCGCTCTGGTTGGCGTCTGTCGGGGGCTCATCACAGGTCGCGGTCATTGACGGCGTTGCCGGGATCGGCAAGACACGTCTGGCCGAGGAGTTGGTACACTGGGCGCGGGGGCAGGGCGCGCGGGTTGCCGTCGCGCGGTGCTACGCCGCCGAGGGGGGCCTGCCGTTTGTCCCGGTCGTGCAGTGGCTGCGGAGCCGACCGCTTCCGGATCTTGCACCCGTGTGGCGGCGCGAGGTAGCGAGGCTGCTGCCGGACATCGATGCCGGCGGAGGAGACCGCGCCGAGGCGGCAATGGAAGCGGAATCAGATGCGCCTTGGCAGCAGCAACGGCTGTTTGAGGGGCTTGCCCGAGCGGTCTTCGGATGGAGTAAGGCCCAAGGCCGGGACCGTCGCCCGGAGGGGCGGAACGATGGCCTGACTGCGATGCCGCTGTTCCTCTTACTCGATGACCTCCAGTGGGCGGACGCTACAACGTTGGCCTGGCTCCACTACCTACTTCGCAACGCCGGCGCCAGCTCGATCGCAAGGGGCGAGTCGGTTTTTCTCCTGATGACGCTGCGCTCTGAAATTGCTCTACTAGATCACCCGGCACAGATATGGCTGCGCGATCTGCGCAGAACGATGCCCGTGAGCGATGTCCATCTTCAGGCGCTGACGGAGGCGGATACCCTGACCCTGGCGTCCAGAGTTTTAGGACAGGCACTGGACAAGGAGGTGGCTGCGTGCCTCATCGCCGAGACCGAAGGCAACCCGCTCTTCGTGGTGGAGATGGTCCGGTCGGGGCTTCTGGGAGACCTTGCAGCAGGCCAGGCTACCGAGGTTGCCTGTCCACCGCAGGGCATGCCGGCCAAGGTGCAGGCCACCATTGAGAGTCGCCTGGCGCTGCTGTCCGAGGAGGCTCGGGCAATCGCTGAGGTTGCGGCGACCATCGGTCGGGCGTTCACCTTCCCGGTGCTGGTCGCCGCAAGCGAGCAGAGCCATGACACCGTTCTGCGCGCCCTGGATGAGCTCTGGCGGCGACGCGTTATCCGCGAGACGGGACCCGTCGCCTATGACTTCACTCACGACAAGCTGCGCGCCGTGGCCATTGCCGGCCAGAGTCATCTGCGCGCCCGAACCCTTCACGGTCGTGTGGCGGCGGCACTGGAGACAGTCTATGCTGATGAGCTCGACGAGGTGGCTGGTCGCGTGGCCCAGCACTACGAGCAAGCGGGAGACACCGACAGGTCCATCGCCGCTTATTTGCGCGCTGCAGCCGCTGCGCAGCGCGTCTTTGCCAACGATGAGGCCCAGAGGATCTACGAGCACGTCCTGACGATGGTGCCCGAGATGGCGACCAAGACAGCGCCCCAACGCATACAGGCAATGCTCGGACTGGGTCGCGTGTTGTGGAGGCGTGGGGATGGGGCAGGGGCGGAGGAAGTGCTGCGACCCGCGATTGCGCTGGCACACGCGGCTGGGGTTGCCCCGGGTCTGATCGCCAGACTCTACCATTCATTGGGCATGGCGCTCTTCTTGGAGGGCAAGTTCGCTGCTCAGTTCGAGGCCTCTAGCGAAGCCCTCTCGCGGCTGAGTGGCCAGCTCGATGCTGCAGAGCTTGCGCTGATTCAGGTGGCTACACCCCTGGGCTTTCCCGAGATCCGACAGGATCAAGCGACCAAGCGCCTTTGGCAGCAGGCAGGGGAGTATGTAGCTGGGCAGCCCTACGTCACGGAGTTCGCGACAATCTACCAGGTCGTGCTTGCGCAGCATCTGTGGGACAAAAACGTGGCAGAGGTGATTCGCTGGCTTCATCTATGGGGAGAACAGCTGAGGAATGTGCAGGACGTGCGCGGTGAGGGGATGCTTCACCAACGATGGGCCGATCTGTTGGGCAAGCAGGGACATCTGGTTGAGGCGATTCGACACCTCCGTTTGGCCATCGCCTCGCTGGACCAGACTGAGGAAGCAGCCGATGGTGCCTTCTGGTACTGGCGCCTCGCTCTCTGGTCACTGCAACTCGGCGACCTCGACTCGGCAGTGCAGTACAGCGGGCAGAACCTTAGCTGGGCTGAGGCGTCGCGTGGCCCCTATTATCTGAGCTGGGGACAATGGCTCAGAGGGTTGATCCTTACCTGCGTTGGCGACCTTCTCGGAGCAGAGGAATCCCTTGTCAGAAGTCTCTCGAATATCAAAGGCGACGATGATAAGGTCGTTGTGGTTGCGTGGTTGTGTCATCTTCTCCTGGGCGAGATCCACATGCGTGTCGGAAACGGCTCGCTGGCGCTTGCCGACTTCCAGCGAGCGGCTGCTCTCAGCAAGCCAGGGGTGCCCGCACCGACAGGCGGTGGGGTTGGTAGGATCTGGTTCACGGAGATCGGTTCGGTGCTGCACGGCCTCGAGGCGGCTGCACCCGACAAGGCAACCTTTCAGGACCTCTGCCGCAGCTATCCGTATCGGGATACCTTCGTCACGGAGAGCCCGCCACGGCGCATCCCGGACTACTTCGCCCTGACACAATGGTATCTCGAACCGGCTGACACCGCGCACGAAGCTGGGCCTCAGGTGCGTAGTGAACCACCTGGCTTCGCGTTCGGCGACAACCAACTGGGGAAGGCCTGGAGTTGGCATGATCCCATCGGCGATTGCAGTTTCCGGACAACCACGTCCGAGGGCGATGGCGTGGTGCTTTTGGCTGCCAACAATCGGGGACTGGCGTATATCAACCACAGCGCGCCGCGCCTCCTGCATCGCTTGGAGGCGATGGAGACCGCGACAGGCTTCGTGCTGGCGGCGATCGCTGTCCCCGCGGCGGAGGATCGACCCGCCACGGGGGGGTTGTTGTTGTGGGTCGATGAGGACAACTTCGTGCGACTGGACTGGGGCAAGCTGGGCCCGCGCGACGTTGCCCTGCTGGCGTGCAAGCGCGGTCAGGACATGCTGATCGGTCGCGGGCGGCTGCCGGATGCATCAGGTGAGCACGTCCCAGGTCCGGCACCACGACCGACACGCGTGTGGCTGCGGTTCGCGGTCCGTCGAACTGGCGACAGTGCGGATATAGGGCTGGAGCCTGCCCAACGCGTGCCTCTGTGGCACGTGACCGCGCTCTGCAGCGTCAACGGGAAACAGTGGTGGACAGCAGGCTCCACCACGTTCGCACTGCCGCCAAGCGCCAAAGGCGGGGTCTATGCTACCGGGCGCATCGACCGCGTCGTCCATCCGGGGGCGTGGCCCCATGGGACAGGAATCGCGTTTCGATCGGTACAACTACGAACGATCGAGTAACGCTTCCGGAACGGACGCCTGCTATGCTGAGGCCGTGACGTTGGGAAATCGGGGTATAGCAGGAGGGAAAGATGAAGCGCAAGAGTATGCTGGTGGTTGTGTTAGCGGTGCTGATTGTCGGAACACCGGTCGCAGTGATGGCCGCTCGGCCCGGGGAGCTTGTCACCGGAGGTCCTGAGATCGCTCAGATCCGCCGGGCGACGGCTCGGTACCATCAACTGAGTGTTGCTGAGGAGGAGGGATTCGTCCCGCTGTTCGAGTGCATCAGCCACGCGACCGAAGGCGCCATGGGCTGGCACTACATATTGCCAGCACGTTTTGACGCCGATCTGAAGCTCGAGGAGCCTGAGGTACTGCTCTATGAGATACTGCCCGACGGGACATCGAAGCTGACCGGCGTGGAGTATATCGTTCCGGCGGCTGCCTGGCCCGAAGGGGCGGCACCTCCCGAGTTCTTGGGCAAGGAGCTGCTCTACAAGACGATGGTGGGATCTCACGAGGTTGACCCCTACTACGAGGTTCATGCCTGGGTCTGGCGCCGTAACCCAAGCGGCTTGCTTGCCGACTGGAACCCACGTGTGACCTGCACGACTGAATAAGGATCGCGCCAGGCAACTGACCTGCCCTGACGGGGGTGATGATCACCCCCGTCAGGGCAATGTGGTGACCGAGGCTCATCGTTGGCGGCCGGGGTGCCGTGCCCTCCTCCGCTTCTGCGCCGCTGGCAAGCACGTCTGCCACTGACGCAGGGCCTCCTCCCCGCGCCAGCCCCTATAGCGTCTCTTTCCCTGGCGGAGAGGGCGCACCATCTGGGCGCCATCACTCTCCTAAGTGGAACCAGCGATATGACTCGCTTCCTGCCCGAATCGAAGTACAACTACCGAAACGCAAGCGGCCCGGTAGCACGTCACAACGAACGAGGAGGTGGCACCAACATGGAGCCCATCCGCTTCGATAGCAACTGCTATTGGATCGGGGAGACCTCGATCTACCTCAACTCGGGTGAGTTTCACTACTTCCGCGTGCCGAAGGTCGATTGGCAGCGGCGTATGGCGCTCTTCAAGGCAGCCGGCGGTAACTGCCTCGCAACCTACATCCCGTGGCTCATCCACGAACCCGAGGAGGGCACATTTACCTTTGACCAAGGCGACGGGGTCACGGATCTCGAGGCCTTCATCGAAACGGCAAAGGCACTCGACCTTTACGTCATTGCCCGGCCTGGGCCCTACCAGTACTCCGAACTGATCTACGGCGGACTGCCCGAGTGGCTCTTCAAGCGCTACCCTGAGGTGCAGGCGCGGACCCTGGACGGCGCACCGTTCGGACTGCCCTCAGTATCGTACCTGCACCCTGTCTTCCTCAACAAGGTCCGCGCCTGGTTCCACGCAGTCTGCCCCATCATCGCGAAGCACACCGTCAGCCGCGGTGGCCCGATCGCCTTGACGCAGTTCGACAACGAGCTGATGGGAATCCATATCTGGTTCGGTGGCCTCGACTACAACCGCGAGGCTCTGGGCATCGGTATCGGCGGGGGACGTTATTCGCGGTTCCTTGAGCAGCGCTATGGGGATATTCCCCAGCTCAACGCGACCTACGAGACAACCTTCGCCTCTTTCCATGAGGTCATGCCGATCGCTCCTGACGACCCCCGTGCCAGGCACGACTCCGGTATCCGACGCCTCCGCGACTACTTCACCTTCTATAGCGCCGCGACAACCGAATACGCCCAGATCCTCTGCGGCCTGATGCGGGCTCACGGCATCGACACGCCCTTCATCCACAACTCAGCCAATCCAGGCATGAACGCCTACTTCGTGGATATGGCTGAGGCGCTGGGCGATGGGTTTCTGTTGGGCTCTGACCACTACTACAACCTCAGCCAGAGCTGGCCCCAGAACAACCCCACGCCGCAATACGCCCGAAACGTCTTTCTGTCCAACGAGATGCTCCGGCTTCTCGGCTATCCGCCCACAGTGCTCGAGATGCCCAGCGGCAGCGCCTCCGACTGGCCCCCCATTACCGCCCACGATGCCAAGGCATGTTACTTGACCAACCTTGCCTTCGGGATGAGGGGGCACAACTACTACGTCTTCACCGGCGGGCCGAACCCACCTGGCGTTGGCGAGACGACCGACTCATACGACTACGGCGCGCCGATCGCGGCTGACGGGCAGATCCGTCCCCTGTATCACGTGCAGGCAGAGGTGGGGACCTTCATCGCTGACCACCCCTGGCTCGTGCAGGCGACACGCGCGTGCGATTGCCGTCTCGCGCTGAGCTT
>JALOOJ010000191.1 GCA_025454475.1 Anaerolineae bacterium
GCAGGCGGCCCGCGCGTGCGTGCGGTCCATGCCTCGCCCGATGCTCCCGCGGTGGATGTGTGGGTCGATGGCGCGAAGGCATTCACGAATGCGCCGTTCAAGGGCATCACGCCCTATGCGGAGTTGTCTCAGGGGATGCACAACTTCCAGATTGTGCCCGCCGGTGCGACCACGCCCGTGGTGATCGAGGCCGACCTGGATCTGCAGAACAACACTGATTACACGATTTTGGCGGTCAACACGCTGTCCGCGATCGAGCCGCTCGTGCTCGTCGATAACAATGGGCTGCCCGCTGCCGGTAAGGCACACGTACGCTTCGTGCACGCTTCGCCCGACGCGCCGGCGGTTGACATCGCCGTGACCGGTGGGCCGGTGCTCTTCGGTGGGATCAGCTTCAAGGGTGTAGGCGACTACCTACCCGTGGACGCCGGCACGTACAATCTCGAGGCGCGACTCGCCGGCACCCAGACGGTTGCCCTGAGCCTGCCCGGGATTACACTGAAGGAAGGCACGGTCTACACGGTGTACGCGATGGGGTTCGCAGCCGGAACGCCCGCACTGACCGCCGCCATTAGCGTCGACGCGGAGGCGCAGCCCACGCTGCTCCCGGCGACCGGCAGCAACTCGGCGCTCTGGTGGGATTCTCGATCCTGGGGTTGCTGGCCCTGAACACCGGCTATCGCCAGCTCGCGCTGCGGAAGCTCGAGAAGTAGTCGACATCGTCGCACATCAGTAGCTAACACAACGAAGGTGGGTGAAAGCCCACCTTCGTTGTTGTGTTGGACGAGGTCCACTGACACGCACGCAGTGTCCCGGTCGACTCGTAGGGATAGCGGTTGGTCGCGCTTGACAAGGTGCTTCGCGCCAGGCCTGAGGCGTTGCCCATACCGTCGAGCACCTGATCACCAACCTGCGCGATAGCTGGCGCGGCAGGGATGCCGATGGCAGCTTCGCAGTCACCTCGGAGCAGGCGCCCGTTGGCGGCGCCCCGCGCTAGTGAGTAGCCCTCCGGGCGTGCGGCCAGCCTACACGGGCAGCGTTGTGGGCCAGGCCAGCGGCACGCCCTGCGCCACGAGCGCAGCCTGGAACTCCGCGAGGAGCGCCGGCGATTCGTAGACCTGGGTCGGCTCGACACCGCGGTCGAGGCAGAAGGCTGCCAGCGCCCCAGCGCTCTCGCCGATGTTCCACTCGACCGGGTGCAGCCGGTAACAGCCATTGGTCAGATGTGTGGTGCCGATGTTCTTGCAGGCCGGGAGGAGATTGCGCATCCGCACCGGGATCAGCGCGCCAAGCGGGATCTGGAAAGGGAACGACGAGATGTCGATGTAGTTGTCGCCACCCGTGGAGATATGCAAGTCGATACGGTAGTGACCGATGCCGACGCTGTCTGGAAAGAGCTCAGCGCGCATCCCGATCAGCCGTTCATCCATCGGCCTGTCGGGCAGATAGCGCAGGCCAGTGCGGGCTTCGGTGCCGACGTGCTGCTCGGTGATGGTAAACCGAGCCCGAATGCGGCGGGACTCGCGGATGTACGGCGCCTGCGCCAGGCCGTCGTTTGTGCCCGTGGCGTCGCCGCGGGGGTAGAGCCCGGGGTAGCCAAGCCCGTCCGTGGTCGCATTGGGCGCCTCGGTCTGCAGCCAATAGAGGAGCGAGAGCGCCATCTCCCGCGATTCCCCAAGCGCGCGCCGACGCACCTCGGGATCGTCACTCATCAGATCAGCCTCGATATAGTCGTTCATCGGCCAGTTCACCATCGTCGCCTCGTGCGGGATCGCGTCGCGGTCCCACTGCCTGGCGCCGACGATCTGCCGGTAGGCGAAGTAGCTGTTGCCGGTGCGTCCCGACGCGGGATCGCGCTCCTGCGGGAAGAGATAGTTGTGGCGCGGTTCGAGCGACCACGGGGTACAGTCGGTCCAGCTCAGCAGCTTGCCGGGCCACGCCGGCGTGACCTGCGGCACATAGTCGCGCCACCGCGCGTAGGTCTCGGGCCGCGAGATCGTGTGGTCCGCCCCAGGCTGCGGATCGTAGCCCATCGCGAAGCACCAGGTGATGGCCTGGACGTTGCCCGGATCCGCCGCGCCGGGCGCGGCGTGCATCTCGCCGGTCTCATCCTGCGACTCGGCCCCCACGACGAACTCGCAGCCGGTCAGCGGCAGCAGGTCGCCCAGCTCCGTCGCGTCGAGGACGTAGGGCGCCGCAACGACCAGGTCCGGTTCCCCACGGAGTGACCGCAGCTTAACGCTCCCCACGAGGTCGCCATTCACATCGGCCGCAGAAGGCTCGACAAAGCGGATGATCCGCAACAACCCCCGCGACTCGTACGGCGCGAGCGTCTGCCCCAGCGCCGCATACGCCACCTTCGGCTCGCAACAGAGACGCGAGACGTAGCCGGTGCCGGGGTTCAGCTCGGGGTCGCGCCGCGCCGCGGCGTTCAGTGGGTAGGCGTCCTGGTAGATGCGACGGACCGCGCGGCGGAAACCCAGGTACGACGCCGTCCCGCCGTGCGTCTCGATCCACCGGTTCTCGTCCGGGGGCACGGCCTGGCTGGTGAGCTGACCCCCGATCCACTCGCACGGCTCGGTCATGATGACGCGTTTTCCAGCCCGGCATGCTGCCAGCGCAGCCGCGCAGCCGCCTGTCCCCGCACCGACGATCAGAACATCACACGTCAGCTCATTCGGCATCGCAGCCCTCCTTGCGCTCTACGTCTGCTCGAAGACGAACTTCGTGGGGTTCTCGGCAAAGCTCGTCCAAGCCAAAACCGCCTGGGGCGTGACGGCAAACACCCATCCCTCGTTGAACTGCACGGGTTCCGGCGCGTAGCCGTGCGCCCGGTACTTACGTGCGTACTCGTGCGCGAGCTCCTCGGCCAGGTCCATCGCTGGTCGTCGAAGCACAACGCAGCGCCCTTCGAGGATCACCGCCTCGTCACCGCTCTCCAGGTGGACCACCACCTCAGGGTTCACGGCGATGTTTCTTGCGTGGCGCGTCTCAAGGCTTCCGTCGAAGTACAGGGCGCCGTCGACCCACACGCCCCATTTCGGGATCGTGTGCGGTCGCCCATTGGGCCGCACCGTGCATAGCCAGTAGTTCTTGGCGCCAACGAGCCGCGCCTTGACCTCGTCCCAGGACAGGATAGAGGTCGGATGCTCAACGTAGCCTGGCGGGAAAACCGGTCGCATCACGGTTGGGACTGCCATAGACGCTCCCTTCTCCGACTTGCGCATCACGATTCAGGCGGGCCGGCTGTGCCATGGCCTAGGCTGTGGCAGGCACAACCTGATACTGGATCTGAGTTGGCAGGCCGACTCTCTCGGATGCGTCCAAGATCTCAAGCGAGAGCAGATATCCAGCGGCATCGAAGTCAAGGATCACGCCTGGCTTGTCCTCGTCGCTATCCACGACGACGCCTTCGCGAAGTGTGATGGTCAGCGTATCGGTCTCATAGTCATACACAACCTTCATGCTTACTACCTCCAGTACCTATCAACACGGCTTGTGACGTAGACTGTGACCACGGCGGGAGGGTCGTCGCTGATGTCGACGAAGACCCGCATCAGGTACGTGCGTGGACCAGAGCCGCGCAGAATACGAGCTTGATAGACAACGCGCCCGGAACCAGTCTCGTCACATTGCTCTGGGTCAGCCAGAACATTGTCCAGCTCCTGATCGGAGATGCCACGGTGGAGCATTTGCTGTCGTGCGTGGTCCGTTAGCCTATACCCCTCTAGTGGTGCAGGCTTCATCTCCATCACCCTCCTGAACTCCTGCTGACCGGAGCTCGAGCCTACTCAATTATACAACGAGAGCGCACGGCTGATGCCCAAGTCCGCCAGTTCGGAGGTCAGGGACAGGCCCTGCCTCTACAGGGAACGTATCAGACCAATCGAACGCAGTTCCCGTAGGGGCAACCCTTGTGGGTGCCCTCTTGTTGGTGATGTGATCGCCCTGCGAACGACCCCGCGTGACAACTTCCCCGCCGCAGGTACACTTGCACTGTGGCACAGGGCACGAGTGATCTGTGATGTCTGATTCGCCCGTTAGCTCATTCGACCCATTCCGCCGGGAGGTATTAATGCGCGAGGACACGCTTGAGATTGCCGGACGCACGCTCCCCGTCACCTGGGTGCACACCCTCGTGATCGGCAGCGGGGCCGCGGGCCTGAACGCCGCCGTGCAGCTCCGCGCTAACGGCGTCGAGGACGTGCTCATCCTCAGCGAAGGCCTGGATAAGGGCACATCGATCAACACCGGCAGCGACAAGCAGACCTACTACAAGCTCTCGCTCTGCGGCGCCGAAGGCGACGCACCCGAGGTGATGGCTGAGACTTATTTCGAGGGCGGCTCGATGCACGGGGACCTCGCACTCGTCGAGGCGAGCCTGTCGGCACGCGCCTTCCTGCACCTGGTAGGCCTCGGGGTCCCCTTCCCGCGTGACGCCTTTGGGCAGTTCGTAGGCTACAAGACCGACCACGACCCGCGCCAGCGCGCAACGTCGATTGGTCCTTACACCTCCCGCGAGATGTGCCGCGCGCTGATCCGCGAGGTGGCAAAGTTGGGCGTGCCGGTGCGCGAGGGTCGGAACGTCGTGCAGCTCGTCACGGTCGACGATCCGCCGGGCGAGCGCCGCGCGGCGGGCGCCATCGTGTTAGGGCCCGAGGGGACGTTGGAGGTCTACCTCGCTGAGAACGCTGTCTTTGCCGTCGGGGGGCCCGGCGGACTCTACCGGACGTCGGTCTACCCCGAGGTGCATACCGGTGCGATCGGCCTCGCGCTGATGGCCGGCGCCAAGGCCCAGAGCCTGCCCGAGTCGCAGTACGGGCTGGCCTCGATCGCCTTCCGCTGGAATGTCTCGGGAACCTATATGCAGGTGGTGCCCCGTTTCATCAGCACCGAGGCGGATGGCGCCGGCGATCCCCAGGAGTTCATGCGCCCCTACTTCGCCGGCGTGGGCGAGATGGCCTCGATGGTCTTCCTCAAGGGCTACCAGTGGCCCTTTGACTGGCGTAAGGTCCAGGGCGGCTCGTCGATCGTCGACATCCTGGTCTACATCGAGACGGTGCTCAAGGGTCGCCGCGTGTTTCTGGACTTCCGCGCCAATCCCGAGGGCTTCGCCTTCGCCGACCTGAGCGATGAAGCGCACACGTATCTGACGCTCTCCGAGGCGCTTCTGGAGACCCCTATCGCGCGCCTGGCGAAGATGAACCCGGGCGCCATCGAGCTCTACCGCGACCACGGGATCGACATCGCCGCGGAGCCGCTGGAGGTAGCGGTCTGCGCACAGCACAACAACGGTGGGCTGGCGGCCAACGCCTGGTGGGAGTCGCTTACCATCAAGCACCTCTTCCCCGTGGGCGAGGTCAACGGCTCTCACGGTGTCTACCGTCCCGGCGGGTCAGCGCTCAACGCGGGCCAGGTCGGGGGCTTCCGCGCCGCGGAGTATATCGGGCACCGCTATCAGGGCTGGACGCTGGATGAAGGCGCGGCCCTCGAGGCTTCCCGAGCTTCCGTCGCCGAGGTGCTGAGCTACATAGACCGCTCCGGTGAGCATCCGGGGCGTCGCTGGACGGAAGAGCGTGCTGAGCTCCAAGCGCGGATGTCCCGTGCCGGCGCACACATCCGGTCGGTTGAGGCACTGCGCGCCGCCGTTCCCGAGGCCTGGACCCAGTGGAAGCGCCTCAGCGTCGCAGGGGATCCGGCCGACCCTGGCGAGAGCCTGCGCAACCGTCAGCTCTGCTTCGCCCACGCGGTCTACCTCGAGGCGCTGGCCTTCGCCCTGGCGTCCGGGACCGGCAGCCGCGGCTCGTCGATCGCGCTGGACCCGGGTGGGCTCCCAGTCCACGATCTGCTGGACGAGACCTGGCGCATCCTCCCCGAGGACGAGGCCTTCCGCGACAAGGTCCTTGAGACACTGGCGAGCCATGACGGATCCGTGAAGTGCGCCTGGGTTCCTCGTCGACCGCTCCCCCACCCCGACTCGTGGTTCGAGACGGCCTGGGCGCGATTCCGTGAAGGCGCCATCTATGATGGCGAGTGACCAGAGATTGGTCGACTGGTGATTGGTCCGGATGCCCGATGGGGAGTATCCTCTGACCTAATCCCCAGTCCCTATCCACAGACAGGAGGCACAGATGCACATCCTTGTCACTGGAGGTATGGGATCCATCGGACGCCCGACGGTCCATTGGCTGCTCGACCATGGCCACGAGGTGCGCGTCCTGGATCTGAAGATCGGCCAGCCCATCGAGGGCGCCGAATGTCTCGCGGGCGATATCACGGACTTCGCGTCGCTGGGCCCCATGATGAAGGGCATCGACGGCGTGATCCACCTCGCGGCGATTATCCATCCCGGGCTGGGTCCCGAACACGCGATCTTCGCGGTTAACGCCGGTGGCACGTTCAACATCTTCCGCGCCGCCGCCGACGCCGGCATCCGACGTGTGGTCTGCGCCAGCTCGATCAACGCCCTCGGGTACAACTTCGGGATCACCTTCCCCGAGGGCCAGTTACGCTATTTTCCCATCGACGAGGCTCACCCGACCTATACCACCGATCCCTACTCCTTCACCAAGGGTATAACCGAGCAGATCGGCGCCTACTTCTGGCGCCGCGAGGGGATCAGCAGCGTCTTCCTGCGCTTCCCTGCCGTCTATGACACCAATACCCCGGAGCCCTCGATGCTGATGGGCTTCATCCAGGGGTGCCGCCGAGAGACCGCAGCGGTGATGGCGATGCCCGAGCCCGATCGCGGCCGGCGCGTGCAAGCAGTCATCACCGACTTCGAGACGCGCGCTGCGGCGCGGGAGTGGGAGGCGGGCTTCGACTGGACCTTCGAGGACGCCTACCTGATGTTCGGACGCAGCAACTTCTGGACCGGTCTCGATGTGCGCGATGCGGCCCAGGCGGCGGAAAAGGGCCTCCTGGCGGACTATGAGGGCAGCCACGCGCTCTTTGTCACCGACGCGCACAACGGCGTCGGCCTCCCCTCGCGAGACCTGGCGCGCGTATGGTTCCCTGAGGTCATCGAGTGGCGCGCCTCTGCGGAGGGCACCGAGACGCTCGTGAGCATCGACGCCGCCCGGGCTCTCATCGGTTTTGAGCCCGCCTTCCCTTTTCGGGGATAGGGGGATCAGGCCCCAGGGGAGCGAGGCCATCCGCTTCCCTTCACCCTTTGTCTTGACTTAGGTGGAGACGACCATGCACATCCTCGTCACCGGTGGAATGGGCGCCGTCGGACGTCCGACAGTCCAATGGCTGCTCGACCGCGGACACACCGTGCGCGTGCTCGATCTCAAGGTGGACCGGCCCATCGACGGCGCTGAATGCCTGGAGGGCGATATCACGGACTTCACATCGCTGGGCCCCATGATGGCGGGCATCGACGGCGTCATCCACCTAGCAGCCATTCCCGATCCCGACCTTGGGCCGGAACACACCATCTTCAAGGTCAATGTCGGCGGCACCTTCAACATCTACCGTGCGGCAGCCGATGCAGGCATCGGGCGCGTGGTATGCGCCAGCTCGATCAACGCCCTCGGGTACAACTACGGAATCACCTTTCCCGAGGGTCAGTTGCGTTACTTCCCCATCGACGAGGCGCACCCAACCTACACGACGGACCCCTACTCCTTTTCCAAGCGGACCATCGAGGACATCGGCGCTTACTTCTACCGCCGGGAGGGGATCACCAGTGTCTTCCTGCGCTATCCCGCGGTCTATGACACCCAGGCTGAGGACGGCTCTATGCTGCTGGAGTTCGTCGTTGAGTGCCGTGAGGAGACTGCGGCGTTCATGGCGCTGCCCGAGCCTGAGCGCAGCCGGCGCGTCG
>JALOOJ010000365.1 GCA_025454475.1 Anaerolineae bacterium
CACCGTGATGCTGCCGTCCTTGCGGATCGTTACGTCGATCCATTCGCAGGCGCCCGCCAGGGCCTCGTCGACGGAGTTGTCGATGACCTCGATGGCCAGGTGATGGAGCGCCGATTCGCCCTTACCGCCGACGTACATGCCCGGGCGGCGCTGGATGTTCTCGGGGTACTCGAGCACCTGAATCGATGACTCATCGTAGACCGCTTGTTTCTTTGTCATGCATTCCTCACTTGGCGTCCCACACCTTTGCCAATGGCGCTGGGTCGAACGGGACACCCCATGCAACCCTGACGATGGTCGGCGGTGTGGGATGGTGCGTGGGGCCGGGATAGTGACGCCCGGCCGGCGAGGGTGACTCCGCAGCACGCTGACCCGCCGAACCAGCACGCCAGCCGGAGCGGTGTGGCCCGCCATCGAGGCGACCTTCAGATCGCCGCGGTCTCCGGGTTGGCGCGAAGAGTATAGCACACATGGCCTGCTCCGTCAAAGTCCATGGAAGGGGGGCGAAATGGGTTCGTTTGGCAGAATGAAGAGTGAGAGAATGAAGAATGCAGAATGGAGAGCAGTAGAAGCGGGGAGAAGGGATGGGCTGTGCGCATAGCGCTTACACAGCGATCGCGATGGTTGGCGATGGTGCGGTTCACGGCGAGCTGGATCTCGGTGACGCGCTTGCGGCCGGACACGTGAAAAGCCTCCTATGATAGAACGTTTATTCTATTATACACGAGATAGGGGCGGGAATCAAGCCGGCAGACGGGGGAAAAAGGAGCGTGAAGGCGAGAGGGCCAAACACCAGCTCCAACCGGCACGCGCACCACCGCAGAGCAGGACGGGCAGGGATGCTGCCGGTGCAGTACACCGGCGCGGCCCGAGAGCAAGGCGAAACACGCGCTCTGACCTGTATGCGCGCCGCGCAGAGCGGAGCGGGCAAGGATGCTGCCGGTGAAGTACACCGGCGCGGTCCGAGAGGTAGGGAGCGGCACCGTTGGCGACTGCGGGGGGTGATCCTCAAGGTCGGCGAAGTGTGTATACTGATGCCCGAGGTTTCGACACTGATGCTCGGGAGGGGCGATGAGCCGAGTTCGCATCGCGATGGCGCAGATCAACGCAGTGGTTGGGGATATCGACGGTAATGTGCGCAAGATCGAGGCGGGACTCCGCCGTGCGCGTGAGATCGGCGCTGACCTGGTTCTCTTCCCGGAGATGACCATACCCGGGTATCCGCCGGAGGATTTGCTCCTCAAGCCGTCCTTCCTGCGAGCCAACCTCGATGCGGCGCACTCGATTGCGGGTTTGACTGCGGGCATCACGGCGGTCGTGGGGTTCGCCGATGTCGACGGCGACGTCTTCAACGCCGCGGCCATCTTCCACGATGGGCAGTGGGCGCACACGTACCGCAAGCACTATCTCCCGAACTATGGCGTGTTCGATGAGGATCGCTACTTCCAGGTCGGCACCGATGTCGGCGTACTCAGGCGCGGGGATGTGACCTTTGGCGTGAGCATCTGCGAGGATATCTGGTACCCCGCCGGTCCGCCGGAGGTCCAGGCGCTCGAGGGCGGCGCACGACTGCTGGTCAACATCTCGGCCTCGCCCTACCACGCGGGCAAGGGGGACGCCCGGGAGCAGATGCTGAGAACGCGTGCCACGGACAATGCTGCAGTGGTGGCCTTCTGCAACCTGGTGGGCGGGCAGGATGAGCTGGTCTTCGACGGGCGCAGCGTGATCGTGAGTGAGCGCGGTGCGGTGCTGGCGCGCGGGGCGCAGTTCGAGGAGGACTTCATCGTCGCTGACGTGGATACCGATGCCGTCTTCCGCTGGCGCCTCCACGAGCCGCGCTATCGCAAGGCGACACCAAGCTCGCTGCCGGTGGTCGATCTCCTCGTGGCTGAGACCGCCGCCCCGTCAGAACGGGCGCACCTGCCGGTGCATATCATCGAGCCGTTGCCGCATCTGGCGGAGATCTACAAGGCGTTGACGCTTGGGCTGCGCGACTACACCCGCAAGAACGGTTTCCAGAAGGTCGTGTTGGGGACCTCCGGCGGTGTCGACTCCAGCCTGGTCGCCTGCATCGCGGCCGATGCCGATGCCCTCTCGTTACACGGCGGACATGAGCAATGACGATGCGGCTGCGCTTGCGAAAGCGCTGGGCATCGCCTACATGAAGATCCCCATCGAGGGGATCTTCGACGCCTACCTGGATGCGCTTGCCCAGCCCTTCGAGGGGTGGGAGAGCGATGTCACCGAGGAGAACATCCAGGCGCGCATCCGCGGCAACCTGTGGATGGCGCTCTCCAACAAGTTCGGTTGGATGGTGCTGACCGGCGGCAACAAGAGTGAGATGGCGGTCGGCTACGCGACGCTCTACGGCGATATGGCCGGTGGGTACGCCGTGATCAAGGACGTGTTCAAGGATACGGTCTATGCGTTGGCGCGATGGCGCAATGCGCAGGGGCCTGCGCCTGTGATCCCCGAACGTGTTCTCTCCCGAGCGCCATCGGCGGAGCTGCGGCCCAACCAGAAGGACAGCGACTCCCTGCCGGAATACGCAATCCTCGACCCGATCCTGCGCGCCTATATCGAGGAAGACCAGGCGCCGGAGGACATCGTCCGGGAGCAGGGCGTGTCCGAGGCGCTGGTGCTGCGGGTTGTGCGGATGGTGGACCGCGCCGAGTACAAACGGCGGCAGGCGCCTCCGGGGGTCCGTATCACCACGCGGGCCTTCGGCAAGGACTGGCGCCCGCCGATCACGCAGCGGTTTACGCCCTGAGCGGGCGGAAGGGACTGGGGATTGGTGAGCGGGGATTAGGGCGGATACGGGGGAGCTTCTCCAATCATCAATGGTCAGCTAAGCTGATGTTTGGGGTTCGTAGTAACGACTTCAGTCGTTCCGGTGCCCCGGCAGGCGCGCCCAGCAGACTGGGCGGTAGCAGAACCGATGAATCGGTTACTACGAACCAACTTAACTGACCTCTAATCCCTAGTCACCAATCCCTTCCGGCACACGGGACTCGCAGGGCACGCCGACCTGGCAGAGACCACAACCGTAGCCGTCGAACCCATAGGTCGCCGCGACATAAGCACGGCTTCGGGTCAGGTGGGCTTCGCACACACGCTTGTCGTGACCTTCAGCAGAGATCGCGCCCACAGGACAGCGGTCAATGCATTCGCCGCAGGTGCCCCTGGCGTAGAAGAGGCAGTAGGCGTGATGGTCGGTGTAGGGCCGCGGCGAGGCAGGGATTGGGATTCTGGCGACTACCGACCCCGCGCGCATGGCTTTCCCCACCGGGGTGATGAGGCCGTCGCACAGTCCGAAGGTGCCCAGTCCGGCGGCGTAAGCCGCGTGGCGCTCGGACCAGTTGGAGGTGTAGACGTATTTCTCCGAGTCCCTGGTGCTCCACTGCGGGGACGCCATCGGCGCGACGGCGTGATAGCCGGCATCGGTGAGTGCCTGGGCGACATCACAGCGTAGGCGATGGTTGGCCTGCTCCCCGTAGACGCGGGTGCGCGCCCACCGCTCAGCCGGATAGAGCGTCTGCTCTCGTTGATCGCGCTTGGTGGCCTCAGTTTGGGGCAGGATCCACGAGATGACGGTGAGCTCTTCAGGTGCCACATCGACGTCAGGGTAAGCCAGGCGCCAGGCCTCCACGGGCGTCCAGTGGCCTGGGTCAACGACCGTCTTGTACTGCGCCCAGAGGGCGTCGGCGCCATTGGCGAATCCGATCAGGGGCGGGTCCCAGGCCCTCTCGGGCTCAGCGAGACGCATATCGTTGCCCTTATCGGCCCACAGTGCCTCGATGAGCTCGATGACCCACGCTGATGTGCCCGTTATCGCTGTCATAGACCACGCTCCTTGCGGTTCTGTGCCCGGATTATGCCACCGGACCTGCGCGCTAGCAACCGTCCGCGCGCGGCGGATGCGAAGGGCGAGACATTCCCAACACGCCGCCTT
>JALOOJ010000192.1 GCA_025454475.1 Anaerolineae bacterium
CTGCTGCTGTCCGAGTTATCCCGGATAGGAGGATCCCCGATGAGCGTGCAACCGTTCTCGATCCCGGTATCTTCCAGCCTCCGTGCCCGCGTCCGTTGGGTCGGAGCTGCGTTGGTCCTCACGTTGCTGATCCTGGGCGCGGGTCGAGCCTCGGCCCGTGTCGCCTCCACCCCGGAACGCCCGACAGCGCCTCAGGCACCCGCCGTGACGGTCGTCGATGACGACATCGTCGAGGACACGGTCTGGACGCGAGCCGGGAGCCCCTATCAGGTGGCGTTCGTCTCATCGGGCATCCTCGTGAGTGATGGCGTGACACTGACGGTGGATCCGGGTGTGGAGGTGCGGTTCGCGCAGAATGCCAGCCTCATCGTGGAAGGCACGATCAAGGCGATCGGCACGGCGACCCAGCCGATCACGATTACGGGAACGACCAAGCAACCGGGGTGGTGGCTGTTCCTGGTGATCCAGGGCGACCTGCTGGCCCGTAATCAGGGGTCGGTGTTCAGGCACGTGACGATCGAGTATGCCCAGTGGAATCTGATGTTGACCTCAGCGACGGCGCACCTCTCCGACTGTGTCCTCCAGAATGCCAGCGAGGTGGGCCTGTGGGGCATGGACGCGGAGGGCACGGTCGTGGAGCGCTGCCGGATCGTGGGCAACGGCGTGAGTGGGATCGAGAACGCGCTCGGTGGCGTGATGCTCGCGGCGAACAACTGGTGGGGCAGCGCCACCGGACCCACTCACGAAGACTGCAACCCGGCGGGAACGGGCGACACCGTCGACGACTTCTACAGCCAGGGCGTGGCGTTCCGGCCTTTCCTGACCGCACCGGACCAGGAGGTCCCGCCCGTGACGGTGAGCCAGGCGCTGAACCTCACGCTGGCGCCGCAGCGTTGGTTCGCGCCGGCTGACGGGCTGACGTTGATTCCGGTTGAGCTGACACTGCGGGATGGCGCCGGGCGCCCACTGGCGGGGCGCAAGGTCCAACTGTACAGTGACCTGGGCACCGCGGGAGGCAGCGCGGTTACCGGAGCGGACGGGAAGGCGCTGACCTATGTGACATCCGACGCTCCCGGCGATGCCACGCTCTGGGCGCTGGTGGAGGACAGCAGTGCGTGCGAGATCGCGAGCAGCGCTGAGGCGGTGGTGAGCTTCGTCGAGACTCCCGACGATCCCCTGCTGCCAGGCTCGGAAGCGCCCTACATGAATGGCGCCATCGACATTGACCCCAAACCGATCACCCAGGGCGTGCCCAGCACCGTGAGCGTCCGGCTCAGCAACCCAAACGCCTTCCCGATCCTCGTCGACGTGGTGCTTGGCTACGCCCAATTCAGCATCGGGGTGAGCTTCGCACCGCTGGGAGGAGCGGAGGATGTGCGGATAGAGGCGAACAGCGAAAGGGTCATCAGCGTTGCCTGGACACCGCCCGAGTCTGGTCACGTCTGCCTGCGGGCGACTTACGACTATGGGCCAGTGGGTATGGCCACGCTGGGTGCGCAGGCGGCATCGGGCGGCGGGCAGACCAACTTCCGGATCGAACCGGGCCCGCTGGGTGACCCTGGCCCCGACGACGGCGCACCACCCGACGACGAGGAGGATCCGGACGATGACGATCCGGAGAGCAAGCCGCAGATGGCCCAGCGCGCCAAGGCGGCGATGGATCGGATCAACGACGGGCAGATGGTGCTCGATGCTGTCTCGTCGCCCGAGAACATCCCCGGACTGGCCATCCCCAACGCGCTGTTCAGCGCCATCATGGACTTCAACCTGGAGAGCTGGACGAAGGCGCGCTGACGGAGGCTCGGGCGAAGGCCGGCAACCTGCTCATGGCGTCGATGCTCGACCTCACCGCTGAGCTGCGCGCCGCGGCGTTGTCGCTGGACCGCTATACGGGCGCCGCGAACGCGGGCGACGCCTACTGGGCCTCGGAGCAGGCCGCGACGCTGCTGTACCACGAGGCGCAGGCGGGGGCCACGATGCTGGAAGCTGCCGATCGGATCGACGATCTGCTGGCGGTGATGGTTGCGGAGGGGACAAAGGATCTGACCGTGGAGGTCACGACCGTGATCACGTACCAGACCCGGTTGGCGGCGCTCGGGTTCAACCGCACGGAGATCAACGCGGCCCATTCGATCGGCATGAACAATGAGGATATCGAGGCGGCGCGTCAGGCGCGCATCGCGGCGGATCCCAAGGATCTGGCGGGGAGCGTCATGACCCGGTTGGCAGACGTGGCGGCGAGGCTGAGGCTGCTCGGGCCCGTGATGCTGGACCCGCCCACCTTTGACGAGACGGCTGCCGGGCTGGCGACCACCGCAGTCGGCGCACGCAGCACTACCCTGGCCCGGATCTACGTCAGCCGGATCCCGTTCCGGATCGGCAACCCGGGGCCTGAGGCGGCGACGGTGGAGCTGCGGGTGCGGCGCCTCGACCTACCGTCCGATTGGATGGCGAGCGTCGAACCGGCCTCGGTGGATCTGGCGCCCGGCGAGGGCGTCACCGGCACGATCACGGTCCGGCCCGGCCTGCCCGCGGTGCAAGGCACGCAGCCGCGCGTTGCGGTTGAGGGCTTCATCGACGACGAGCTGATCGGCGGCGTGGTCGTGGAGGTGCTGGTGCCGCGGTACGCAGTGGGCGGGCTTAACCGGAGGGTCTACCTCCCGCTGACGCTGCGCCACTAGTGCTCAGTCAAGCGGGCATCTGGGGTTCGTAGGTGCGACCTCAGTCGTTCCGGTTCCGCAGCAGGCGCGCCCAGCAGACTGGGCGGCAGCAGAACCGCTGAAGCGGTTACTACGAACCAACTGAGCTGACCACTAGGTGTCCGGTCTCGCTCCGTACTTGGGGGACAGGCTGGGGCCTCAGTCGATCTCGAGAGCCTCTACCGGATTCCCCGACCCATCAGTGACGTCCTGCAGGTGCAGATGGGCGTTCCGGTGGACGATCCCGATGCCGGCGCGGGGGATCGCGTAGTTTTCCGGGCCCGGCGCCAGGTCGAGAACGTTCCCCTTCAGGCTTGGGCGGACCTCGGGGACAATGTCAACCGTCACGTCGCTGAGGCGCACGCCCTCGATGAGAGGCTTGCTCGCCACGATGCCGATTGGGCGCTCCGCACGGCAAGTGATATGCGAAAATGATACATTCCTGATTCCGACATCAAATCGTGGTTCCGGGAGCGGATCGCGGTAGGCCGCGATGTGGTGCGGCGTGACCATGAGCACGATCGCCTCGCCGTTCCCCCACCAGTTGCCCCCGTAGCTCCGACCCTCGAAGATGCAGTTTGCGACCTGCACGTTCTCCACCAGGCCCGTGTGCGGGTGAACCATGGAAACGAAGGCGCGGTTGCTCGGTTTGACGATCACGTTCTCGATGAGCACGTTGCGGACGATGCTGTGCATATAGCCGATGGAGATCGCCTTCGAGGCCGACTGGAGGATACAGTGGGTGACGACGACGTTCTCGCACGGGACGCGCCAGTCCGTGATCGAGGACAGAGCGATGCAGTCGTCGCCGGCCGTGATGTGGCAGCCGCTGATGAGGATGTCGCTTGAGCCGGTGAAGTGCATCCCGTCGTTGTTCGGGATCACCAGGCTGTTGCGGATGGTGAGATCGGTCGCCCTGACGATGTGGCACTGATCGAAGCTCAGCGTCCAGCAGGGGGCGTTGGTGATGGTCAGGCCATCGAGGCGGATGTTGGTGCACCTGTGGAAGAAGACCGGCTGGTTGACGCGCCAGTCATAGGTGCGAGGCGCCTCGTCGAGGTAGGCCTGGGTCACCGGAGGGCCGATGGTGGCGACGGGTGTGGGGCGGTCCATATGGTAGAACGATTCACCGCTCAGATCGATGGTCCCGGCGCCCCGCAGTGTGATGTCCTCCTGGTTGAGGGCATAGATGGCTGAATGAACCTCGCCCATCTCGTTATGGTTGTAGCCGATGGGGACGTAGTCCTGCCGGCGCGCGGATGCCGTCATACGCGCACCGGCGCTGAGCGTGAGGCAGATGTGCGACTTGAGGGCGATCGGCCGGAAGGTGTATTCGCCCGGCGGGATGATGATCTCCCCGCCGCCGGATGCGGCGAGCCGGTCGATGCTGCCCTGCAGTTCGCCGGTGATGTCGGTGTGGGTCCGGAACATGCGTCTCCTTTGTGGGGGAGGGTATGCTCGATAGTACACCAGTCGGGCGCGTTTCCCAGGGACTTCTCCCAGTGCCGGGGACCGCGGAAAGTCCCCGGCACCCGGAGTCCTCGGCGCCTGGACGGGCTTGTCGCATCGCGGGCAATACGTACTACACTAGTGCTTGGTTAGGCTGATGTCCGGGGTTCGTGGTAACGACTTCAGTCGTTCCGGCGCCTCAGCAGGCGCGTCTCAGCAGGCGCGCCCAGCAGACTGGGCGGGAGCAGAACCGCTGAAGCGGTTACTACGAACTACCCTACCTGACCACCCGGCGCCAAGCAAGCCACACCCTATCGAGCCGACGAGGAGATGACGACTGTGAAAACGAATCGATTACGACACCTGTTGTCCAGCGGACTCCCATCGATCGCGACGCGGATCGAGAACACCTGGCCCGTCATCACCGAGATCGTCGGGTCGACCGGGCACTATGACTATGTTGAATTCGTGGCGGAGTATGCCCCGTTCGCGCACACCGATCTCGAGAATATCGCGCGGGCTGCGGAGCTGAGCGAGATGGGCACGATGATCAAGGTGGATTTCCAGAACCGCGCGTATGTGGCGCAGAAGGCGATGGCGTCAGGATTCCAGGCTATCCTGTTCACCGACCACAAAACCGCAGCGGAGGTGCGCGAGTCGATCTACCTCGTGCGGCCCGATACGCCGCAGGATCAGGGACGCTTCGGCTATCCGAATCGCCGGTGGATCGGCTACCAGCCGTACAACCCACAGATGGACTTCGCGGCGATGGTGCGCGCCACGGTCCTGGCGTTCATGATCGAGAAACGCGAGGCGATGGACAATATCGAGGAGATCTGCTCGGTGGAGGGTGTCGATATGGTGCAGTTCGGTCCCTCCGACTACTCGATGAGTATGGGCCGCAACCGTTCGGAGACCGTGGCGGAGTTCAAGGCCGCGGAGCGCAGGATGATCGAGGTGGCCCTGGCGCACGGCGTGCAGCCGCGCTGCGAAATCGCCTCGCCCGATGACGCCCGGTACTACATCGATCTGGGGGTGCGGCACTTCTGCCTGGGCGATGAGCTGGCCAATGCTGCCCGATACTGGTCGCAGCAGGGCGCGGCGCTGCGCACGGTGGTGGAAGGGCTGAAGTAGCGCAGCTCACCTCCGCGGCCCGCTCTGTCGCGCCCGGTTTAGCTCTGCCCTGCGCCGGGTGGCCTTGTGTGTCGGCGAAAAGTGTGCTACCATCTGAGAGTCGGGATCTCCTCACGCGCCATCGTCTGCACCAGGGAAGCTTCGCTGGCGGCGAGACGACCGTTCCGCGATGGCGATGGGGTTCGCCCCGACAGAGACGTATGGCGCGTCCGGGCAGTCCAACAGCGGCGCGGCACTGCCTCGACTGACCTCGCAAGGGTGCACGAAGGACCTCAAGTCTCGCCTGGATAGCCGCCTCGGAAGGAGGGTCAATGGCAACTGAGTCTGAGCAGGTGCTATTGGAGCGCTATCGTATTGTGTCGCCGTTGAGTCGCGGCGGTATGGGCGCCGTCTACAATGCCTGGGACCTGCGGCTGAACGTCCCGGTGGCGCTCAAAGAGATGCTGCCCCAGCCGGACATGGATGTGGCGATGCTGGAGGGGCTGCGCGACCAGTTCCGGCAGGAGGCTGAGATCCTTGCACGCCTCCACCACCCGAATCTGGTGAGGGTCACCGACTACTTCAGCGTCGGTGCGCTAACCTACCTGGTGATGGATCTGGTCGAAGGCGTCAGCATGGCGCAGCTTATTACCCGAGATGGCGCGCAGGCTGAGCCTCAGGTTCTGGGATGGGCCGCGCAACTGCTCGATGCGCTGGCCTATTGTCACAGCCAGGGCATCTACCATCGGGATATCAAGCCGCAGAACGTGATCATCCGCCCGGACGGCAGCCCTATCCTGGTGGATTTCGGCCTCGTGAAGTTCTGGAATCCCGACGATCCCCGCACGAGAACCGTTGTCCGTGGCATGGCGACCCCTCAGTACGCACCGCCGGAGCAGTATGATGCCGGGAAGGGACATACCGACGAGCGCAGCGATATCTACAGCCTGGGCGCGACACTCTACCACGCGCTGACAGGGGAGGCCCCGCCCTCGGCGACCCAGCGCATCGCCGATTCCGGGCAGCTGCGTGCGCCCCGAACCGTCGTGCCAGGGGTCAGCCAGAGGACGGAAGCGGCGATTCTGAAGGCCGTGGAGCTGAGCCGCAGCGCCCGGTGGGCGACGGCTCAGGAGATGGCGCGAGGGCTGGGCATCGATGCGCCCCGATCACAGGGAATGACAGTGCCAGTGCCGATGCAGGGCGTTCGCCCCGGAAGGACCGAGGTGTTGCCGCCGCCCGCTGCCGGCCCCCGTCGACGCCGGCGTGTGGGCATCTGGGTCGCAGGCGCCGTGGCGCTGCTGCTGCTCCTATGCGCGGGAACCGTGTGGGCAGCCAGCAGCTTCATCGACTTCCCCGCCCTGTGGGCGCGGACTGAGAAGGCCAGCGACAGCGTGCCGAAAGCATCCCCAGCCGTCATCGCCAACGCCACCGAGACACCGGTGCCGACGGAGGAGGCCGTGGCCACGGCCACGGCCGTCGCCACGGCTAGGGCCGTCGCCACGGCCAGCGCCACGCCGACCGCGCGCCCGACGCGCGCGGCCACGGCTACGCCGACCAGGGCCCCCACAGCAACGGCGACGGTGACGGCGACGCCGGCCCGCACCGCAACCCCGCAACGAACCGCTACCCCAACGCCCGAGCCCGCTCCCACCCAGCCGCAACTTGCGGCGCCCCTCGGCGGCGAGCACAAGAACCCGGTTGCCTTCTCCTGGCAGGGCACGCTGCGCAGCGGGCAGTCCTATCGCGTCGTTGCGGCCCATTCCGCATCGGGCACCGTCGTGCAGGGCGATGGCTTGAGCGCCACGAGCTGGGCCACCGATCTGCCGGCCGACAAGTTCGGCGAGTGGCGTTGGCGCGTCGCTGTGGTAAGCGGTGGGAACGAGGCAGCGACGTCGGATTGGGCGACTTTCTATTTCAACCCGGTGCCCGGCGCCGGGGATGGCGGATCTGACGGCCCCGCTCCTACCAACACCGCCCCGGCGCCGTAGGCACGCAGCAGCTCACCATCGGGTGTGTCGGGCACCCCAAGCACGGTCAGGAGGACACGTATGAGCAAGACAGTCCTGCGCCTCTGGCTCCTGGGGACGGCGTTGGCGCTCCTTATCGCCGCGCTGGCGTTCGCCCCTTCGTTCGCGACACGCGCGGCAGGCCCGGCAGCAACGAGCACGCCGGCGCTGCCTCAGGTTGGGAGCGGTCTCGTGCGCCGATGGACGCCAGGTGAGGAGAGACCCGCGGATCTGCAGGCATCCGGGTATGCGGGCCCTGGCCACGTCCAGACCGTATTTTCCGCGGCGCAGCAGCCGCGGCGGTCAGACCTGTCCGTGGACGGCACCGACGGGGCCTGGACGGATACTGAACCGGCGTCGGCCGTCGAGCTTCTCGACGCGCGCCGGCTGCCGAGCGTGCGCGATGAGGGTGTGCGTCCGGTAGCGGCACTCAGCCTGGCCGCCACCACACAACTGCTGGCGAACCCCGGCTTTGAGACCGGCTCGCCGGCTCCGTGGGCTTTCGTGAGCAACGGCTCGATCGCCCCGACCCTCACCAGCGCAGTCAAGCACAGCGGTACCTGGGCTGCGGCGACTGGCAATGAGGTTGGCGATCCCGACATTGACCAGATCGATCAGACGATCACCGTCCCGGGGGGAACGCTGACCCAGGTCGTTGTCGAGTTCTGGTACCGGATCACGACGGACGAGGTGGCTGAGGGCTATGACTCCCTCTGTGCGCGGATCTGGAACCTGGACGGCTCGGCGGCGTACTCGTACTGCGCCGACATCCACCTGCTGGGGACGCGCGACTGGACTCTCGCGACCTGGACGCTCGACGCCGATCAGCGGGCCTACGTCGCTGGAAAGACGCTCGATTTCGGCTTTCACGTCACCCAGGACGGCTACGACGTGAGCCAAGTCTGGCTGGACGATATCACATTCACCGTCACCACGGCGGACACGCCCACGCCGGTTCCCACGGAATGCGTGGAGCTGCTCAGGAACCCCCAGATGAACGTCGTGGAGCTGGGCGACGGTACCGGCACAATCGACTACTGGACGATCCTGCGCCAGGCGGTCTACTTCGATTCGCGCCCCGGCTACTACCAGTCGGCGCCGTACGCGCTGGCTCTGGCGGATGAGACCGCAGCCTCCGGCGCGGATACGGACGTGGTCAGCGCAACGCTTGACCTGGACGAGTTCGCTCAGGGTTTTGTTGCCCCACCAGGCCTCACCCAGCTCCGGGTCAGCTATAGCCGCCTCTATACCGCCACCAACGCGAGCGACAATGCCTATTCCATGCTGTGGACGCTGACCGGGGACGGCTACCTCGATGATCTGATCGAGATGTTCCCCATTGGCGAGACCCCCACGGGTTGGGACAACCGGTACTGGGAGCTGACGCAGCTAGACGACGCTGCTACGCTGGCGGCGCTATCTGGCCGGCCGTTGGCGGTCACGCTTGCCATGCTCAGCAATCGTCAGGTCCCGTCGGAGATGATCTGGCTGGACGATATCCAGGTGACGGCCTGTTACCAGCGGGGCGCCCATCGAGTCTATCTGCCCGCGGCGCTGCGGAGCTTCGGCACGACGGTAGGTCCTGTGTGCATCGATGCCGAGCCCGACGCCGTGACGACGCGGGGCAGCACCGACCTCAACGCCGTGTGCAGCGGGA
>JALOOJ010000043.1 GCA_025454475.1 Anaerolineae bacterium
ACAGCATTGCACCCGCCTCGCGCCTTGAAGGCCCCAACCTTCTGGAGCGCCTCATTCTTGAGACAGAGCGTCGCGCCCACCATTCGGTCGAGCGTTGCACTCGTGAACACCGGCGTCCGGTGAATGTAGGGGCGGATGCGCTCCGCGGCAGCGAGCACATCCTCATAGGTGGGCAGCTCGGTCATCGGAGTCTCCTGACAGGCGTCAGCCTTTGATCGCGCCCAGTTTCACGCCTGCAGTGAAGTAGCGCTGTAAAAACGGGTACACCACCAAGATCGGCACCATCGCAATGAAGATCTGGGCCGCCTTCGTGGTGCGATTGTTGATAACCTTGAGGATCGCCAGATCGCGCTCTGTCAGCATACGCGGGTCCGGGTTGATGATGATCGTCTGGAGGTAGCTCTGCAAGGGATAGCGCTCGGGCGAGTTCATCAGGATCAACCCGTCGAACCAGCTATTCCAGTGCCCGACCGCCACGAAGAGCGTGACCGTCGCCAGCACCGGCGCAGATAGGGGCAGCAAGATACGCCACAGGATCGTCCAGTGCCCGGCGCCATCCATCACGGCAGCCTCCTCGAGCTCGGCGGGCGAGTTCCTGAAGGCATTCGCCAACAGGATCACGTTGAGCACAGGGACCGCGCCCGGCAGGATGAGCGCCCAGAACTTGTCGATGAGGCCCGTCTGGCGAATGACCATATACCAGGGGATCAGACCGCCGGAGAACAGGACGGTGATCAGGAAGAACCACGCGAAGAAACCGCGTGCCCGGAACGCCTTCGGCGACCTTGACAGCGGGTAGGCGACCAGAACAGTCAGGGCCATGTTGATCGGTGTCCCGACCAGTACGCGCTGCAGTGAGATCAGAAAGGCCTTACCGAAGGCAGGAGTGTCCAAAACGAACCGGTAGGACAGCGTAGTGAGATCGACCGGGAAGATGGTCACGCGTCCACTACCGGCGGCAGTGCTCGAGGAGAGTGAGAGTGCGAGGATATGCAGAATCGGGAACAGACAGAGCAGCCCCAGTAGGCCAAGGACCACGAGGTTCAGTATGCTCTGGGCCAGTGGAGGCCGAAACAGCTTGCTGCCCATCTATTGCGTTCCTTCCACTAGAAAATCCGGTAGTCGGCCCACTTCGCCGCAAGCTTGTAGGCGATCCCGATCAGCAGCAGTGACACCACCGACTTGAGAAGCCCGACCGCAGTCGCGACCCCGAACTGATTGTCGAGCATGCCGGTCCGGTAGACGAGCGTGTCGATGATGTCGCCGGTACGATACACCAGCGGCCCGTAAAGGTTGAAGATCTGGTCGAATCCCGCGTTGAGGATGTTGCCAAGGCTCAGCGTCGAGAGCATGATGATGGTTCCGGCGATTCCGGGCAGGGTGATATGCCGGGTCTGCTGCCAGCGCGTTGCGCCATCGGCCATCGCGGCTTCGTACAGCGTCGGATCGATGTCCATCAGGGCCGCCAGGTAGACGATCGTGCCGAACCCGAACGACTTCCACACGTCGGTCACCACCATCGTCCACGGGAAGACGCGGTCATCACCCAGGAAGAAGATCGGACGGATCCCCACCAAGGCTAGGGCCTTGTTGGCGACGCCTTCCGACGGCGATAGGATGTCGACCACAATGCCAGCCAGGATCACCCACGACAGAAAGTGCGGCAGATAGATGATCGTCTGCACGCTGCGTTTGATCAGGCGGCTGCGCACATCATTGAGCATCAGAGCCACTGCCACCGGTACAATGACGCCCGCAATTGCCTTCAGACCGGCGATGCGAACCGTGTTCCAGACGACCTGGAAGATGGTCGGCATCTCGAGCACGCGCTGGAAATTCGCTAGACCAACCCATGGTGAGCCGAAGATGCCTTTGCCGGGCAGAACGCGCTGGAAGGCCATCACGATCCCGACCATGGGTGCATAGGCGTACACCAGCACCAGCACGATCGCCGGCGCCAGCATGACATACAGGGGGAGCTCGCGTCTGAGCCGTCCGCGCGCCGTCATGAGCCGCTCCTCCAGGAACCCTGAAGTTGCGGATCGTCAGCCATAGGCTGCGCTACCGATTGTCCGCATACCAGACGTTGACCTCCTCGATGATGGCATCTCCGCCCGTCCGGCGCCAATCCTCCACAAACTGATCGAACCGCTCGATCGGGTCACCCATGATGATCTTGGTGATCATCTCCACTTCCATCGTTTGGAGGGCAGCCATCTTCTCCGCCATCACCGGGGTTGGGGTGCCGTAGAACCGGTTCATCATCCCCATATCCTCGGCGACCCGCTCAAGGATCGTGACGGAACCGTCCGGCCCGTTTGTCGCCACCTCTACCCAGGCTTCCTTGGTGCCCTGCTCAAAGTACGCCTGGATGATTCGGTAACGCCATTGGGCATCAAGGTTCAGACCGGTAGGATCGCGCTTGGCGAGGGCTTCGCGCAGCAGGCGCCCACCCGACAGGATCGCGTTAGGCTCCCAGAGATGGGCGATGGTGTACTTGTACAACACCACATCGGGCGCATTGATGTCGCCGAGGAAGATGCGGCGGACGTTGTCGTCCTGGGTGCGCACGATGTTGTCCGTCCAGAAGTTGATCATACGGATCAGCGCCTCCGGGTGCTCATACTCGGCGTTGACCACCAGGAAAGAGCCCACGGCTGACGAGTACTGGCTCTTGGCCGGTGTGTCATCCACCGACGGTATGGCATAGGGCGACCAATAGGCATCGGGCTCGTTTTGCTGGCTTAGGTAGAGCGGGTGATAGGGATTCCACCAGACGCCGAATTCCATCCCGACCTTGCCCTGCGCGATGGTCTCCGTGACTTTGTTGATATCCTTGACACCAAACTCGGGGTCGATCTGCCCGCTCTTGTACATGCCCTGCAGAGCGATTAAGGCGGAGCGCATCTCCGGCTGCACAGATCCATAGGTCAATGCGCCGTCCCGTTCGATCCAGATATGCGGGTAGGCGTGGAACCCGTTGAAGAAGCCTGTCAGGCTGGCGGATGGTCCCCACAGCTCCTTGGTCACAGCCAGACCAACTGTGTCATCCACTCCGTTACCGTCCGGGTCCTCCTCCGCGAAGCGCCGTGATATCTCGAGCACGTCGGCCATACTGGTCGGCGCGGGGATCTCGAGCTTGTCCAGCCAGTCCTGGCGGACCCAGAGGACCGGCGCCGAGGCGATCGAGGCATCGGTCAGTGGTATACCCCAGAGCCTTCCGCCGATCGTGGCGGCTTTGAGCGCCACGGGATCCTGGGCCATAATGTCGCGGGTGTTCGGCGAGCCTTCTGCCGCATAGACGTCAGTCAGGTCGGCGAGTAGACCAGCTTCGTGCAACAGGACAAACTGCGCACCATTGACCCGGAACATGTCAGGTATGTCTCCCGAGTTGATCGATAGGCCCAGCTTCTGGTCGTACATAGAGCCATCGACCACCCATTTGAACCCGAGATTGATCCCCAGCAGTTCCGCATAGGCGCGGGTCCAGACGTTGTTGTAGATATCGTCGTCATTCAGGAACTTCACGGTGGCATCGACGCTGATGACGGAGTCCATCGAGATCGGCGGGTCGTACGGCGCGGGCACAACAAGGTCCAATCCCTGGAAGGCAGCAGATGCGACAACCGTCGCCGTCGGCTCGAGCGCCTCGGTCGCGGAGTCACGTCCGCAGGACACCAGGGCTAGTACAGCCATGAGGAGCCCTGCCACTGCAATGATGCGACGTCTACTCTTGGTGATGAATGTCATCATGAGATTCCTCATTCTGGTATCTGGTCGGGCATCGCCGGGTGAACCCTGGCATAGCGCGCGCTCAGGATCGACAGTACCAGCAGGCACAGTCCGGGGAGGATGAAACGCAGTTGCATGACGCGCGAGCTGACGTCCATCATAGCGCCAACACCGGGATCGCCGGGTTTGAGCAAGAAGGCCAGCACAGTCACGTAGACGGGAAACAGGGCGGTCCCCAGCACGACGAGGATCGAAGCCATGGAAAGCCAGCGACAGCCTCTGGGGTTGTTCCGTCCAACCGCAAGCAGCAGAAACAGGATCGTGAGGGGAAGGGCGTAGGCAAGGACCGTCACGGCTGAGGACAGAACGCTGCCGGCTCCCATCGTGGGGAGACCGATCACCCGAAACAGCAGGGGTTCAGCCCGACCAACCAGCGCGGGTCCCGCGGATGCCAAAGCCCCAGTCGCAAAGGCCACGCGTACCGATCCCCTGGAGCCGATCGCGCAAAGGACGAACAGGACTAGCAGCAGGAGGCTGGCGACAGCGCCGGCGATCTGCTCAAAGCCGGCCAACTGGGTGCGATAGGCGCTGACGGTCATCAATCCCCGCATTGCCTGGCTGGAGAGCCAACTGCCCGTCAGGACCGTCGCCAGCCCGTAGACGATCGTGACTGCCGCCAACAGTGTCATGGTTAGATGCGAGCCCCGCATCAGCGGGAATACGGTCTTCTTCTGCATACGTCCTCCGCGAGTTGCCGATCGCTATGGTGACGAGTTAGCCATCTCAAGTAGAAACACCCGGATTCGCCCGAGGGTATGCTCTAGCGAGGGTAACACAACCCCGCCCACCGGTTCGAACCCGTGTCCAGCGTTCTGGAGGATAATCGTCTCGACCGGAACGCCGGCAGCCACGAGCGCAGCGTGGAGCACGTGTGCCTGCTCCACGAGCACGACATCGTCCTCCGAACCGTGGACGATCATGAAGCGGGGGCTGTCCCGGCGGACGTAGGTGACCGGGCTGCCGCTGACCAGCTGCTCGGGGCCGAAGACTCCAGCGAGCAACTCGTCCGCCCAGTCGGGGAACCGTCGCGTCAGGTCCGTGGGGCCGGCCATCTCGACTACGGCCTGAACCCGGCTGGACTGATCCAGGTATGGGCCGACATCCCAACCGACGCTCTCGTCGGCCAAGCCTGCGAGCGCCACCAAGTGGCCGCCGGCGCTGTGCCCAACCAGGGCGATGTGGTCGGCGTCGAGGTTGTGGGCAGCGGCGTGAGCGCGCAGGTAGCGGATAGCGGCCTTGACATCTTCAACCATCGCCGGGAACCTGTGTGCCGGGTACATGCGGTAGTTGATAGACGCCACGAGGTAGTCTTGACCGGCCAGTGTCTCCGGCAAGGGGGCCTTGTCCCCACCCATCCAGCCCCCGCCATGAACCCAGATCACGCCGGGCCAGGGACCGTCCGAGGACGGGTGGTAGATGTCCATCTGCAGATCGACGCCATCCGCAGTAGAGTAGGTGACGTCCCGGGCCACGGTTAGGTACTTTGCAGTGTCAACGCTCACCCTATGTCTCCTCTGTCACTTGCCTGCGGCACGCGCTTTCAGCGACCGCATCTCGTCGGTCAACGACACCAGCTTGCCTGGGCACTGGCGCTCCGGGTCGTGGAGCCACGCGCCTTGGTTGTCACGCCGCACCGGTAACCGCCGCGACACGGGCGGCGGGGCGACAGCCTCCGTCGGCTGTTCGGCATACCAGTAGGCCACACTGCTCATCTCGTTGGCCTGGTGGTTGGCGTGACCATTCTCGACTGTGACTCTGATCTCACGGGCGAAGCGCACAGGGTTCTCCAGGTGGAAAACGTAGCTGGTGTGGTAGCCGCCGTTGCCGCGCCACAGCTCGATCTCAGGCGAGGGGATGGTGTACCCCTCAAAGATCGACGACCCGTTGCGCCAGAACGCATTGGGCTGCATTCCGCCGGCCTGTCCGATGTAGTCCTCTGTGCCCGTACCATGGAGATCCGGGGGCCACTTGTAGCCGTCCACCCAGATCATGTCGTCGCCCTCGCCCCACCATGTATCCTTGAAGTTCGTCACCGACAGGTTGCAGCCGACATAGTGCCCTCGCCCGTGCGTCTCAAGGATCACGTAGTTGCTCTCCCACGCCTGGCGCTCCGTGTTGGCGGCGTTGGCCTCCGAAGTGTTGACGCGGATCTCCGGCCCCCAGCCCCCGAAGGGATTGGTGCGACGGAACTCGGCGTGGAAGTAGCCTGTGTCCGGCGGGAAGACCTCAAGCGTCTCATAGTCCACGTAGAAGTACTGGCGGTGCGGCTCGTCGCTCTCGTTGACCAACTCGACAACCGCTCGCTCGCGGAATGGCATCGGCGCGTAGCTGTTGAGCGCGGTCGGCTTGTTGAACTGATAGGGAAAAAGCGTGGACGAGGAGAACAGCGCGCTCTGGAACGAGTTCACCATGCTGTGACCCAGGCAGAAGAAATCCCCGAGCGGCGCCAGAACGCTCGAATACGGCGCGTTGTCGTAGGTGATCTTGAGCAGGCACTCGCGGTAGTGATGCAGCTGTGTCATCCAGATATGCGTAATCTGCGCCGGACCGGCGATGTCGGCCAAAACCGCAGACTCGCCCGGCGCGACAATCCAGAGGTCGTGGTTGCGACCCGACGTGTCCCAGGAGGAACACCGCCCAGTTCGGCGATCATGGAGTGTGGCGAGGCTCGGTACCATACTGTGTGCCCCCAGCGCTCAGTGAAACGTCGCGACGATTGCGTGTGGCTCCTAACCGCGCGAAAGTGTACTGCAGTTCCGACATCGACGCAATCGGATCCGGCGCCCCGCCCTACGAGGAGTGGAGGTGGGCATCCCAATGCACGTCCCCCTTTGCGCAGTGCCGAAGGGATCCGTATTGACGGGGCACGATGTTGTGCCACCATGGTGGCGCGTTGGGCCTCTTCGGTAGGAGGACAAGATGCAGGATACCGAGAAGGTCGCGTGCATCGTCACCGGTATGGAGCTGTACTTCCGGACGTTCGGGCTGGCCGACGGCATCGACCTCCACACAGGGGATGTCGAGTGGATCATCCCCTGGCGCGGCAGAACCGGCCCCGCGGTCGTCTTCAGGGTCTCGCTCGACGAGCAGAGCGTCGACGCGAGAATCGAGGGACTCGTGTCCGGAATGAACGCCGGGGAGGTCCCCGCGCTGTGGGTCATCTCGCCCACCTCGACGCCGGCCTCACTCGTGGATCGTCTGCTTGCACGCGGCTTCAGGAACCTGTCGGATGCGGCACACGCTGAGCCGGGGATGGCTCTCGGTTTGTCGGAACCCCTTTGCGGCCAATCTGGGCCCGGCCCACGTGGCCTTTCACCTGCCCAACCAGGTCGTCTGGTGTGCCTCGGTTATCGAGGGTGACGACGGCCGCTTCTACATGACCGCTTCGGTGTGGCCAACAGACCGGGGCACGTGGGTGACCGATTCGGTCGTGGTTCTGGCGTCGGCGGATCGCGCTGAGGGTCCCTACGCCTACGAGGCCGACATCCTGCCCCCACGAGGGCGCGAGTACTGGGATGGCATGATGACCCACAACCCCACCATCCACCGCTTCGGCGGAACCTACTACCTCTTCTACACCGGCGCCACGTATACCAGGCCCCGGCCGACTGCCCCCATCACGCCCAGAACCGACGCGGTATACAAGGAGGCGTGGGACAACAAGCGCATCGGCGTCGCGATGGCCGAGGACCCGCGCGGTCCGTGGCGACGGCTGGACACGCCGGTCATCGTCCCTCGCCCGGGCCACTGGGACAGCATCATCACGTCCAATGCCGCGCCGGTCATCCACGTTGATGGCTCCGTCACGCTCATCTACAAGAGCTGTGAGATGCCCCACCCCGGACCCGACAGGCCCCCCGGCAGCAAGCAACTCTGGGAGGATCTGACGATCGGCGTCGCACGGGCGCCACGGCCCGAAGGCCCGTACGAACGGGTCGGCAGCCACGACGGGCTCATCCACATCGAGGGCGCGCGGCGGATCACCGAAGACGCCTACTGCTGGTACGAGGGCGAGCTCTACCACATGGTCGTTAAGACGTTCGATACGTCGATGATCGACGAGGCCAATGCGGGCGTGTACGTGGTCTCGCGCGACGCTGTGGACCGGCTCTACCCGGTCGACGGCCCGAAGGCCTACTCGCGGGTATTGCGGTGGGAGGACGGCTCGTTAACGCCGTTGGAGAGGCTCGAGCGGCCTCAGGTGCTGCTGCGCGAGGGCGTGCCGACGCACCTCTTTCTCGCGGCGAAGTTCCCGGCAGGGCCGGTAGCCCCCAACAACGGAATCCCGATGAGCGTCGTGCTGCCCGTGCATGCCCCGAAGGCCGGCGGTTGACCCTCAGCAAGCACGACTCGAGTGACCCGCATCCGCTGTGGGCGGCTCAGGCGAGCCGCCCACAGCGACCTTGGTCCCGATGGACGGGCCAGGGGACCCGTCCTACACCAGACCGGATCCTCCGGCTGTGACCCACGCGGGGTCCCTGCGCCACAGCGCCCGCAGCGCGGCAAGCAGGTTCTCTGCTTCGCACTGCGGGCGGTTCACCACTAGTGCAAACTCCGCAACGCTCCGGCTGGGCCGTCCTGGCTCACCAGGCTGAATCTCGCCATCCGCATACAAGATCGCGCCCGTGAACTCGCCAAACGACAATGCCGTCGGGGCAGTTGGGCGCTCTGACAGGCATAGCACGCCCAGCGCGCTAGCTCCGGCAGTGAACCAGGCCCACGGCGCCCGAAGGTCACTTGGGCCGACGAAACCCCTGGACGCCGGGTGGCGGACCCAGTCCTGTGCTGCGCCCGGGACCGCGATGCTGCTGTCCTCGCCGCAGATTTGAGGACCGGCAAAGGCCACTACACCGTGGGTGCACCTGAACAGGCGCGGCGTCGGATTCTCGTGCAGTGAGCGGATGCGCACGATGTTCACTCCAGCGGCAACCAGATAGGTCAGGGAGACGCGCTGTCCCCGGAGCTCCTCCTGTTCGCCGATGACCCAGGCAACCTCCACCCCGCGCCACGATCCCTCGGTGACGGTGCGAGCCGTGACCCGCTCCGGGGGGTAGACGAACTGCGAGGACGTGGGGGTGAGCACAACCGGCTGCACGCCTCCGGTGTAGTAGGTTAGAAAGAACCTGGGCTCACAGGCGGGGAACACATCGTGCAGTAGTTGACGACCCTCCGCATCCTCCAGCCGGATGAGATTGCCGCCCGCATCGGCCATCACATCGAACCGCACTCCCGAGGGGCGCCGGCCTGAAGCGACGACACCGTCGACGCTGAACACCGGGCGCCCCTCCAAGACGCGCTCCACCACGCTGACGCTCCCGTTGGCCTCGTCGGATGCATCGACCATCAGCGGGAGGTCGAACGCCATCTCGAGTTCGCCCCGGAGCAGGAGACGCACCATTGCCGCAGTCCCAAATGCCTCTGCGGGAACCATCAGCTCAGCTTGCAGCGCGACCGGACGTGGGCTGTCCGATCCACGCGCCCTCTGGAGAAGCTGCGCGATATCGACCGTTGCGTCCAGCAAACTTCCCCCCCACCCTTCGGGCACCACAAGGGACAAGTCCCCATCGAGCTCCACGGGCAGGGGCAGATCAAGGATGATCTCCTTCCGCACCGTGGCGCCAGCGGGCGCACGGGCATCGCCGACCCAGTGCACCGACACGGGGGGCACCGGCTCAGGGTAACCACGAAGCTCGCGCCAGGAGAGCGTCCTGTGGCCCACCAACTGCGCCCAACGCTGGCGCACCTCGGTCACGCTCGCATAAGCGAGGCCGAACCAGAGATGTGCTACCTCCATCGTTTCGCCCGCCGCCAGCTCACGAGGACCGCACTCCAGAGAGCTGAGCATACCGTGGCTCACCTTCACTTTGGCGACGCCGTCGGATCGCCAGATCCACGCCGCCAGATCGCGGCAGACCCGATTTCGCACTGCTGTCCAGGACTCGGGCCATTGCTCGGGAGCCTGTGGCACGACCGTCTCGGTGAGCAGGTTCAGTTGCGCATCGCACGCCACGATACAGGTCTCCTCAGCAACACCGCCCTCGGAGGGCTGAGCTCCCGCGACGGGCGTGAAGAACTCCTCCGGCTCGCTGTACGGGTTCAGCGCGATGCCCCCACCGTAGCCGCCAGTGCTGAAGCGCCCACCCGCGCGTGTCATCCCCGGTCTAGTCGCCGTCAGGGTGATCCAGTGCTCAATCTCCCGACCCGTTGGGGTGACGCGGACCATCTTGTCGATGCGCAGACCTGGTGCATGGCGGCTCTCAGCACTGAGGACGAGAGTCACCGCATTGCCGTCACGTACGAGTCGGTAATCATAGCGGATGCTGCCGTCGAGGTTCATCCCGTAGGGCGGCCCAATCTGGAAATACGCGGGACGTCGGACATCGGGCAACCACCGCCGGCCCAGCGACAGGTCGCCCCCTCTAAGCTCGGCGCGTACGTCGAGCAAGTCCGTCACCAGATGCAGAACACTCCCATCATCCTTCATCACGGCGACAGCAGCATCGACCTGGTCGCTGACCACGGGCAGGGAGAACGCAGGCATTGGGCTGCGGGAGCCCTCGTGCTCCAGAAAGGCCTGGATGCGTACGGTCGTCATCTCGGACTCCGCAGCGAGCGCCACGGGCACGGTCACCGACGATACCTCGTTACCCGCCAAAGCGAACGGCACAGCGATCGCGGCCTCTGGGACCCCTTCGACCAAGCTCTCCACGACGCCGCTGAGCGATTCTTGTGCGTTGTTCGCGACATCCAGAGTCACGCGATCCCGTCCCCCTGCAGGTAGTGAACAGATCTCCTCGACGTACCGCAGAGCCACGGCTGGCACGATCTTCGCACCAACGAGCAGATCGACGACCTCTCCTCCCACGAGGGCGCGCACCTTGATCGTCGCCGAGGCCTCGTGCGCATCGTAGGGCACTGCGGACGCACCCGCGACGAAGGCGCGGGCAACCGACGACGTCTCCCCATTGCGCGCCGCCATTGTCAGTGGAAGCGGCTCTACCCATGTCAGCCCAGAGAAAGGCTCCACTGTCAGTGCCACGTCGAGATCGACACCGGTCGCGTTGGTCACCTCGATTGTCAGAGCATTCGGCATTCCCATCAACACCGTGTGGCTATCGAGGCGCGCGCTGACAGCGAGGCGGCTACCGCCCAGCGTTGAGTCGACACTACACAATCCCCAGCCATAGCGATCGGCCTCGGCAATCAGCAGGTCGTCGCCCTCACGGAAACGGTACGTGTAGACCTCCATCGCGCCGTGAGTCTCCTGGTCAGGCGATTGAGTCAGCGCACGCTCAAAGCACCCATACCAGTCCGGATGGCGCTCGAACCACGCCCGCCCCAACGGGTTTGCTACCAGCGCGGGCAGGTAGTTCTGCATCGAGACGGTAGTCCCGGGGACCCAGAAGAGCCCGGTCTTCTTGTACAAGGGAACAGCGTCCATGTTCCCGGCCCACGTGTTCAGGTCCAGCCGCGTGTACCCGCGCTGAATCGCGAGGTCGATCGCCCGCAGGAGCAAGCGCTTGCCTACCTTCTGACCTTTGGCGCGAGGAACTACGCCCAGGATCGTGACATAGCACGCATGGCGATCGCGCCAGTTCGGGTAGAGACCGAGGTATCCTATGGGCGCTCCATCAGCATCGAGAGCAATGAGATCTGCCACGGCAGACGTGGCATCCAGCCAGTCGTGCACGCGCTGCTCGGTGTAGGGCACACCCCCTCCGAAGCCGCCGGGCCAGAGCGCGTTGAAGTCATTGAACATAGCAGCGACGTCCGCCGCCATCGAGGGATCGTACACGGTGATACTGCCGGGCATCTCGGACATGCGGACCTCCTGGCGACCTGGCCTCCTAGCACGGTTGCGCTGGGCGCCGAGGCAATGATAGGCTCAGGCGCAGGGAGATCAAGCTGACCGTATGCCTTCCCGCACGCCGGGAATGCCCTCAGTGCTAGGGCGTCCCGCCGCACTCTGAGGCGCGTCCACGGCACGTTCCGGAGGACGCCGTCGCTTGCGACGGTTCTCGGCATCTCACGGCTACACCTCAGTTTGACACGTTTGGCGTCCTCGTATACCATAGCGGCAGGTCACTGAGCACTGACCCAGGCCCCTGCGCGTCCGGGCTTGGCTAGCTTTCCTCTGTGGTGAGCCGTCTCGCACGATCAAGGAACGAGGTATGACAGAGCCAGCCATCGCAATCAAGGGTCTCACGTACAGGTACAGAGGCACCAAGAAGAACGCGATCGAGGCCATCGACCTGGAGCTGGAGAAGGGCGAGTTTCTGGTCCTGATGGGCCCCAGCGAGGCCGGAAAGAGCACACTCGCCGCGTGCATCAACGGCCTCATCCCCCACTTCCACAAAGGCAAGCTGGCGGGCGACGTCATCGTATACGGGAAGAACACCCGCGAGCACACGGTCTCTCAGATGGCCGAGGACGTCGGCCTGGTCTTCCAGGATTTCGAGGCGCAGTTGTTCTCGACCAACGTCGAGCTCGAGATCGCCTTTGGCCCCGAGAACTTCGCAGTGCCGCGGGAGGAGATCGCCCACCGCATCGACGAGAATCTGGCCTATGTTGGCTTGAGCGACTTTCGCAATCGCCCGCCCTCGACCCTCTCGGGAGGGCAGAAGCAGAAACTCGCCATCGCGTCGGTTCTGGCGCTCCGACCCAAGGTCCTGGTTATGGATGAGCCCACAACCGACCTCGACCCTGTCAGTAAGATGGGGATATTCGAGATCACGGACCGCCTGCGCCGGCGGTCCGACCTTACGCTCCTGGTTGTCGAGCACGAGACCGAGGAGGTCCTGAAGGCCAACCGCATTGCGCTGCTGAAGGACGGCCAACTGGTCAAGGTGGGCCCTGCGCGCGAGATCCTGCAGGACATCGACCTGATCGAAAGCCTCGGCCTGATGCCACTTGGGATCGCGCGGTTCTACAGGTCGCTGGGGTTCAGCGACCTGCCCCTCACGCCGGACGAAGCTGTGGCCGCATACAAGGAAGCCGGCCTGACCGTTGTGTGCGCACACCACGAGGCCCTGGCGGCTGAGGAGAAGCGTGCAGCGGCTGCACAAGCGGCCAAGGAACCCCTGATTCGATGCCGCGATCTCGAGTTCACCTACCCTGGCGGCGTCACGGCCATCGCCGGTATCAGCCTGGACGTTTTTCCCGGAGACATGGTCGCTATCGTGGGACAGAATGGCAGCGGCAAGACAACGCTCGCCAAGCAGTTCAACGGGCTGCTTCTTCCGACCGGTGGATCGATCACGGTCAACGGAAAGACGACCAAAGAGCAGGGCATCTTCCGCCTGGGCCAGAGCGTCGGCTATGTCTTCCAGAACCCGGACCACCAGATCTTCTCCGAGACCGTTTTTGACGAGGTCTCCTTCGGGCCCCGCCTGCGCGGCCTGGCCGACGATGAGGTGAAGGCGCGCGTCGCTGAGACATTGGCAGCTGTTGGACTGGAGGGCACCGAGGCGGAGGACCCGTTCAGCATGACCAAGTCTGGCCGACAGCGCGTCGCGGTGGCCGCTGTCCTGGCTGTGAAGCCAGACGTCCTGATTCTCGATGAGCCCACGACCGGCTTGGACTACCACGAGCAATGCAGCATGATGGAGATGGTCAAACGCCTCAACAAACAGGGGAGCACGATCATCTTCATCACCCACCACATGTGGGTCGTGGCTGAATACGCGCGGAAGGTCTTTGTCATCAAAGATGGGCAGCTCCTCTTGGAAGGCACGCCCCGCGAGGTGTTTGCCCACGAACAGGAGCTGCTCGAAGCGTCACTCCGACCGCCGCATTTCATTCAGTTCACGAACCGATTGGGATACACGATGCTACGCCCCGAGGAGCTAATCGGGTGCACGGAAGGAGGTGCCGGATAATGGAGTCGGAGCTCTACCTGGACTACGGCACGCCATACCACCGCCTCGATGCCCGGACCAAGCTCATCGTCTTCCTAGGCGTCTTCGTGGGCGCGCTGATGTTCAAGAATCCGATCTGGCAGCTCCCGACGGCGGCACTGGTACTGTTGCAGGTCGCCGTGTCGCGTTCCTGGAGGAATCTGTACCGCATCCGCTTCGTGCTCCTTGTTATGAGCGTCTCGAGCATCATCCTGTGGAACTTCTTCTCAAGCGGCACTACCCCGCTGTTCTGGATCTTTGAGGTGGAGTCGATGTTCTACGCCATCAACCGCACGATGACCATCCTTATGATTGTCTCGATGGGCGTCGTCCTGATCAGCACCACCCGCAACGAGGAGCTGATCATGGGAATGATTAGGATGGGCCTCCCCTATCGCGTCGGCTTCGCCGTCTCCACGTCACTGCGGCTGGTTCCCACGGTCGCATCAAGCCTGATGACGATCAGCCAGGCGCAGCGCAGCCGCGGGCTCGATCTCGAGACCGGCAACATCGTTGACCGGCTGAAGAAGTTCCTGCCCCTCCTGGTGCCCGTTTTCATCTCGAGCATTCGAAACACCAACATCTTCGGGATGGCGCTCGAGTCACGAGGGTTCGGCGCGCGGCCCGACCGCACCTATTACCTCCAGATGCGCATGCGGGCTACCGACTGGGTTCTGCTCGCGCTGCTGCTGCTCTACGTGGCGGCGAGTATCTGGCTCAACATCGCCGGCTATGGCAGGATCGTGGGCCTGACCAACTTTTAGGGGTGCGCAATGGATCCAGCGATCGACGAGCTCCTCCCTTTCCTGCTCCGCCGTGAGAATGTGGCTCGCTACGAGGAAGGCGCCGTCCTTATCGGCGACCGTCGTGCCTACCCTTTCGAGCGCGCGTTCGTCCGATGCTCGGATGTGGAATCCGTAGCTCGCGCCATCGAGACGATGGTAACGCAGGGCGGTGGCCCCTCGGTGTCGGCGTGGTACGCGATGGTCCTGGCTGCCCGTGAGGCTGAGGGGCGACCCGCAGCGGAACGACTCGCCCATCTGCGGGCAGCGCAGGCGCGACTTGTCGCCACCCGCCCCACGAACACGGCGCTGGCGAGGCGGCTGGAGCGGGCGCTGGCAATACTGGAGCGCGCCCTCGCTGACAGCGCACCCCTCGCCGATACGCTGCTGACGTGGATCGAGCTTCAGCGTGACCGGCAGTATGAGGACTACGTGACCATGGCGCGCTATGGCGACGGTCTCATGGCTGACGGCGACGGCATCCTCACTATGTGTTTCGCGGAGACGGCCTTCCTCCTGAGCCTCGGGCTCGCTGCGCGAGACGGCAAGCGCTTGCACGTCTTCACGCCCGAGACCCGTCCCTACCTCCAGGGCGCAAGACTGACGGCGCCCAGCGTCCACGAGCTCGGCATCCCGGTGCAGATCATCGGCGACGGGATGCCGGCCTATGTCCTCTCGCAGGGTAAGGTTCAGAAATACTTCACCGCCGCCGATCTAGTCACGCTCGACGGGCACGTCGTCAACAAGATCGGCACACTCCAGAACGCCATCGCCGCCGCGTACTATGGCGTGCCCTACTTCGCGTTCTGCTGGGGGCTAGATCCCAGCCGCCCGGACAGCGCCTCCGTCGTAATCGAGGAACGCGACCCCGCCGAGATTCGCGCCTGCCGGGGTCACCCCACGACGATCCCCGACATCGACGCCTATTACCCGGCGTTTGACATCACCCCGCCACATCTCGTGGCTGGCGTCATCACCAAGGCGGGGATCCTCAGCCCGTACGATCTCAAGGCCCATATCCATTTACTCTAGTGGGTGTTATTACCTCCGGAGGCCACAATGTCTGAAGCGATCGAGCGATCCAAGACGATCGAGCGCGTAGCCATCATCGGTGGTACCGGGGTCTATGAGCTTCCCGGTCTTGTGGCGGAGGAACGAACCGTCGAGACGCCCTACGGGCCAGTGGACGTCCGCATCGCCGATGCGGAGCCATATCCCGTGGTGTACCTCAACCGGCACGGGCTGCAGCGCGAGGCGCCCCCACATCGCATCAACTACCGCGCCAATATCACCGCGCTACGCATGCTCGGTGTCACGCGCGCGTTGGCGACCAACGCCGTCGGCTCGATCAACCGCGAAGTGCCCCCGGCGAGCCTTATGATCATTGACGATTACCTCGACTTCACCTCAGGCCGGGCCGGCACATTCTTTGATGGAGGGCCTTCGGGCCATGCGTATCTCGAGATGAGCACGCCCTGCTGTCCCGCTCTGCGGCGGAAGCTGCTCGAACGCGCGGCTTGGGCAAACATCGCGCTTCGCCCGGGAGGCACGTACGTCTGCACCAATGGCCCACGCTTTGAGACCCCCGCCGAGATCCGCATGTTCGAGCGGCTCGGCGGCGACGTTGTGGGGATGACCGGCATGCCTGAGGCAACCCTGGCACGCGAGCTGGGAATACACTATGCTGCGGTGGCCTACTCCATCAACTGGGCCGCAGGGCTTGAGCCCCAGATCGAGATCGTCCGTGAGGGCATCCCGGACCTGGTATTCAGGTTGCTGGCGCTGATGCTCGAAGCTCTTCAGACGAAAGCCCTGGAACCGTGCCCCTGCGCCGAGCCGATCATCATGGTCTCACCCTCACAGCAAGGAGGAGGCGTCTATCGACCCTAGACCACGACATGCGGAGTACCCAGGGTGTCCATCATTCCGTCCGTTAATCAAAGGAGTGTCGGATGAAGGAAGTCATCTCGATGTGGAAGAACACCCGCATGATCATCTTGACCGCGCTATCCGCGGCGATCTATGCGGCTTTCCTGATTGTCTTCAAGGGCGGTATCGTCATTGTGCCCGGCATCACGGAGATCCGGCCGGCCAACGTCTTCCCGCCCGTCTTCGGCCTGCTCTTTGGGCCGGCCGGCGCCTGGGGTGCGGCGATCGGCAACACGATTGGCGACCTCTTTGGTGGCACCATCGGGCCAGGATCGATCTTCGGGTTCTTCGGAAACTTCTTCCTCGGGTTCATCCCGTACAAGATGTGGGGCGCCACCTGGGGTCTGGTCAAGAAGGGCGACATGGCCCCGAACGTCAACAACGTCCAGAAGATCATCGCTTTCGAGATCGTTGCCTTTGTCGCCGCCGCAGCTTGTGCGATCGTCATCGCCTGGTACCTCGACCTGACCCAGATCGTGCCGTTCGCCTTCCTCGCCCTGGTCATCACCTTCAACAACTTCCTGGCCTCAATCGTGGTCGGACCGATTCTGCTCGCGCTGCTCTATCCTCGCGTCAAGCGATGGGGCCTGATATGGACCGACATCATGGACAAGGGCGACGTCGCAGCCGGCTTCGCCAAGGGCATCGGCGCGATCCTGGCGGTCGTCGGTGCGGTCGGCGGCCTCATCTTCGGCGTGCTTGTCGCCGTGGGCGCCGCCGGGCAGCAGGCCTTTGGCTTCGCCGGCGAGTCCGGCAAGGCTGCCGTCTGGTTGGCCGTCCTGCCCTTCCTTATCGCCCTGATCGTCGCGAGCTTCATGCTCTCCGGCCAGGAGCAGTTCGAAGAAGAAGAGGACTGATCTCTCTTTCTTGTGAGGCTAGGCCGCCTGCGGACGGCCTAGCCTCTCATCCCAAGGAGACTGTGCATGGCAATGCCCCTCGAAACAGATCTGCTCATCTCCGGCGCCACGCTCGTCACGATGGACCCCGGCCGCCGCGTGATCGAGAACGGTGCGCTGGCGGTCACGGGCCCGAACATCGCCTGGATCGGATCCGCGGATGAAGCCCGGATGCAGGTGCGCGCCGCGCGCCACGTCGACGCCCGCAACCGATTCGTCATCCCCGGCATGATCAATGCCCACTCCCACCTGGCCATGACGCTGTTTCGAGGCCTCGTCGACGACATGCCGCTGGAGGCATGGCTGGCCCGGGTCTGGGAGGTAGAGACGGCGTTTGCCACGTCGGACAACTGCCGTGTCGGGACACAGCTCGCGGTAGCCGAGATGATCCGCGGCGGCGTCACCTGCTCGGCGGATATGTACTGGCAGACCATGACGAACATCCGGGCAGCGACGGAAGCAGGCTTCCGGCTGGTGAATGGCCCGCCGATGATCGGCGTCGAGGGACCGGGCGGCGGCTTCTCGCCGGAGCTCGAGGGGCAGATGCGCGCTTACATCGAGGAGCACCTGGGCGATCCCCTGCTCAGGCTGGCCATCCAGGTGCACGCAACCTACACGGCAAATGACCGGATGATTGACGTCGCGAAGCGGCTTGCAGCAGACTATGGCGTGCTGTTTATGACACACGCTTCGGAGTCGAGGGCCGAGGTCGAGGCGATCAGCGCGCGCTACGGCAAGACCCCGATCGAGGTCCTGCACGCCTGGGGGCTCCTGGGGCCCAACACGCTGCTGGCGCACTGTGTCCACCTGCGCGACGACGAGATCGCGATCCTTGCCGACACAGGCACCTCGGTGGCGCACTGTCCTCAGTCGAATCTGAAGATCGGCAACGGCATTGCCCGCGTTCCGGCAATGCTGAAGGCTGGCGTCAACGTAGCCCTGGGTACCGATGGCGCCGCCACGAACAACGACCTCGATATGCTTGACGAGTTGCGCACCGCAGCATTGGTGCACAAGGGCGCCAACGGCGACCCCACATTGCTCCCAGCCGAACAGGCTTTCGCGCTGGCAACCACCAATGGCGCACAGGCTGTCGGGCTGGGGGACCGGCTCGGATCGCTTGAGGTAGGCAAGCTCGCCGATCTGGCAATCCTCGACCTCGAGGCCGCACACGTGACCCCGCTATACAGCATCTACTCCCATCTGTGCTATGCCGTCGACAAGCACGATGTGCGAGACGTCTTCATCCATGGACGACAGGTCATGGCCGACCGCGCGTTGTTGACGCTGGATGAAGCCGAGATCAAGGCCGAGGTGCGTCGCATCGCGCGTGAAGTGGCCGCGGTTCATGGCTGATGTGGCCCGGATGACCGACACCGCCCTCTATGCGCTGCCTGAGACAGCCGAGTGCCAACGCGTGGCCCACTGGCTGGCACTGCACGGATGGTCTGAGGGAAGCGGGGGCAACTTCTCGGTCCGGCTTGATGCACTGCCTGCGACGTTGGCCTCGCTCAACGAAGGAGAGCCGCGTCCGGTTCCGATGGCGGTGCCCGCTCTTGGGAGAAGGCACCTCCTTGTGAGCGGCACCGGTACGCGCGCCCGCGACATCGCCGAGGCGCCGCACGAGGGGCTGGGCCTATTCCGCATCGCGCCCGACGGCGGGTCATACACCTTCCTGGCCGGCAACGACCGACCCACGAGCGAGATGCCCTCGCACCTCGCCATCCACGCGGCGCTGGTCGAAACACGCCCGGAGCACCGGGCCATCGTGCACACCCACCCGCCACGGCTCATTGCCGCGACCCACCTCTCCGAATTCGAGGACGGTGGCCGGATGGCCGATGTGCTGCTGCGCATGCAGAGCGAGGCGCTGCTGCACCTACCCGATGGCTTCGCGGTCCTGCCCTACCACCTGCCGGGCTCGCTGGAGCTGGGGATCGCCTCGGCTGCAGCCGTGCGTCGCTGCGAGGTCGTCGTCTGGCGCTACCACGGCGCCCTGGCGACCGGGCGCTCGCTCGACGCCGCGCTCGACACGCTGGAGTACCTCGACAAGACTGCTGAGATCTACTGGATACTGCGCTCCGCAGGCATCACGCCGGAGGGTATCCCCGCCGCAGCCGCAGAGCAGGCGTTGCGGGCCTTTGGTCGCTGGGACCGCTACGCGCGCTGGAGGCCTGAGTAGCTCCACCGCCGCGGGTGCCTCCCCTCCTCGTCCGTGGGCCGTCCGAACGCCTGCCCCTCCCCCCGCGTCGGTATGCCAAGGGGAGGAGGGTTTGCCCTACCAGAGTCGCCTGGGGCAGTTCTACGGCTCGATCTTCGTGCCAAGGACCTCAAGGAACTTGGCCAGCCACTCGGGATGCGCAGGCCACGCCGGCGCGGTTACCAGGTTGTCATCAACGTACGCCTTGTCGACGGGGACGCTGACGAACTTCCCGCCAGCGCGCGTGACCTCGGGGCCGACCGCAGGATAGGCGGTGCAGACCTTGCCCTTCAGGGCACGCGCCGCCGCCAACACCTGGGGACCGTGGCAGATCGCGGCGATCGGTTTCCCTGTCGCCGCAAAGTGGTGCACGATGTCCAGCACCTTTTCGTTAAGCCTAATGTACTCGGGCGCACGCCCGCCGGGGATCACCAGCGCATCGTAATCCTCGGGCTTCACGTCAGCGAAGGTTGCATTCAGGCTGAAATTGTGACCGGGCTTCTCGCTGTAGGTCTGGTCGCCCTCGAAATCGTGTACCGCGGTCCTTACCTTGTCGCCGGCGACCTTGTTGGGGCAGACCGCATGAACCGTGTGCCCCACCATCTGCAGTGCCTGGAACGGCACCATCACCTCGTAGTCCTCGACAAAGTCACCAACCAGCATCAGGATCTTCTTTGCAGCCATCGGGTCGCCTCCTTCGTGACAGTCTGTGCAGATGTGCCGATGCGAAGCCTCGCATCACCGGCCCAGCGCCGCCAACATCGTCGCCGGGCAGTTCGTGCAGATCTTGTCCACCCCCATCTCCATCCACGCCGGCAGTGTCGCCAGATCGTCCACCGTCCAGACGTTGACCCGCTTGCCGGCTGCGTGTGCATCAGCCACGAGCGCGGCATTCGTAGCGAGACGGTACACGTGGATCCACGGGAACCCGTGCTTCTGCGCGAGGGCGAGGATGTCGGGCCCGCCCCCAATGAGCGCCAGCGTGATCTCGGGTGCGATGGCCCGGACCTCCAGCAGCGCTCCGAGGTCAAACGAAGAGACAACGTACTCACGCTCCTTGCCGAAGCCGCGCAGGAGATCAACGACGCCGTGAGCAACATCCAGCCCCGGAGGCGCTGCTTTGATCTCGATGTTCAGCTTTGTCCCTGAGGGCGCGACAACATCGAACACCTCGCCTAGCTGCGGTATCCTTTCGCGCACAAAGCCTGGCCCGAACCAAGACCCAGCGTCGAGACGTGCCAGCTCATCCGCCGACAGGTCGCACACGGCGCCCGTCCCGTCCGTCGTGCGGTCAACGGTGTCATCGTGGATGACGACGAGCGCGCCATCTCGCGAAGGGTGAACGTCCAGCTCGATCCACGCCGCGTTCAGTGCAACGGCGGCGCGGAACGCTGCCAGCGTGTTCTCCGGCGCGTTGGTGCTGTCGCCTCGGTGCGCCTCAACTATCGGAAGCCCTCTGTTTGTCATTCGGGGTGTGCCTTTCGTGGGTGGTATGGCTATGTCTCGTCAGGATAGATCACACTGTGCCGGATCGGCAGCCAGTCGCGGAGCGCCTTCCTCAGCGTTAGGTCCCAGAAGTCCCACTCGTGGCCATACTCCGGCACGAGCTCGTAGGTTGTGTCATAGCCGAGACCGGTGAGGTAGCTCACTGCGTCCTCGACCTGCTCCAAGAGGAAGTCCTTGTCACCCACGGTGATGAAGAACTTGGGCAGCGGCTTCCCCCGTTCAACATTCAACTTGGCATAGTGCCAGACGTCGTTGACACTGCCCTTGTAGGCGTCGAGGTCGCCGTAGAGGGTCTCGTAGTCAACGCCTGGCAGATCGTCCGACTCGGGGCGCCGCGCACGCCGCCGCTTCGCCGCCTCCTTGATCTTGTCCGGGTCGCCCGACGCCCCAGACATACACAGGACAGCGCTGTAAGCCTCTGGTTTCATGATTCCCATCTTCATCGCGCCGTGGCCCCCCATGGAGAGCCCTGCAACGAAGTTGTCCTCCCGTCTCGCAGAGAGCGGAAAAAGCGACTGGCAGACCTGAGGAAGCTCCTCAGAGACGAACCTCCAGTATCGAGGTCCCTTGGGGTTGTCCGTGTAGAAGCCGTTGTACGCCGAGGGCATCACGACAGCAACCCGCGCGTCGTCCGCGTAACGCACGATCCCGGTGAAATCGCGGTAGTCGGTAGCGTCGCCCGAGTAGCCGTGAAGTAGGTACAACGTCTGGAACTTCATCCCGGGCCTGTAGAAGTCGGCCCCTTCGTCTTCACGGGGACGCGGCAGGCAGACGGTGACGTTGGTCTGGAATCCGAGGTACTTCGACATGAAGTTGAGCTCCAACACTGTCATTGGGCAGGACCTCCTCGAGCAAGATGAATGGTCGTAGTGTATGCCCGCTAGCAGGCCGCGCAATCTGTGGATCGACCGCGACCAGTCCCGGATCTGCTCCGCCCTCGGGGCGCTGGTGACTCTCCGTCGCCTATCGAGGCGCAGCTCTCGCACGTGCCCCCGGTCGCGGCGTTGGCACCGAACGGGTCGCCGTCTATACTATTCTCCAACCTGATGTAGAATGGGCTGTGAGCGGGGATTCACCCGAACGGAGTCAGCCCAGTTTGTACCAGCAGTTCGAGGAGGCGTGGCGTGCCACACGGCGTCGTTGACTTGATGTCAGGCATGCACGCGCGCCACCTTAGGGTGAGCCTGCTCCGGGTGGGAGGGCTCCTGATGGGTCTCCTCCTGGCAAGTCTGCTCGCCCTGCCCGCTCCCTCGCTTGCCGATACCCCTGCGCCACACCTGGGATATGGGTTCATGCTCGCCTATCCCCCGGGCAGCCTCAGTCGAGTCTCCGACGCCGGGTTCGACTGGTTCAAATACTTCGTCTACTGGAACGCCGTCGACGGCAACCGTGACCGGATCTACAACTGGGATACCGTCAACTGGCGCCTCGACGAGGCCTGCAGCAAGAAGCTCAACCTGCTGCTCCGAGTCGAACGGGATTCACAGGACTGGACACCCATCCAGGACTCAGAGATGGCGGGCTGGCAGGCGTTCTTCGAGGACCTCGCAGCCCACATCGCCGAGAAGCAGACGAAGTGCAGCTTCGCCTACCGGGTCGCGCTTGAGGTCTGGAACGAGCCCAACCTCGACTTCCAGTGGGGCCTCCAGCCCGTGGACCCCGTGCGTTACACCGCCATGGTCACGCGCGCCTATAGTGGCGCCAGGGCCGGCGATCTGCGCATCCTGGTCGTCGCGGGCAGCCTCGCGCCGACCGGCGGGCTGCCAGAGGGTCGGGCGATGAACGACGTGGCGTACCTGGAGGCGATGTACGCTGCCGGGCTGAAGGGGCACTTTGACGCCATCAGTATCCACAACTACGGCTTCGGCGGCGCACCGGAGGATAAGGCCTGGGGCAGCGGCATCCTCAACTTTCGTCGTGCCGAGGATATCCGCGCCGTGATGGTGGCCCGCGGCGACGGTGCGCTGCCTGTGTGGGCCACCGAGTTCGGCTGGCTGCTGGAATCGGCGACGTGCACTCCATACTGGCAGCAGATCGGTTTCGCCTGGCAGCAGGTCACGGCGGCGCAGCAAGCAGACTACCTCAGCCGCGCCTTCGCCTATGCCGATGCGGAATGGCCCTGGATGGGCGTGATGGTCGTCTCCAATCTCGACTTCAGCACGATGCCGTGGTATGCATCGTGCGACCCACTGCGCTACTTCTCCGTGCTCAACGCCGACGGGTCGCCGCGACCCGCCTATACGGCGCTCGCGCAGATGACCAAGCGTCCCCGTTCCTGGGAGTATGAGGTCTGGGGCATGGCCACGTCGCCCAACGCCCTCGGCGGGATGCAGGTTGTGACGGACACGCACATTGTCACGCAGACCGTGCAGGTGGTCAACACCGGCACTGAGCCCTTC
>JALOOJ010000044.1 GCA_025454475.1 Anaerolineae bacterium
CGATCTTGCCTAGCGTCGTCTCAGTCGCCAGGTGACGCGGGAAGTGCGCCAGGCTGTAGAGGTCGTGAATGGAGGGCAAGATCCCGTTGTACCGTGGGTCCACGAACGGTCGCTTTCGGAAGGAGTTATTCGGGTAGTCGCCGAACGTGTCCTGGTCGATGTAGATCGCGTGGTTGCCGGTCGTCGCGAGGGCGTGGAGTATGTCCAGCCGTTTGGACTGCAAGGCCCCTATTGACTCGTCTGGATAGCCCATCCAGGCCAGTCGCGCGGCAACCAGCACTGCCTCGAACAAGAGGTTGCCCTGGTCCAGCGCCATCTGGGTAGCCTTCCGGGACCTGTCGCCGGTGGCGTTGACCGCGGACATCCCGCTGATGGCCTGCGTCTGCTCCTCTAGCCAGCGCCGGTACGGCAGCATCTTCTCATCCAAGGGGGCCATCCCTGCGCGCAGCCCCAGGTCACACAGCTTCGACGCCGCATTCTCGAATGCTTCGGGTTTGGAATGGTGAAAGCCGGAGAACCCCACGCCTGGCTCGCTCACGCGGTTCTGGAGCAACCACTGGGTCAGTTCGACATCATCCATCGCGAACCCTCCTATCCCCGCCAGGTATCGACCTGGATTCCCTCCTGATCCAGATACGCTGCGAGTCTGCCTATGTGGTGCTGGCCGTGGCGCAGGCCGTACATCAGGCGGTGGACCACATTGCGGAACTCGGTCTCACCGTAAGCATCGGGGCCGCACAACTCGTCGAGGGTCATGGACCCGAAGACCTCATCCACATAGGTATGAGTTCGTAGCGCAAACTCGAGCACTTCGGCTCGTGCACAGGTGTAATTGGGCGGCGTGAACAGGCGGGGATCGATGTCCTTGTCGAAGGGTTCCATCTCGAAGATCTTCTCTTTGGGTCCCAGGAAGTTGTGGATCCAGAAGATGGTGTGGTAAGCCTCCCGCCAGAACTTCAGGTGTACGTCGCCCGGGAAGGACTTCGCCCACACCTCATCCGTGCAGGCCCCAAGCACTGCCTCAAGCATTTCCACGGTACAGTGGTACTGTTGCTGCAGTTCGGCGATCAGTGGCCCCATAAGTTCTGGTCCTCTCCGGCGAAATGGCTCAACACGAGCAGGGCCCTATATGTGATCCACTTGCTGGGCTTGCCCTTGGTCTCGACGTCAGCCCACATCTGGCGGTTAAGTGACTTCTCCATCAGCCAGGTCCCGTCCTTCGTGCGCTTGTCGCGGATCACCTGCAGCGGCTTCTCCAGCTTCTCGCTCATCGGGGCGCCCACCGTCGCCAGGGCCACCATCGCCTCAAGAATGTCGGAGTTGTAGTTCAGCGGGAAGCCGAAGCGCGTCCAGATCTCCTTCGGCTGCAGCTTCCCCAGCCCGTGTTCAGCGATGAAGCGCGCCTTTTCCTTGTCGCGCCAGGACTCCGGGGTCTCACCGGGGGGCGCATCCGCCTTTCTGCGCGATCGAGGCCGGACCTCATCCCACGCCTTCTCGTTGGTGGGCAGGTAGAGGTACACCTGGTGATCGACCAGCTCCTTGACGATCCAGTCGATGGCGTGCTGCACCGCCGGCGAGCGCTCCTCCGGCGGTACCTCGCCGAAGCAGAGGAGCAACTTCGGCAGCGCCATATAGCACCCCGGCATAAGGCTGTTGTTCATCCCCATGCACGTGAGCCCCCCGTCGTCGAGCACGCGCTGCGCAAGCGCCTCCGTGCCCTCGATGACCGCCGGGTGAGATCCATAGCCCAGGCGCCGGAACGCCGTCAGCCCCGAGGCCACATAGCAGCCGAAGTCATCGTGTACCCACCTCTGGCTAAGCAGCGCCCCCACGCCTGGTGCGATCCGTGGGTCGTGCCCATCGGCCATAAAGTAACCCAGGTAGACGGTGTTCCAGAGCTTGCCCCGGAAGCTCCAGGCCATACGCGGCCCAGATGCCCATATCTCGTCGCTGTGAGACAGAATCTCCTGGGTGACCGAGTACGTCATAAGGCGTGACCGGGCATCCTGCGCCTCGGGGTCCGTTTCCGGACGCTGAAGAAGTCGCGTCAGCGTCAGCAGGCGGACCGGTGGGTTGTCTTCCTGCAACAGCCAGCTAAGAACAGCGTCCACGTCGTTTACCTCACAATGCCTGCACGATTGTTTCGAGGCTGCACAGCCCGCCGGCTTCGGCTTCTCTGGCGGCCTTGAGCGCTTCGACCGCTGCGCGGCTCCTACTGTCGATAGGTAGTATGTTCCCAGCAGGGGCTTCGCTCTCCCACGGGTAGAGTTCCGCGACCTTGCCCAGGTTCTCGGTCACGACTGCGTAGTGCATCCGAGCCTTGTCGAACAACTCGTCCGTTCGCCCCGGGAGCCGCATCTTGGCCTCGACCAGAAAGCCGACTGCATTTTGGCGGCACTCCAGCCAAACAGCCATGTTGTAGCGCATGCCCGTGTCACCGGCCTTGCCGTTCTGAAGTGCGCGTATCCAGGTGTTGAAGCCTTCGAGTCCAGCTCTGTAATGCTCGTGAACACCCTTCGCCATAGCCGTAGACGACGTAGAACTCTGGGATCTCGAGCTCCCATCCATTTCATGGCTGCCCGCGGTCGATGGCCCAGCGCACCGAATCCCATGCGCGTTTCTGTTGCTCGGGGAAATCGTCCTGATGCTTGGATCCGAATACGCAGTCAGTCCGGTAGCCCAGGTTGGCCCCCAGCATAGACAACTTGCCGTAGTTCCAGGCCGTTGGTCCACTGGGACAGACCTCATCGTGCAAGTTGATCACGAAGGCATGGCCAGTGCCACCATAGAGCCAGGCATCACTGCCGTTGATTCCGAGGAAGCTCAGGCATCCTTTGACGCAGCCCAGATGCGACACCCAGCGGGGAACCCAATGGCAGTCTGCCAGTGATTGCATCTCACCCTCCCTCTGCGCCTGCATGCTTGGCTGAGCTCCTAGAAAGACAACTGTGTCCATCAAGGACGTCCGGCGTAATGGCTGGTTGAGGCGACGAGACTGTCTGCGTAATCGACCGATGCTTCTCCCATGAGATGGAGCGCCTCCGTGGTGGGGTCACGGTTGCGTCAACGTCCTGATGGTAGCACAATCGTTCTAAATCACCGGCCACCAAGCGGTTACGGGCAATCCGAAGCACCGCGGCAGGTGAAGGGCCTAGCAGGTCAGTGCGACTCACGCTGAACTCAGTGCGCGCCCAGCCTGGCGAGCGCTACATGCGCAGCCAGATCTTCATGTCCTCAACGAACGCGGTGCGCCGTTGCAGCAGGACTGCGACGATGGCAAGCGGGGCGCAGAGCACAACCACGAGGAGAGACCACTGCAATCTCAGCGCCTGCGTCAGGTACAGATCCACAACGCTCTCGACGACCACGCATAGCACGCAGAGCGCCAAGAGGGTCGCCGCTACGATATGCAGCTCGCGAAGGATCCTGCTTCGCGCAAGTGTAACGATCAGTAGCGTGAACACGCTATGAGTCAGAGCGATGGGCAGCGCCAGTGGCGTGAACCAGCCCGGCGAGGGGGATAGTGCATCGATTACGTACAGCAGCCCGACCAAGGCTATGGCGTCAGTGGTGATCCAGAGCTGCACGATGTTCCGACGATGCAGAAAAGGACTGATGCACCAGATCCAGACTGTGCCCAGTCCGGCTACAACGTAGAGCGACCAAGTCAACCCCTCACCGAAGGCGGCGTTGATCACGATACAGATCAAAGCGGGGATGGCCATCAACACCGAGACCACCTGAATCCAGAGGCTCTTGTTGAAGGTGCCCTCGGCGATATCATGCTGTTGAGGGCGTGGGACACGGGCGGCGTTGCTGCGCAGAGATGGCGGCAGCACGACCCTCACGCCGCAGAGTGGACACCGCTTCGCGCTTTGGTTGAGCTCGACACCGCAGTTGACACAATAGGGCACGTCATCTACTCCTTGTCGCTCTCAACCTTCACTGGAATCCCCTGTCGCACCAGGAAGGTAAAGAACGCACGTTCCACTAGCGGCTCGTGGATCACGCGCGTGAAGTTGATCCGCAGCTTGCCGTTATATCCCAGCACTCCGCAGTCCACATTGGTGACCTGCGATGGCCCCAGATGGAAGTCGAATGCCTCTACATGCGGCATCATCTCAGGCGGGATCTGGACACTGCCCAGGTTTGTCAGCACACTTGTGTAGATCGCGGGCCCCGCAAATCTGTATCCCAGACCGATGACACGATTCTTGACGAATAGTGGCATCACTCGCACCAGCAGGTTCTGCGCGGTTCGCGTATTGGCGGCGACGCGCGATCGCATATGCTTGTCGGTGACCTCGTAGCGCATGAAGTGGTGCACGGAGGATAGGACCTCCTCGAACGTATAGTCGCCGTGGGTTGGATCGATGCCTGGGCCGACATAGGATGAGAAATTGCGCAACGTCTCGGTAGGATGGAATCGGCGCAGGTTCACCGGTACCTGTATCTTAACAGGCAGCGGATGGCGCCGTTGTTCTGACCTCTGGATGTCATTCAACACGTAGACGTAGGCGCCGATCAGATATTCGGTGATGGATACACCGTTCCGGTGGCTGGCTCTCCTCACCGCATCTTCCGGCAGTGTTCCGGTGATGATAGTGATCTGGCGATGCGGTAGCTTCGTTCCCGACACATGATAGGCACGTGACTCTCGGCGGCCCCGGGGGGTACTGCGGCCGGCGAAGGCGCTGAAATCGTCCACCGTTTCGCTGGCCCGGGGTGATTCCGCGCAATCGAGTACACCGTGTGTAGAGGGAACGTGGATTCCGCGCAGCTCCAGGTACTGGGCCAGGAGTGTTTTCAGGAACACCATCGCCCCTGAACCATCCGAGACGGAATGGAAGACCTCCAGCGCGATGCGGCGATCGTAGTAGCGCACACGGATCTGGAATCCGCCATCACTTCGGGGTGACAGACTCATACAGGGGTTGAGCACGTCCTCCTGGATATGGAGGATATCGTCCGAATGGTGGAAGTAGTGCCAGAAGAGCCCGGAACGCATTCTCACGGAGAAACTCGGAATCCGCTTGAGTGTAGTGCTAAGCGCATGTTGTAGCAACTCAGGCTTGACAGACTCCTTGAGTGTTGCCGACACCCGGAACAACCCAGGTCGCGTTCGGCTTCTGACGGCCGGATAGAGGTTCGCGGCGTTGTCCAGGCGATACCACTTCCGGACCGTGTGCGCCTGGCTACTCACCCTCAACCTCTGCCGCACCTTCTCCCGTCCTCTGTTATGATTGGCCCCTCAGTCGGTAGTATACCACTCTGGCACTGTAAAGGCGTATGAAGTACAGGAACCTCTGGTCCGCGAGCGATTTCCTGGCCGTCCGGTTACGGCGAATCGCCGCTTCAGCCAGGGCCGAGGGTAGTCTGACTTGGATGGGAGGGATCCATTGCCTGTGGTATAGTGAGTCCGGATCGACCTTCTCGAGGAGGGGAGCACCATGAACTTTTCCTTCATCACAGCGGATCGGATTATCTTCGGACCAGGTACTGTCTCCCAAGTGGGCTCACTGGCCGACGCAATGGGCAGCCGGGCGATGGTCATAGCCGCCAACGACGAGAAGGCGACGCTAGTTCTCCAAGCTTTGCGCGCCGTACGCGTCGAGTCGGTGATACTGACCGTTGTCCACGAGCCCACAACGGACTTGGTGCGTCAGGGCACCGGCCTTGCCCGCGAGGCCGGCTGTGACGTCGTGATCGCCATCGGCGGGGGAAGTGTGATCGACACCGGCAAAGCCATTGCCGCGCTCCTCACCAATGGTGGCGATCCGCTGGACTACCTGGAGGTCATCGGGCGCGGGCTGCCGATTGCGAAGCGGTCGGCCCCCCATATTGCCATCCCCACGACGGCGGGTACGGGCGCTGAGGTGACCGCAAATGCGGTCTTGGCCTCTCCGGAACACCGGGTGAAGGTAAGCTTGCGCAGCCCCCTGATCCTGCCTCACATTGCGTTGGTCGATCCTGAGCTGACTCACTCCGTCCCACCCTCGATTACGGCGAGTACGGGTCTCGACGCCTTCACCCAGGTCCTCGAGCCTTACGTCTCATCGGCAGCCAATCCTATCACCGACACATTCTGCCGCGAGGGGCTGTGGCGTGCCTCTGAATCGCTACTCAAGGCCTACGAACACTGCGACGATGCGGCGGCGCGCGAAGATATGGCGCTGGTGAGTCTGCTGGGCGGCCTGGCGCTGGCCAATGCCAAGCTCGGTGCGGTCCACGGGTTCGCTGGCGTGTTGGGCGGGATGTACGATGCGCCGCATGGCGCGATCTGCGGACGACTGCTGCCCTTCGTGATGCAGGCGAATGTAAGTGCGCTGCTCTCGCGGGAGCCCAGGAACCCCGCGCTGGCGCGTTATGACGAGATTGCCTCTATCCTTACTGGGGACTTTGAGGCCACAGCGCAGAACGGCGTCGCATGGACGAAGAAGCTCTGTGAGAAGTTGGCTGTTCCCGGCCTGGCACGCTATGGGGTGGCGCGGGAGCAATTCGGCGAGATCGTCGAAAAGACACAACGTGCCAGCAGCATGAAGGGGAACCCGATCAAGCTCACCGATGCGGAGCTGGCCGAGGTGCTGGCACGCGCGCTGTAGTGCCCAATGCGGCAATCGTTTTGTCCGTCGCCTCAGCCATCGTGAAGCGCGGGCGGTAGCCGAGGTCTCGTTTGGCGCGGGTAATGTCGTAGTAGTGGTTCTGAGCCAACTCGCTGGCGAGGAAGGGGGTGAGCGGCGGCTCTCCGCGCAGTTTCAGACCCCGATAGAGCCCCGCCAGGATGGCACCCACACTGCGGGCAGGGCGCAGTGGAATCCTAAGCCGTATTGCCGGTAGGTCGAGCCGCGCCAGGAAATCGCCGATCCACGACCAGAGCACAACGGGCTCATCCTGGCTGATAAAGTAGGCCCTGCCGGCCACAGGCGAATCGGGCGTCAGGGCATCCGCCGCGAGCAGATGCGCCCGTGCGGCGTCCTCGACATATGTCAGGTCTACCCTGTTGGTACCGTCGCCGACCTGCAGAATGCGCCCGTGTTTGGCTCGCGCGATCAGAGAAGGCAGCAGATGACTGTCGCGCGGGCCGAAGATAAGATGCGGGCGCAGTGAGACGGTCAGCAACTCCGCACAGTTCGCCGCCAGGACGGCCTGCTCGCCGATAGCTTTGGTCTCGGGATAGGGACTCTCGTAAGCGCCCGGGTAGGGATAGCCTTCGTCAACACCCCGCTGATCCGTGCCATCGAAGATAACGCTGGGGGAGCTTGTGTAGACCAGCTTCCTCACGCAGTTGGTCCGACATGCGGCGATGACGTTTTCGGTGCCTGTGACGTTGGCCTCGTAGAAATCCTCCCGCGGTCCCCAGAGTCCGGCCTTGGCAGCTACATGGTAGACTACGTCGACGTCCCGACAGGCCGCAATGACGGCGTCGCGATCCCGGAGGTCACCGCGGACTTGATCGGCGCCAAGGGCGTCCAGCTCCGGGTAGTTGCTGCGTGAGAATGTGGTGACTGTGTCGCCGCGCTCGATGAGCTGTTCGACGATATAGCGTCCGAGGAAGCCACCACCACCGGTGACCAGCGCGTGACACGTGCGTCCGTTCGTCACAGTCGTCGCGCCCCGGGGAAGATCATTGAGCTCTGCAGCGCGACGAGGTACTTGCTCGTGGAGGACGGTTCAAAGGTCGCATTTGCTGACCTGGGACGACTCCGTGGAAATATCACGAGGAGCTCAAGGGCCTCGCCGGCTTCTGGGTCGGGCGATCAGCCAATAGAGCGCGAGGCCAACGCCAGCTAAGAGCCCGAGAAGCCCCAGAGCCCTTGGGGCTCGCGGCGGTTCACCGGGCGCCTGCAGAATACCATCCGTTGAGGTCTGCAACGCCGCTATCCCTGCCGTTGCTCCGTGTCGCCGCAACTGCGTTGCCGCCCATCCCGCCAGTTTCTCCCGCTGGATCTTCGCGTTATGGCGCACGTCTGTGGGGAACGTACCAGGGTAGAAGAGCACGCGCTCGATGGCTCTGGTATGCGCATACTCGGCTCCGAGGGAGAGCAGTTCCATCGTAAAGCGCTGCTGCGCCAGGACGTCGGCTGGGGCTTTGCCCGGGAGTGGCTCGACGACCAGCACGGGCTCCTGGTCATTTCCTGTCCCGACACCCACGAGTGCAGTTCTGGCGACGTTGCTGTGGCGGTTGAAGATGGTCTCGACCATCACAGGATAGAGCGTCCCGACCTTGGTCTGTACGCGGTGCGCCTTGCGCCCGCAGAACCAAAGCCGTCCCCGGTCATCGAAATACCCCAGATCTCCCATCCGGTGCCAGATCGCACCGCCCTCGCTGATCTTGGCCAAAGCCGTCTTGTCAGGGCGGTTGAGATAGGTCAGGGTGACCATAGGGCCCTTCACCACGATCTCACCAATGGCGCCTGCGGGCAAGGCCAGGTCGGTGCGCCACTCGCTGATCGGCTCATCTGAGATACCGATCACCTGGATCGAAACGCCAGGGAGTGCAACGCCTACGCACATGCCCTTGCCCGCCTCGGTGAGCTCGGCGGTCTCCGCGATGATCTCCCGTCCGCTTATCGTGGTGAGCGGCATAGCCTCGGTGGCCCCAAAGGGCGTGAGAATATCAGCGTCACCGCTGAGGATGTCGGTTACCATGGTCCGTATCAGCTCCGGTGGGACTGGCGCTCCCGCCATCAGCAGCCGTTTGATGGAAGGCAGCCTGATCCCGCGTTCAAGGCAGTAGGGGGCCACGCGCTTCCAGATCGTCGGCGAGCCGAAGGCATTGGTGACGCCGTGCGTCTGGATAGCCTCGACGATGTAGGCGGGGTTCACCTCAGCGGACTTCGTCGGGTCCATATCCGGGATGATAGTCGTGACGCCCAGCGCCGGGTTGAAGAGGGCAAAGATGTAGAGCAGGGCGAGGTCGACCTCACCTGGCTGGATGCCAATAACATCGCGCAGAAGCTCGACTTGGGCCCGAAACATCCCATGTTGGTAGACGACACCCTTCGGGATCCCTGTGCTGCCCGATGTAAAGGCAATCACGGCCTCGTCGTGAGACGCTGTCGGCACTGTGGCGAACGGCCCGCGCTGGGTGCTATTAAGGTCATCGAGGTGCGCCTCAACCAGGACGCGGCTGAGGGCGCGGTTTCCCCCCACCATTATCGCGTGTTGGACGGTGGCAAAGGGGCGGGGTGCAGCTCGCCGCAGTAGGTGTGCGACCGGCTGGCCAATCAGCGCGCGCGGCTCGGTCTCCGAGACGCATTGCAGAAAGGCACGCAGTCCCATCCCGGGGTCGACCAAGGTAGGAACGGCCCCCATCTTTACGAGGGCGAACACCACGGCAATGAGGTCGACGCCGGGCCGCACCAGCATCAGCGCACGGTCGCCCTTCCGGATGCCGAGATCGGCAAGGCCGTGGGCGTAACCATCACATAGCTCGTTGAGTTGCCGGAAGCTGAACTGCGTCGTAATCGCGCGACCCTGATGATCGCGTCCGGCTGGGAAGATTACCCCCGGCCGATAGGGGGCCCGGGCAGCCATGTCAGCGAGTGCGGCAGCGATGTTGTAGGTGTCGGACATGAGTGATGGTTCCGTGAGAGCCTTCAGCGGTTAGGCTTCCACTCGCCCCAGGAACGCCTGCATCAGTGGTAGGATGCGTTCGTGGGCATCTTCGACCACGTAGTGACCCGCATCGTCGAAGATGTGGACCTCGGCACCCGGAAAGCGCTCGCGCCACCCGGCAAGGAAGTCCTTCACTGTAAAAACGAAATCCTTTGCGCCCCAGAGGATGAGCATCGGGCGACCACAAAGAGATGGCAGAGCGCGATCGATTGCGTCGACCGTGCGTCTGGTGGGGTGGGCCGCGGCGAGCGGAATGTCTTGGACAAATCTATAGATGGCGATCCGGTCGTGCCAGTTACCATAGGGCGCCAGATAGCCGCTGCGCACCTCCTGCGTCATCCGGTCGCGATGGCCCACGCCAAGCCAGACAGCAAGACCTGCGAAAGCGTTGAACCCACGGAGTAGCACCGCGCCGAGGACAGGACTGCGCGCCACTCTTAGTACCCAGGGGACCGCGGGCAGGTAGAAGGCTGACGTGTTGAAGATCACAAATCGGTCAACGGTGTCTGGATGTCGAGTAGCATAGCCCATCCCGATGGCGCCGCCCCAGTCATGTACGACGAGGGTGATATGCCGCAACCCCAGATGGCTGATCAATGTCTCCAGATTCCGGATGTGCTGCTCCAGCGTGTAGGCGTAGTCCTGCGGCTTGTCCGAGAACCCGCAGCCGACGTGGTCCGGCACGATCACCCGGTACGTTCGGCTGAGCGAGGGAATGAGGGTTCGGTAGTAATACGACCAGGTAGGATTGCCGTGGCACATCACTACGGGGACTCCATCGCGCGGTCCCTCGTCCAGGAAGTGCATCCGAGCCCCGGGAACGTCGCACCAGCGTGAGGTAAATGGGTACTGTGCGGGTCGGTCAGGACCCATTCGGGGTGCGGTCGCTACCACTGGATACCGAGGACGATGCTGTTGATTCCGCTGCCCACGCCAAAGAGTACGACGCGATCTCCATCGTGGACGAACCCGTTGTCGAGCCCGATCGCCATCGAGATGGGGGCGGCGACCGATGCCGTGTTTCCCAGGTATTGGAGCGTCGGATAGTCGATCTCGGTCGACAGCTCCAGTGCCTTGAGCGCGACCTGGCGCTGTGGCTCACTGACTTGGTGGGTGAAAAGCCGGTCCACCATATCATTGGTCCAGCCGAGGGCGGATCTGAACCGTTGCCAGGCCTCGGCAACGACCTTGGTACCCTCTTCCAGCAACGCCGACGACTTGGTCCGCATCCATGTGCGCTGAGCCACACACAGCTCGCAATTGGCGGTATTGCTATAGGATACGCCGCCAAGCAAGCGCTTGCCGGTTTGCGACCTGCTTCTGTGCCGCAGAATCATCGCGACCGAGGCCGATCCCAGCGTGAACGAAGCCAGGTTGTCGCGAAGCGTCGCACGGTCCGGGGGGCTACTAAGCATATGGTCAATCGTCCATAGTTGGCCCTCGCGCGGATCCTCAGCGGCCACCACCATACCCGTATCGATCTGGCCGAGCTCGATCATATTGGCAACGATCAACATACCGTTGAGGAAGCCCAGGCAGGCGTTGACGATATCGAAGCTCATGGCGGCCTGCGACAGGCCCAGTTTGTTGTGGACAATCGATGCCGTTGCCGGTTCGATGTAGTCCCGACACACGGAGGTGTTGATCAGACACTGAATCTCGCCGCGGTCGACGCCTGTTGATGCGAGCACTTTCTCACCCGCCCAAGCCGAGCCGTCAGACACCCGCACATCATCAGCCCACCAGCGATGTTCCTTGATGCCGGTAAGACGCTCAATATAGCCCTCGGGCGTGCCCAGCACTCGATAGACAGGCTGAAGTTGCTCCTCAAACCAAGCTGTGGTTACGACCCGTTCAGGGATAACGTATCCCAGACCCTCGATGCAGACGTTGCTATATTGCATTCCCCTCGCCTCTTCAGGTTCCTGGCATCAGACCAGGTCAGATTTTACCACCATAGGGATGGATTTGCCAAAAGATCACCCCTATCGTCTGACCAGAAGAACTCCGCCCAGGATCAGTGCCAGGCTCACCACAAGCATAGGACTGAGGTGCTCGCCGAGGACCAGCGACCCGAGGATCAGGCCGTTAACTGGGACGATATAAGTCACCAGGACCGTGAAGGTCGCCGTGGTACGTGCCAGCAGGGTGTAGTAGATCACGTAGGCGACCACGGTCCCGATGACAGCAAGGGTGATCCAACTGGCCAGGGCCTTCCCGGAGACTGAGATGGCCAATGGTTGCTCAAGGAGAAAAGCGAAGGGCACGATGAACAGGAAGCCCATCGTGAACTGCCCCGCAGCCGATGTCATCGGAGACTGGCCTTCTAGATGCTTGTGCGCGAATATCGAGGCCAGTGCATAGGAAACGGACGACCCCACAATCGCAAGCATCCCCCAAACGGATGCGGTGACTCCCTCGCGTACCTGCGGCCACATTAACATCCCGACGCCGGAAAACCCAAGCGCGACGCCCACCGCCTTCAGGATGTTGATGCGGTCATCCTGCGTGAGGATATGGGCGAGCAGGATTGTGAAGATCGGGGTGGTAGCCTGCAGCAGCGCGGCCCAGCCGCTGGGGATATACTGCTCACCCCAGGAGATCAGGCCGAAAGGTAGGGCGCCGTTGAGCAGCCCCACGACCGCGTATGAGCGCCACAGTCGCCATTCATGCGGCAGCGGCATCTTTCGGATCCAGACGAGAGCCCAGATGAGCAGCGAAGCAATGCCCAGGCGCCCGGCTACCAGGGTCATAGGGCCAATCTCGCTGACCACGATCTTGATAAAGAGGAACGAAGTCCCCCAGATACTTCCGAGGAGCAGCAGCAGGAGTAGATTCATGGTCTGTGCACCGCCAGGGCGATGCCGGCAAGGATCAGCACCCCGCCAGCGAGCGTAATCAGCGTTGCCGCCTCGCCTAGAACCAGCCAGGCTAGCAACGTTGAGCCAATGGGCTCAGCCAGAGCCGCCAGGGACACAATCGTAGGTGATACGTGTCTGAGGGCCCAGTTAAAGGACGAGTGGCCGATCCCCTGCGGAATCAGGGCCACGAGCAGTAGAAGTAACCAGTTCCGCGGGGCATACCCGACCAGGGGCGTGCGCGTGGCTAGGGCTAGTGCCATCAGGATAATCGCCGCGCATCCATAGACCGGCAGTATGTAGGCCACCAGAGGGAGGCGCGGGCGCAATCGCCGCCCGATGAGAAGGTAGATCGCCACAGCTAGTGCGCCCGAAACCGCCAGGACGTCGCCGAGGATCTGGTGAGTTCCGGCGCCGAAGTCCTCCAGACCGATGATGGCGGAGCCGGCGACGGCGACGAGGATGCCGGTGATAGTGCCCGAGTGTAGGGGTTCTTTGAGCAAGAAGCGCGAGAGCAGGACGACGAAGAGGGGATTCGTGCTCACCAGCACCACTGAGGCGGCGACTGATGTCATCCCGAGTGATGTAATCCAGGTATGGAAATGCACGGCAAGAACTGCGCCTGAAACGAACAGCAGTCCCCAGTCTGAGCGGGTCAGCTTTCGCCAGGAATCGCGCACAGAGCGCGTTACAAAAGGGACAAGCATGGCTGAAGCAAACGTCAGTCGCCATGCAGCCACGGCGAGCGAGGTAACCTCTAGCTGCGCGAGTCGGATGAACGTCGAAGCCGTGGAGACTGCGAGCACTCCGATGGCCAGGAGCACCCACGGCGCTACACGGGGCCGATTCACCGCCATTGCGCCATCAGCGCGGCGATGCCGCTTCATGTCTTGTGCCATTGGCACCCCTCTATGACTGTGATAGACTGGCTACCCAAGCAGCCGGTGAGCAACGGCGTATTATAGGGGATTTGAGGTTGCCGCCAACTGGCTTACCATCGTGGGAACGGCGCGAACGCGGGCAATCAGCCCACGTAGGATCTCCCGGGCCGCGCACCAACTGTGGTATAATGTCAGTAGGGGAGAGAGGACCATTCAGGCCATTAGGATGGGCTTGGCTGCGTGCTCAACGATACATTCTAGCCGTTTTCTAGCGTCCCACCAAAGGAGGGTAGACCATGGCTGAGTATACCAAGCACCTGTACCTGTCGATGTTGCCGGAGGCCTTGATCGCGTCGCAACTGTCCCCCGAGGAGTTTGGTGCGTATTACGCGGTCGGTTCCGAGAAGAGGTCTCGGGGTCAGGCGATCTTCTTCGAGATGGATCCCGACTTCCGGACCGAGGACCTTCCCATCGAAGAAGGCCTGCGCCGATGTGTGCCGCATGACGACGGCACTCCCAAACGGTCTGTGTACATCTCGGTCTATCGTGCGTTGGAACGGATTTCCCTGGATGCTATTCACAAGCTGTACCTTGTGACGCAGGATGGGCGTACCCTGGGGGTCGACGGTGCCGACGCTTGCCCCGAAGACACGGGAGGTCTACATCTCTATCAGGAGATCGCGCCGGTCAATCCGCTCGTCGTGAGCACGCTGGGCCCCCTCGACTTCTACGATCTGATCGTCAAGCATCCCACGACGCTGCTGAAGCTGCCGGCTGTATGCTTTGCGGAGTTGCGCCTTGGCGAGTTGGCGAGCAACCCGGAATATGGGAGTGTCGGGGACCTGCCGTACGCGAACATTGATCACCTGAGGCAGTGTCTCGTCGATCTGCGGACGAAGATCATTCACACCAAGATGGTGGACCGCATCAGTGCACCCACGTTCCCATATCGGCTCCTGAAGACGGGCCTGTTTGTGGGGAACGAACGGCACTTGAGATGTTTCTCGCTTCCCCCGGCGGAGATTCTGAGGAGCAAGCACTACCGCTGGTGGCGATCGGCCGATATGTAACGTAGGCGTAGTTCGGGTGGCTACCGGGTTTGGGCGTGAAGCGCGACCCGGATAGCCATCCGCTGATCTACCAGAGGCTCACAGCTCTCTCCTGGGTCTACCGCGGTGTGAGCTCGCCAGGGGCCCACAGTTGGTGCCTGGAGAAAAGCTGGAGCCTATTTGTGTGGGTGAAGCGCGATACGATTCTGTAGGAGGCTTGGAGGAGACATGGACATTTGGGTAGTTTTCAGTTTCATTGCTGGTCTCATCTCGGTTGGGGTTGCCGTGGTGACCTTTCGCTGGGTAGTGAAGCAGGATCCCGGCAACGAGCGTGCCCGGCGCGTGGCGAAGTGGATTGAGGATGGCGCCAAGTCGTACCTCAAGAAGCTATACACCGCTTTGGCTATGCTCGCAGTGGCAATGTCGATTATCCTGGCCATCGTGTTTGGTATCCAGCGCACTCCGGGATATGGACTGGGCATCGCCGTGACTTTCATCTTTGGCGCGCTCTGCTCGTCCGTGGCCGGGTACATGGGTATGACCGTCGCGGTTAAGGGCAATGTCCGCACTTCAGTCGCTGCTGAGAAGGGCATCACGCCAGCCTTCAACGTCAGCTTCAAGGCCGGCTCGGTGATGGGCCTGGCAATGGTGGGGCTGGCCCTGCTTGGGATGAACCTGATCTTTCTGGTGACCAAGCAGGCGGAAATGGTGCTGGGCTTCAGCTTCGGCGCCTCGATGCTGGCACTGCTGGCCAAGGCCGGTGGTGGCATCTACACGAAGACCGCCGACATCGCCGCTGACCTGGTGGGCAAGGTTGAGGTTGGTATCCCTGAGGATGATCCTCGTAACCCCGCAGTTGTGGCCGACAATGTTGGCGACAACGTGGGCGACGTAGCAGGCATGGGCGCTGACATCTTCGACAGCTATGTGGCTAGCACGGTCGCGGCGATGTTGCTCGGCACCGCACTTCCGAACCTATCGGGTGATCAGCACACGCTATACACGATCTTCCCGCTGATCCTGTGCATGTTGGGTAGCTTCGCGTCCCTCATTGGGTTGCAGCTTGTGAAGGTGAAAGAGGGCGACAAGCCCGGACCCGCCCTGAACCGCGGTACGGTTCTGACGACGATCATCTTTGCGATTATGGTCACTGCCCTGGTGCTCATCGCAGGCATCGACACTGCAGCCCTGTGGGCCACGCTCGCCGGTTTGATCACCGGCACGGTTATTGGCTTCACCTCTGACTTCTTCACCGGCGACGATCGCCCTCCTGTTGTCGAGACTGCGAAGGTATCCGGCTCAGGCTCGGCTGTCACGATCATCACCGGCTTCAGCTACGGGTTGATCAGTATTGTTCCCTCAGTCGTCGGCATTGTGATCGCTACGCTGATCGCCTACTACGTCGCTGATGCATCTACGGTGATCAATGGCGTCTATGGTGTTGGTATCGCCGCCGTTGGCATGCTGGCGGTGAGCGGTATGATCGTCTCCTCAGATGCTTACGGTCCCATTGTGGACAATGCACGTGGCATCGCCGAGATGGCAGGGATGTCTGAGGCCGTCGTCGAGGTCACGGATGTCCTCGATGCTGCGGGCAATACGGCGAAGGCCATTACCAAGGGCTTCGCCATCAGCGCGGCAGCACTGACTGTGCTAGCGCTGTTCTCAGCCTATGCGAGTGAGATCTACCAGGCGATGGTCGAGTTCGGAGGGGCCGCCCAACCGATGGTCATCAGCTTGCTGAACCCGATGGTCATCGCCGGTGTCTTCCTGGGAGCTGTGACGCCACCGCTGTTTAGTGCCTTGACGATGCTTTCGGTGACCCACAACGCCTTCGATATGATCGAGGAGATTCGCAAGCAGTTCCGCGAGCATCCCGGCATTCTACTGGGGACTGAGGAACCGGACTACGTAACTTGTGTGTCGCTTGCTGCAGAGAATGCTCTGACTGCCTTGATCCTGCCGGCATTCCTGGCGGTTGTCCTCCCGTTGATCGTGGGCTTCGTAATGGGGGCTGAGGCGCTGGGCGCCTTCCTCGGTGGCGCGATTTTCACGGGGATCATCTTTGCGCTACTGATGGCGAACGCCGGTGGCCTGTGGGACAATGCCAAGAAGTACGTCGAGAGCGGTCACTTCGGTGGCAAGGGTTCGGAGGCACACAAGGCCAGTGTGGTGGGTGATACGGTGGGCGATCCCTTCAAGGACACCGCTGGCCCCTCGCTGAATACGCTGATCACGGTAATGTCGCTGGTGTCGTCGCTATTCGCGCCCATCATCGCGGCATTCCACATTTTCTAGCTAGTTTACTTCCAACAAGAAAGCCCCCGTGATTGCGGGGGCTTTCTTGTTGTGTTATCTTCCTTCGGCCAGCACCATGGCGGGTTTCAGGGGTAGAACCACGTGGAAATCGCTCCCCGGGCAGCGCTCTTCGTCGTAGCCGGGACTTTCGACCCAGATACGGCCGCCGTGAGCCTCCACAATGCCCCGAGCTATGGCAAGGCCGAGACCCGGTCCGCCTCCTTTGAACTTGGTCTCACCCGATGAGTGCGTTGCCGTCTGCCCGGTCTTGTAGAACTTGGCGAATATCAGATCCCGCACCAAAGGATCAATCCCGATGCCGGTGTCGCTGACGACCACCTCAATCGCGGGCTGCCCAAGGGTTGTCTCGCGTGCTCCTAGTGTGCGCCCCCAGATGCGTACGGAGCCCCTATCAGGTGTGTATTTCACCGCATTGACCATCAGATGCCGAAGCACTTTGCGAATCGCGGTGGTATCTGCCTCGATAAGGGGTAACGATGATAGGCTCTTGTCGAGGGTCATCGTGATGTGACGCTCGCGCAAAGCTTGTTTGAGCGTAGGATAGATCGCCTTGATCAAAACGGCGGGGAACATCGGCTCGGGACTGAGCTCGAGGGTCTGGCTGTCAATGCGCGCCATATCGAGCATGTTGTCGACAATGGTGTTGAGCCGTCCGGTGCCAGCGAGCAGTCCGTTGATGACTTGCCCGCGGAACTCATCGTTCGCGACTACAGGGTCGCTTGCCAGCATCTGGCCGTAGCCACTCAGGACGGTCAAGGGGGTGCGCAGTTCGTGCGAGGCGACGGTAATAAAGTCGGTCTTGGCTTTGTCAAGGCGTTTGAGTTGCTCGAAGGCAACCTGCAGCTCGAAGCTCTGTTGCCGCAGCTGGCTCACGGTCTGCTCCAGTGTTGCGTTGACCTGTGTCAGGCTGTCGTACAACCGTGCGTTGTTGAGCGCCACGGACGCCTGGTGCGAAAAGGACAGCGAGAGCGACACCTCTTCGTCCGTATAGGGATCGGGCCGCTCCCGGGTCAGGCTCAGCATGCCGATAACCTGGTCCTCTACAAGCAGGGGGACACCGAGCCACGACTGCGCCGGCGGTAGCCCTTCGACATGCTGCCAGTCAGGGCGCTTGGAGATGTCGGCGATAAGCAGTGGCTGTCTGGTGCGGTAGACGGTCTGGTACACGTCGTCGGTACGGATCGGGACGCGAATCCGTAGCGGGCTGGCGTACGCCGGGAATCCCCTGATCGCGCGCATGATGAGCTCGCTGCCCTCCTGCAGCATGATTGCCCCGCGATCGTGAGGCACAATCGTGGCGAGGTGCATCAGGATCATGTCGAGAACGCGCTCCGGGTCGAGGGTCTGGGCGAGGGTTCGCCCGATGACGTTGAGTTTCTCGATGAGCTGCCGCTGCTGCTGCTCACGGTCGTAGCGTTGCGCGTGGTCGATTACGGCTGCCAGATGGCATCCTACGGCATGCAGGGCGCTAAGGCTAGCGGGCTCACCGTCAGCGCTCTGGACCGACCGGATATGGAGCAAACCGATAACTTGATCGTGGACCTCCAGCGGCACGGCTATTGTCCGCGCTGAGCCTCCGCGATCTCGGGTTAGCAGGGGTACAGGGCGGTGGGGCGCCGCTGCTTCTGCAAGGCTTCGGCGCGTCCGGATGGCCTGCCCGAGGAAATCCGCTTGGTCGATAGGGACCCAGGTGCCGCCTGCCCCAAAGGGTGGCTGTCCCCGCCCGACGTGAGCGCGCGCCTGGATCGAATCCGTGGTGGCGTCGACGAGATACAGCGTAACCGCGTCGAATCCGCAGCGAATCTGGATGCGTTCCGCGGCCCGCTGAAGTAGTGGGGCCATCGCCGTTGTGGGTGTCAAGAGCTCGGCTATCTCGAGCGAGAGACCCAGAGCGACCTGCAGGGGCGCAGCGGCCTCTTCGCGAGCTGCTATGTCATCTGTGGCGGGCAGGTCGCGCCCGGCGGCTTTGTCTGCCATAGTGCATCTCCTGGAAATCGGTCGTGCCTAGAGCTGCCGCGCCGCCTGGGCGTGACGCCGCAGTAGTGTGCAAGATAGCCCGGATTGTTGCCTCGTCAAGCGTTACAGCGTGCCCAGCGCACCACGCATGCGCTCAAGACCCTCCACCAGGAGCTGGCGGGGACAGCCGAAGTTCAGTCGCAGATACCCCTCGCCATCCGGCCCAAAGTCTGTGCCGTCATTGAAGGCTATACGCCCGCGTTCCAGGAAGAACGCCTTGGGTGACTGAGGGAGATCGGCGGCGCTGCAGTCGATCCAGGCTAGGTAGGTACCCTCAGGGGCCGCCACCCGGAGCTGAGACATAAACTTTGCCACGTAGTCTAGCATGAAATCGCGATTGGCCTGCAGATAGCTCAGAAGTGCCTCGAGCCACGGCTGACCACCGGCGTAAGCCGCTTGGGCTGCAACATATCCCATGAGGTTGGGTGGGCCTACGAGCGCTCCACGTGCTCTGTTATACGCTCGACGGAGATCAGGATTTGGGATGATCGCGAATCCACAGTGTAGCCCAGCGATGTTGAACGTCTTGCTGGGTGCCATCAGGGTGATGGTGTGCGCCTCGATCTCAGGCGCCAGGCTGGCGATCGGGACGTGTCGGTGGTCGCTATAGACCAAATCGCAGTGGATTTCATCGGAACAGATGATCGTGTCGTGGCGCAGGCAGGCCTCCGCCATCGGGAGCAGCTCCTCGCTGGTGAGCACGCGGCCAACAGGATTGTGCGGGTTGCACAGCAGAAACAACCGCGTTCCATCAGTGATTGCCTCCGAAAACCGATCAATATCGATGCTGTATCGACCGTCGGGCTCGCGAGTCAGGCGCGCTGACTGCGCCTGTACCCCTGAGCCCTGTGCGGCGTGCAGGATTGGGCCATAGACAGGCGTCTGGATCATCACCCCCTCGTCGGGTGCCACAAGCGCCCGAATCGCGACGTTGAAGCCGGTGACGACACCCGGAACAAAGACGATGGCGTCAGCCTCGACATGCCAGCCATACAGCCGCGCGAGCCGAGCGGCAATGAGTTCCTTCAGCTCTGTAGAGTGGCCCTCGTAGCCAAACACGCCGTGGTTGACGCGCTCGCGGAGGGCCTGGATGACGACAGGTGGCGCGGCGAAGTCCATATCAGCGATCCACATTGGGAGCACATCGTCATCGTAGAGCCGCCACTTCGTGCTGTAGGTTTGGCGCCGGTCGATGAGAGTGTCGAAGTCGAACGCACGAGTGGGGTCGTGGATCTGACTCTGGTCGGCCCGTGTAACCGTTATCTCCACCCTATCCTCCCGGCAATCCTCAGATGACCTTACCCTAGCAAGCCAACGCGATTATACCATCGCGCTCAGTCTGCGTTGACCTGCGTCTCAGGGCTTGTCGTGACAAAACATCACAGATCCACGGCCAACCAGACAACACCCGGCGCTCCGTCCGGTGAAGCGAAGACCCGTTCGCCCGTCGGCGCGAAGCAGAACGCCCCGCCAGGGAAGTCTTCGTCTATCGTGCGCCCTGCCTGCGTCGCCACGGCGATCCACAGGCCGAATTCTCTGGCGTAAGCACCCAGGTGATCGCGGCACTCTCCCTCCCACCAGGTGAAACCAGACTGCCAGTTGCGTGTCTCCTGCGCGCCGTAGAGCCCAGGCGCCGCCAGCTCGAAGACCAACCGCGCCCCTTGCGCCGTCAGGTCTGCAAAGACGCTACGGTTGCCGATATCGGCACAGATCGCGATACCGCAGGTGACATCGTCGTGGGTGAAGATCAACACCGGTCCGCCCGGCGAGAACCAATCGGCCTCCTCGTCGACAACTGTCCGCTTGCGGTAGATCCCAAGCACCGACCCGTCGCGGGCCACGATCTGTGTGATATACGGCTTGTCGCCGTCGGGGTGCGTCTCCACAAGTCCGAAGAGCAGCACTGTCGCGCAGCCACGCGTCAGCGCTACTGCTGATGTCACCTCCGGGCTATTGAGTGGCAGCACTGCCTTGGGCCACTTCAGCGGATCAACATAGCCCGTCAGGCACATCTCCGGGAAGCCTACGACATCCACGTCGCGCTCCACCGCCTCGGCATAGATCGTCGCCATCTGCGCCAGGTTTTCCCGCAGTGCTGCTTTCTCACACACCATCTGCACCAACCCAATCCTCACGGGTCGCCTCTTTGTTCCAGCCGGAGTTCCAGGTGAGTGTAGCGGCTCCCGCCGGCACGTCAAAGGGTATGATTGATTGACGAGCGGACCGCAGGTCCTATACTGACACCGCTACCAGAGCCCGTACGACAGGACTGGGCACTTCTGGCGCATACAACTCAGGAGGACAAGATGGCGAAGGATAGCGGACGCAAGCCCGTCGATGTAGCGTCGAAGGACGCCGTCGAACCCGATGCCCGACAGGGTGCAGGAAAGCGTGATCTGGAGGAGATCACCTCGGAGACGAAGCATACCGTCATCGTTGGAGGGCAGGAGATCGGGTACACGGCGAAGGCCGGGACGCTGATCCTCAAGGATGACGAGGGCAGCCAAAAGGCATCGGTATTCTATGTCGCATATACGAAGAACAATGTAGAGGATGTGAGCCAACGCCCGATCACGTTCTCTTTCAACGGCGGGCCGGGCTCCTCCTCGGTCTGGTTGCATCTGGGCGTGCTGGGACCGCAGCGCGTGTTGATGAACACGGAGGGAGATCCCCTGCCGCCCCCGTTCAAGCTGGTGAATAACGAATACTCGTTACTCGACGTGACCGATCTGGTGTTCATCGATCCGGTGAGCACAGGTTACAGCCGTCCCGCGCCGGGCGAAGAGGCCAAGCAGTTCCATGGGGTTGAGCAGGACGTCGAGAGTGTGGGTGAGTTCATCCGCCTGTTCACGACGCGGTCGCAGCGCTGGCACTCCCCCAAGTTCCTCATTGGCGAGAGCTATGGCACGACACGGGCCGCGGGCCTGTCGTCGTACTTGCAAGAAGAGCTGGGGATGTACGTCAACGGAATCATGTTGGTCTCGGCGATTCTCAACTTCCAGACGGCACGCTTCACGCTCGGCAACGATCTACCATACGTTCTCTTCCTCCCCACCTATGCGGCGACGGCGTGGTATCACCATAGGCTACCGCAAGATCTCCAGGCGCTCGGTCTGATCGAGTTCCTGAGCTATGTCGAGGCCTTTGCCAGAGGGGCGTACAACGCGGCTCTGATGCAGGGCTCCAGTCTTTCCGTCAGCGAGCGCGCCGAAGTGGTGGCGATGCTGGCCCGCTATACGGGCCTGGCGGAGTCATACATAGAACAGACGAACCTGCGGATCAACATCCACCGGTTCGTGAAGGAGCTGCTGCGCGATGAGCGCCGCACGATTGGTCGATTCGACTCGCGCATCAAGGGCATTGACCGTGACGCGGCTGGTGAGAGTCATGCCTACGATCCCAGCTATGCGATTGTCCAGGGCGCCTACACGGCGGCGCTGAACCATTACGTGCGCTCTGTGCTCGACTTCAAAAGTGACCAGTCCTACGCGATTCTCACCGACACCGTGCAGCCCTGGGACTACAGCAAGCACCAGAACGAGTATCTGAACGTCGCGGAGAGCCTGCGGCAGGCGATCACGTACAATCCGTATCTCAGGGTTTTCGTGGGCAACGGCTACTACGACCTGGCAACGCCCTATTTCGCTACCCAGTATACGTTCAGCCACCTGGAGCTTGATCCCACGTTGGAAGATCACGTCACAATGGGGTACTACGAGGCCGGGCACATGATGTACCTGCACCAACCGTCACTGGCGAAGCTCAAAGCGGACCTGGCGGGGTTTGTCGCAGCGACGTTAGGGTAAGCGGATTGGCGACAGGGGATCAGGGATAGGTCGGGAGGGGGGACGGTCCGCTCCCTACGACCTATTCCATCCTATTGGGACTTGCCTAGCCGGTCATATACCGGGACGAGCGCCCGGTACGTATCCCTGAAGAGCGACGTGAGTTCGGCGTAGAGATCCCGATTGCGCAGATTCGGCTCCATGATTTCGGCCACCGGGTTCATCACGGTGGCCACAGCAAAATCGGGGTAGAGTCCCACACCCACGCCGCCCGCCAGAGCGGCGCCCATAGAGGTGGCCTCCTCGAGGATAGCCAGGCGCTGAACGGGGATGCCGTAGACGTCGGCCATAATCTGGTTCCAGAGGCGCCCACGTGCCCCCCCGCCGATAAGCCGCATTGCCTTGACCTCGGCGCCCTGCGCGCGGAAAGCATCAAGGATCGTGCACAGGTTCATAGCCACACCCTCAAGGACGGCACGAATCATGTCGGCGCGGGTGTGGCGGATGGTCAGTCCCACGAAAGCTCCCCTTGCATTTGTGTTCCAGTGCGGGCTGCGTTCACCCATCAAGTAGGGCAGGAAGAGCAGTCCATTGGCGCCCGGCGGCGACTGAGCCGCCAGCTCGTTCATCACCTCATAGGGGCTGACCTGCAACGCCTGCGCGGTCTGAGCTTCGACGGGGCAGAGCTGATCGCGCATCCACTGGTATGAGGCGCCCGCCGCCTGCATAGTTCCATCGGGCATGAACATGCCTGGGATGAGGTGGGCAAAGGTGAAGGTCATATAGTCGGGGTCGAAGATCGGAGCGCGAGCAGCCAGCGCAATCCATGACGATGAGCCAATATAGTTATAGGCTGTCCCTTCAGCCACGACGCCCGCGCCCGCCGCTGCGCAGGCACCGTCACCACCACCAATGACGACCGGAGTACCCTCACGCACCCCGGCGTCGCCAGCGACCGACTTCGCCACCGCCCCGACGACGGCGCTCGAGGATCGTACGCTTGGAAGCAGCTCGGGGTCGAGGCCAACGGCTTTCAGGATCTGCGGCGACCACTCACCTGTGCCAAGGTCATAGAGGTTCATCCCCGATGCATCGGAGGGATCGGTGGCAAATACACCCGTCAGCCGTGCCACGATTGCGTCCTTCGCATGGGTGAACTTGTAGGCCCGGCGGTAGATCTCGGGTTG